>JBMOKS010000464.1:0-1137 GCA_049324355.1 Bacteroidota bacterium
TTGGATGAAATAGAGGGGAATAATAAAAAAACTCCGTTCATCGACAAACTTCAGCCGTGGCTAAACACCTCTTCGCTGATCATCGCAGTAGTTGTGGGCGTGTTTAGTATTATCGCCGCTTTTAACGAATACGAACAACATAAAAACGAGGTGGTACGACAAAGAAGAATACAACTCAATGAGACCATGCTCCAGTTTGTGGACAGCCTGCGTCATCAGCGGACTGCCGAAGTTCAGCGCGCTATTTTATTGTTGCAGTACTATGGCAAAGACTCGCTACCCATACTCCTTGCGTCATTGGATACGTGCCAGCAGGAGAAGCATTCGGCATACCTGAACGCAATACATCGCACCATTGCCTCGATGATGGTCTACAACGAAGGTGAAGAGAAGGAAATTGTAGGTATCATTAACCGCCGGTTCGGCATGCTCATGAAAGACCAGGTGAACACCATCAAGATCAGTCCCGATCAAAGCAACACCGAAAGAATTTACAACTACCTCGCCTTGTACGAATATCTTCCGCTGGAAGGACAACCGAAAAAAATGACGCTCGACCAGCTGAATGCAGCCGTCGATAAACTGGAATCGTTATCCGACACACTGAAGTTGAAGGGTATCATTCAAAGCAAGATCAATGAAACTGCCAAAGTGCTAAAGACCGAAAAGTAAGTGTATGAAAAGACTTCTGCTATTGCTCCTTGTCATTTCGCTATTGTCGCCCTCACTGATAGCGCAAGACGGAACCACCTTTGAAATACTGAACATCACACTCTCGTCGCCGACCGGGTGCACTTCGAGTTTTTGCCGCGACCTGAAAAAGTATGTCGACACTTCGCTGGGAGGGTATTCTGCTGTGAAAAAACAAATTGCTCAATCAGAATGGTCCGGATACAACAAGTCGAAGCAAAGCGCCGAACTGATCGGCATCAAACGGGTTGTGCATGGCACCATTCGCGAAGAGATCAACGGCGACGTGATCATCCAGATCAACATCAGTCACGTTAATGCCGCCAACGCCAACATGCTTTCCAACACGGTGAGCACTCCGGCCCAGCGTTTCACCAGCGGGTCTCCCCTAACCGAAAGCAAAAAGAAAAAATATGTTCAGAACATCAGGGCCGACCTCGGGATGGT
>JBMOKS010000464.1:1147-6656 GCA_049324355.1 Bacteroidota bacterium
ACGCCGTAGGTTCCGCGCGCGAGTATATCCGCATCAAAGAAATTGCTCCCACTAATGCAGCCGATAAAACCCGCCCGGAACTTGCAGAACTGCAACTGGCCGTAAACGCACTGGTTGATACGTTAAACAACGATCTGATCGACCGTTTTTGTTTTGTGAAAGATTGCCAGGAAGAATTAGTAAAAGGACAGATTTGGGGAACTATCAATAGCTTTCCCGACGACAGCCGAATTCCTGTTAAAGCCTTCCTAAGACGGGGAACCACCAAGACAGAAAACGTTACCTACGATTATCCCGATGGCATCGAGTTCATCGGACAAATGAAAAAAGCTGTAAAGAACAAGTACCAGTAATGACGCCTCACCTATGAAAAATATTGCCCTTTTTGTCACCACACTGCTGCTCTCGCTAAACTTATCGGCACAAAACATGTCGCAGCAGCAGCCTATCCGCGTGCTGCTGAATGTTCAAAACATCGGCGCAGAAAACCCGTATTCGGAAAAGATCAAAGATCTCTTCATCTTCTCTTTCATCGATCAGCCTTCATTCGTCATCGAAGAAGACACCGCGCGGTTCAGGTTAAATCTCAAAAATACCTCATACGACTACCTGGTGCGCGGCATCAATCACTTTAATGAAAAAGAATTCATTCTCGATTTTCAGGTCATCACCGCACAAGATTCCATCACGCGGGTGCCCAACATCATTTGCTCTCCCGGCGATATGTATCAGGCGGTGAACACCATGGCACACCGGGTATCCGAACAGATCAGGCAGATCGAAACGGCAAAGGGAAGCGCAAAAAAAATTGTCATTGTACCAGCCAACAGTGCGTTAAAATTCCAGCGGTACCTGCTCGACATCGATCAAAAGCCGGCTAATCGGATCAAGGTAGTATCGTGGGATAATGCCAATCGTTATTATGGTAAAATGAGCAACGGTTTTTCCCCCGCGGAGATATTTAACAAAACCGGCGCCGATGCGATCATGCGAGTAGCCTTTGAGCAGTCCGAATTTATCAGGGTTGAACCCCAATTCATTATTCGCACACCGCCGCAGATCATCACGCTGCCGCCCATCATCTTACAAAGTTATAAACCCGAAGTACTGGCGTATGTTCAGCAGGACTTCAACCAGTTCTTTGAATTCATTGTCGACCCGACGGGTGCGTGGAGCATGAACAATATCAATACAGTAAGACATGTTATGACCATCCCCCTCCCTGCAGCTGCGACCGAAATAAAAAATCTTGTCGATCGCCAGGAGTGGGTTCCCGCCAACCTTCTCGCCTACCGGGCCATCGGCGAAAAGACGACTGATCCGGAGGTTTACCTGTTGATGGCCTACATGCTGCTCAAGCTCAATCAGCGCGAACAAGCCGATCACTTTATCGAAATTGCGCTAAAAAATAACCCAAACGATTATCGGCTGCTGTACATGCGCGGCCTGACCTACATCACGGTAGGAAAATATTACGACGCATTAAACGCGCTGAAGGCGGTGAAAGACCAACAGGCGCACTATTCCTTTATGGACCTCGGCGACCTCGACCTGCAGATCGGAAAGGCTCAGTATGCCACCAATAATGTTGCCGATGCGATCGCAACGTTACTTCGATACTTGTCTGAAAGGCCCGACGACATCGAAGCCCACTATTATCTGGGAAAAAGTTATCTCATTCAGGAAAACATAAAATCGTCGGAAGCTGAATTTTCAGCGGTTTACGCCAAAGACCCCAACTACAAAGACGTGCAGACCAGCCTGGCTAAAAGTTTGTACTTGCTGGGAAGTGGCGAGTACGCAGCTTCACGCTACGCTGACGCCTACAATTACCTCAAACGTGTCCCTGAAAGCGCATGGGATACAGAATCTGCAATGCTGTATGTAAGGACCTGCTATCAGCTTAAAAAATTTAGCGAAGCCGAAACAGTAGTAAAACGGTTTGTATCAACACAACTCTTCGATCCGCTGACAATCTACCGTGAGCTGGGCTCGAACCTAAAACTGATCTTCGACAAAAACCGCGACCAGGTAGTGTACGCCGAAAAGGCACGCGAATACCTGATGAAACATTTGGAGATCTCGCCTAAAGACTCCGAGGGTTTGTGGTCGCTGGGAAATACGCTGGTGAACTTACGCGATTTTAAAGGTGGCTGGGAGTATTTAAGAAGAGCGCATAACGCCGATACCACCGCAGTGCTCTGCCGACTGGATTATGCCGAAGCATCCATCCTGGTGGGCGACTATGAAAGGATACCATCGATCTTGACCCCCCAAGTGATCGGCACAGTTAAGAGTTTGTCGGATAAAAGTATTTACCTGTTGGCCCTGTACCTTCGGTCGGTAGCCTTCTATTGCATACGTGACTATCCGTCGAAAGCGAATGCAAAAGTCCTTTCAAGGGACCCGTCGTCGTTGAAAGCCGAACTCGACCGAAAGAGGAATATCTACGGATGGTCGTATCAGGCCTTCGAGTTCTGGCTTGAACACAAAAACTTCAATAACCCCGAAAACAAAAGCGCGATATTGGAACTGACCGTGAGAATGAAACAACTTACGGTGAACATTTAAGTCGTTCGAAGGTTCGGTTTCAATCGGTTCGAAAAATAAGCGGCTCCGCCTCCGGCAAATACCACGAGGCCGGGCTCCATGGGAATATAAAAACGATTGTCCCAATCGACGGTCGAAATACCGATGAGAGCACAATTGACGGCGATCACCACGAGCACAAACAAACGAACAGGGCTATTACCGCCTTTTCGCATACCCACATAAAAACCAACATACACAACGCTGATCCACCAGAGGTTGAACAAATTATGCAGCGTTGAATAGTATGGTCTCACAAAAGCCAGCAAATACAAAACCTTCAGCGCCGAAATTTTCAGGAAGTAAAGGGGGTCATTAAAAATAAAGTTAACTACTTTCATCACGGGCATCGCACTGATGTCGGTCACCGGTTTTGCCGGGGCCACTACAAGGCTCTCATCATACAAAGGTGATCCTTCGATGGTATCCATGTAGGTGATGATATTGCCGCGTCTATATTGATCAGTAAAATCCCAGCGCGAGAACATAACGTTGGCTCCCCAATACGCTATCGCCACCGAAGCGATCACCAAAGTAATACGCCACAAGGGCTTTTCACGTAAAGCATGTTTATAGTAATAGAGAAAAAAAACGATCACACCGAGGACAATGACGATGCCAGTAGGCCTGGTGAGAAACGACACCAACGACCAGGCAATGATGACGATAAAGTCTTTCTTAGTGCCGGCAAAATATGTTAGTCTGTAAAGTACAAAGCAAATAACACTGCACTGGAGCGACTCGGTCATCGCCGTGGTGTTCCATTGAAGATTGTCCCACCACAATAAAAAGATACTCCCAGCCAGCAGTCCTGCCTTATGGTTGTTGAAGATCTTCGAACCTGAAAAATAAAGCGAAACTGTTGCCAATCCGGATATCATGGACTGGAAAATGAGAAAGGGCAAGATCTCACCGGGAAACAACCAGCGAAAAGCGGCTATCAGCGTAATAGGAACGGCATAGAAAATACAGTCAGCCTCCTGTAGTCCGCCTTGCGAAATCAAAAAGTCAGCAGCGCGGATATAGGCTTGTGAGTCAAATAAGTTCCTGGTGCCGTAGTGTGCAAACAACAGAATATGAATTGTCAACCATATTATACCCAGTAGGATCAGGTGAATACGACGGTTACCGGTATGCCTGCGGAGTTGGTGCTCCATGTTTTGTTCAAAATTTATTCAGGGTTTCTATCGTTTCGAGCAAACGGGTAGAATAACCAAATTCGTTGTCGAACCATGCGCCGATCCGAAGTTGATGATTTACCACGCTGGTCAACGTTGCATCGAAAATTGCGGAGTGCGAATTTCCGGTTATATCTGCCGATACGATCGGGTCTGTGTTGTATTGCAGAATACCTTTTAATACTTGTTCGGACGCGACGCGATAAAGGGAGTTGATTTGAGCTACGTTCACGTCATCGTGCAAAGTAATATACAGGTGAGCCAATGCCCCGTTTGAAACCGGTACGCGCGTAGAAGTGGCTGCGACCTTACCCTTTATCTCCGGCAACAACCGCTCGAGTGTTTCCGCCAAATCTATCTCTACCGGAATAATAGATACGCCCGAAGCCCTGCCCCGGCGAATGTCTTTGTGAGGTCCATCCACCAACGACTGGCGGGAAGTATATGAATGCAAAACATTGATCTGAACGGAATCCACCGCGTGCTGCTTGATCAATGCTCCGAGCAAAATGGCTGTACAATTGGTCATGCACCCGCCGATAGAAAGAATGGGCTGCTCCTTTTTCAAGCTACCTTCATTAACCCCGCGTATGATCAACGGAATATTTTCAGAGCCTGTAGTAGAAAGTAATACTTTTTTTGCTCCAGCCAGCAGGTGTTTTTCCGCGAGCGCATAAGTTGTAAATCTCCCCGTACACTCGATCACCAGGTCGACATTCAATTCTTTCCATGGCAATTGCGCAGGGTCGGCATTGTTGAGGATACGGGTCTTGCGCGTGCCCAGTACCAGTTGTTTGTCGCTGATTTCGGGTGAGTTTCCCCAAGGGCCAGAAATGGAATCGTATTTGAGCAGGTACAAGAGGTTGTCGGCATTCATCAGGTCGTTGATCGCCACCACTTCATATTCACTTTTTTCAGAGAGCATTTTAAATAATATCCTGCCGATCCTGCCCATACCGTTGATACCGATTCTCATCATGACTGGTAACTTCAGAGTTTAAATCTTGTAATACGCTAATTTTTGCCGAAGTAAGGAAAAATGCATTATATATAAAACAAGCAAGAGCTTACTTTATTAACGTCTGCACCATGTGAAAAAAAGATTAGCCAGGCAAGGGTGGTTTGTTTAGCATCAGCCAATACATACCCAGGCTGGTAATGGCATTTGTCAGCGATTTGAAATCGAGTGGTTTTACAATGTAGCTATTCACCCCAAGCCGGTAGCACTCAGAAATATCCGATTCTTCGTCAGACGACGTGAGTACAACAACGGGTGTGTTGCGGGTGCGCGCATCGGCCCTTATCTGACGCAGAATCTCATGTCCGCCGACTTTGGGCAGCTTGAGATCCAGTAAAATAAGTTTAGGGCCGGGGGATTTTACGTTTTGTTCGTATTTTCCACGACAAAAAATAAAATCAAGTGCTTCGGCACCGTCATCTATGTGAACAAGGTTGTTGGCTAGCCGATATTTTTTAAAATTCCGTATGGTCAGTTCGGCTTCGTGGGGATTGTCTTCGATAAACAAAAGGTCTACTTGCTGTGATATCATGTTAAGATGAGGGTAAGCTAAAATAAAACGTTGCGCCCTGGTCCACCACGGCATCGGCCCATATTGTGCCACCATGCTTTGTCACGATCTTGTGAACTATTGCCAGACCTACACCGGTGCCTTCAAATTCCGTGGATTTATGCAGTCGCTGAAACATGCCAAACAAATGATTTGAAAATCGCATATCAAAGC
>JBMOKS010000464.1:6666-10709 GCA_049324355.1 Bacteroidota bacterium
AGCCCGCACCATTGTCTTTGATAAAATAGGTAACGAAGTTGGCGCCTTGGCTGGACCCAATCTCGATCACCGGCTGCTCTTTCTTGTAAGAATATTTTACAGCATTGGAGATAAGATTGGAAAACACCTGACGCATTAAATCGCCGTCGCAGTTCAAATCATGGAGCTGGTTGATTCTGAATTCAAATTTTTCATGGTCGGCTGGAGTCAATTCCTGATCCAACACCGACTTCACCAGGCTATTCATGTTCACCATACTTCTATTTAGAGGGGACCTGCCAAGCCGGGAGAAATCCAGCAGGTCATCGATAAGATTTCCCATGTGTTTAACGTTGTCTGCGATCACTTTTAACAAACGCTGACACTCGGGATCAAGACTGTCTCTTTTTTCTTCGACCAAAATATTGGAGTAGCCATTGATGACGCGCAATGGCGAACGAAGGTCGTGGGCAACAGTATAGGAGAACGCCTCCAGTTCCTTGTTCAGTGCGAGAATATGTTCTTCTGCCTGCTTCCGCTCAGTAACATTGGCCGACAGCACGTTTACCCCAATGATCTGCTGGTCTTGGTCACGAATAGGATCGTATCGTGTTTCATAATAACTCTTGTTCACCTCACCATATTCTTCGATCGTAACATGACTTTCTCCTGACAGTGCTCTGTCGCAGTTTCTTTTGGCTTTTTCCCTATCCTTAATATCGGTAATGCTATCCAGCATGCTTATCCCCACTTTCACTTCGGTTCCATAAGCATAGGCCGTTGCGGCTTTAAAGTTGGCGTTAAAAAGTACATATCGGTATTGTCTGTCGATCGAAAAAATAAGAACGTCTTTATAACTTTCAATGCACGATTGCAACAATGTGTTTTGAACCTTGAGACGTTCAAGATCCTTCTCCATCATACTTTCCTCTGATGCCATAGGCCAATAAACTAGGGGTAGTTCAACACACAACCAAAAAGCCCATCGCTATATCCCGTGGGGATAACGCAATGGGCTCCTCCTATAAAGTTAAGGTTAGTTCAGAGAATAACAAGGAAATAATACAACTCTGTCATTGGTCAATGGTCATTGGTAACTAATCCTACTTTCTTTGTCAAGTTTTAAAATATCTTATGCATGACGTGGCATTTTTGAAAGGTTCGTTGATTGAAGCTATGAGCTGCGCGTTTTTTCTCGAAGCTCCAACCTGGCAGCTCGCAGCCGGCGGAATCGACACAAAAAGCGCCATATTTCTAGTAAGTTGACGTAGTAGGACTAACCAGTGGCTATTGACTAGTGACTATTGACCTAACAACAACCTTCGTTAAGCTTCACGACCACCCTTCCTTTGGTATTTCCGGTGAGGATGGCATCTATATATTTATCTTTCAACTCCTCCAGGCGAATTTCACAGGCAATAGCAGAAAGTTTATCACAAACATTCCACTCGTTCAAAAGTTTTTTCCACAAATTTAATCGCAAGGTCATGGGTGTAAAACCGGCACCAATGCCAAGGAGGTTAACGCCATTTAAAATGAATGGATAAATAGCACTTTCAAATTGTGCCGACGACAGGTGACCGGTAGCGACCACACATCCATCGCGACGACAACGTTTGACAAGCGTTGTCAACGTATTGCCACCCACAGTGTCAATGGCGCCAGCCCACAACGGACTATGCAATGGTTTACCGGAAAGGTCATTGACAAACTCCCGCGATTCAACTCTTGCCGCACCTAAAAACTTCAGGTACTCTGCCACATCTTTTTTTCCTGTGACTGCGATCACTTCATAACCTGCTTTAGCGAGAATAGCCACAGCCAGGCTACCCACGCCACCGGTGGCACCAGTCACCACGATGGGCCCCAAAGATGGTGTTTGGCCCATCAGTTCCATTTTGTGTAACGCAAAGGCTGCCGTAAACCCGGCAGTGCCAATGGTCATGCATTCTTTGCAGGTGAGAATAGTGGGCTTCTGCATGATCCAGTCGGCCGGTACTCTGATGTATTCGGCAAATGCGCCTGACGTATTCATACCCAGGTCATAACCATGTACAAAAACATCGTTTCCCCGGAGATAAGATGTAGACGAGCTCGCTTCGATCTTTCCGGCTGCCTCAATGCCCGGCGTATGAGGAAACATCTTGGTGATGCCTTTATGACCAGTAGCAGAGAGTCCGTCTTTATAATTTAGTGCAGAATAATGCACCCTGATCAACACATCACCGGGTGGCAAGTCGTCCACCTGCCGATGTACAATATTGCGTTCAAATCTGCCTTGAGGGGTCTCCGTGATTAAAAGTGCTCTATACTCCATGCAGTTAAGTTGTAGACTGCAGACAGCTATAAAAAAATTGTTCCTTAAGTATGAGCGAGTCAGCATCGGCAGCACCACCAATGCAAAAATCTGGTCGGTCTGCACAGTGTGCAGTCAAACGAGTTGTAATAAGGGTTAAATGATGATGTAACGGGCATAAGTTTTTTTATCATCCTGAAGGCTCATTATTAATTGCATCTGCCTGCAAGACACCGATCACTGAATAGTGAATAACAATCATGGCGCAATATCTATCCTATATTCATAACCTCAGGGGCCTCGCTATCCTCATTATCGTCAGCGTGCATGCGCGTGGATACGAACAAGACTGGCACTCAAATCCAGCCACGAGGCATGTCCTGAACACTTTTTTCGACGCCTCCGAAGGCAATGGCACCGTGCTCTTTGTTTTTATTGCCGGTTTCCTTTTTCAGCATATCTATCACCACAACTTCAATTTCATGGAATATCTCCGAAAGAAATTTAAGGTGATTATTGTGCCCTACATCGTAATTTCTGTTCCCCTGATCCTGTTCCGCGTATATTCCGGTTTTGAGTCGCTTTCGCTGCCTCCGGGATTTCATGAATACACACCGGCATATCAGTTTTTCTACATGCTGCTCACCGGTACTCATCTTCCGCCATTCTGGTTCATCCTCATGGTGATATTGATCTACCTTTCAACACCATTACTGTATGCATTAGACAAGAGCGGTTTTCATCACTATGTATTCCCCCTCATCATTGTGATGGGGTTCTTCACTTTCAGGCCGGAGCATAATGCCAACCCCATCCTCGCCTACCTTCATTTCATTCCCATTTATGTGGCCGGCATGTTGGCCAGTTATAATAAAGAATGGATATTGTCGGCAGGTCTCAAGTTACTGATCCCACTCGTGCTGATCTATGTGGCGCTGGTGGCATCAGACCTCACCGGGTGGCTTCGGCTAAATCCGGGGATCAGCTTCGAAAAAGTAATTAGAGATCAACAACTGACTTTTAATATTTACTATTTCGAGGCCTTCGTTCTCTGCTTGATTTTAGTTATCGTCTTCCACAGACTGAAAAAACTGCCTATGCCTTTTTTGGAGATTATCGGCCATTACAGTTTCGGCATCTATTTCCTTCACTTTATTTTCATCAGCATCTCCAGGGAAATGTTAAACAGGTTGGGTTATACACTGGACTTTTCATTGCTCTCATACCTGTTGTACTTTTTACTCATCTTGCTGCTGTCGGTCACTGCCGTGTATTTTCTAAAGAAACTGACAGGCCACTACAGCAGGTATTTGATCGGCAGCTGACGTCTTTTTTCATCGGGCGATTGTAGTTTATTATCCTCAACTTGAACCGCCGCTTATTGGTTGCCTGTCTTCGACTTTCGCGATTTCGAGTTTAACGTCAAGTAGACCTGCGTGTGTGCATATTTTTTTGTCTCCAGTCATCGGGAACATTTTTTTTATTGCCGATGCCATGCTGCAAAAAATAAAGATCACTGAACACCCGCGATATAAAACTCCGATCGGTTTTTCAATCGCCTTTTATTCATTGACACTGATATTTTATGTGATCTATGGTATAACATACCAGGTCATTTGGCTGGGTATGGGCATGCTCGCCAACGCCGCGGGCATTATGTTCACCGCTATGATCATTCTGGCCGCGCTGATCGACTGGATTGGCGGGCTGTCGCACGCGCAAGTATCACGTCCGGGCATCTTTTATGTGATCTATCGTAACGCCATCG
>JBMOKS010000465.1:0-9178 GCA_049324355.1 Bacteroidota bacterium
CCCAATCCTTCACATAAGGAATCATAAAAGCAACGATAGGTGTGTTATTAAGGAAGGGTGAAACGGCGGTCACTGTTACCATAACACGAAGCAGAAACTGTTTCGGACTTAACCGGGTGTGGAACAGGCGCCCAAAAAGTTCTGATCCGTAGATCAGCCGGATACCTGCCGTCACCAGCACCAGCAGGAAGATAACTATGATCTGTTGATTGGAAAGACCCCTGAGCAGTTCTGCAGGTGTGATCACGCCGCCAATCAACAGGGCCAGCGATGCAATGAAAAAAGTCAGTGCCGGATTAAACCATTCTCTATAGAGTGCTAAAATCAGAAAAGTTATGACGACTAAAACGTAAACCTGAGCAAATGTTATGTCCACTAAATCTGTAGATTTTGGAGGCCAAATGTAAGGCTGAATTGTTCAATGTGCAACGTTTTGATAAACAATAGCATGGCAACCCAATTTCCAACGATTGCGGGGAGGAAGCTGGAGGCTGAAGTAAAAAGCTGAAAGTAAAAAGTAAAAAGCTGAAAGTAAAAAGCCCAAAGTAAAAAGTAGAAAGCTGAAAGTGGAAAGCTGAAAGTAGAAAAGTGAAAAGTTAAACACGGAGGGCTTTTTGGGTATTTGCCAAAAGGCCTAATTTCTGCATTGCTGATTCCAGTTTAGTACCAATGGCCAGTGGCTATTGACAGACATTGACAGATGCTCAATGCCATTATTTCAGCGTCTTTGCACGTTAAACCTTATTAGATTCGGCTGATTTCCCAGTATTTCTGGATCATTTTCAGGAATTCCTCCATTTGGTGGAGTGGTATCATGTTGGGGCCATCACTCAGAGCCTTGTCAGGATTGGGATGCGTTTCGATGAAAAAACCATCTACTCCAACCGCCGCTGCGGCCCGTGCCAGAAATGGAGCAAATTCACGCTGCCCACCGGAAGAACCTCCTTTACCGCCGGGTTGTTGCACAGAATGCGTGACGTCAAATATCACTGGCGCGTACTGGCGCATGATGGGCAGCGACCGCATGTCTACCACCAGCGTATGATAACCGAAACTTGCACCACGCTCAGTTAAGAACACGTTGTTATTACCTTCTTCTCTCACCTTGTCCAGCGCATATTTCATATCTTCCGGTGCCATGAACTGACCTTTTTTAACTTTAACCGCCTTGCCAGTTCTTGCTGCCGCTTTCAACAGGTCGGTTTGCCGGCAAAGAAAGGCAGGAATCTGCAATACGTCGGCAACCTGAGCTACTTCAGCACATTGGTGTGATTCGTGAACATCAGTAACGATCGGCACACCGAGATCTTTTTTCACACGTTCCAATATCTGGAGGCCATCTTTCACCGACGGCCCGCGATATGAACCGGCCGAGGTCCTGTTGGCCTTATCGAATGAAGATTTAAAAATGTAGTCGATGCCGAGTTGTTGACAAAGTGATTTCACTTTGGTTCCGGTTTCCATACAGATGTCATAGCTCTCGGCCGCACATGGACCCGCGAATAAAACGAGCTTATCTCCACCTAATGTAATCTTATCTGCGATCGTGACTTTGTTGCTGAATTTTTCCATTTGGTACCTATGATACTTTTCTAAGTTATAAAATTCGTCGACTCTAAATCAGGCTGCAAGCTACAATCTTCAGGCTGCAAGCCTTTTTGGTCTAATGTCTTTGCTTGAAACTTGTAGCCTGAAGCTTGAAGCCTGACCCAGTTGACAACTTTCGCTAAAACACGGACTTCGATATGAATGAGGCCTTTGAATCTCACTCAAAAATCTTCTCCATATGTCCCTGCGAAGCCAACACCAAGTCAGATACTTCCCGCAACACGCCTCCGCCGCCTTTGGCAGTGGTCACCATATCGACAAAGGGCTTGATGTAATCCAGCGCATCGGCCGGACAGGCGCTGAGGCCGGCCAGCTTGAACACCTGAATGTCGTTGATGTCGTCGCCGATGAACGCGACTTCCTTCTTTTTTAGTTTATAGTGCTTGGTCAGCTTTTCGAAGACCGAGGCCTTGTCCATGATGGCCTGGTGGCAAAAATCTACACGCAATTCCGCGCATCGGCGGCTGACGGCGGACGACTCCCTGCCGGAAATGGCGCCGGTCAGAATTCCAGCCCGTTTAAGGTGGGCAATGATCTGGCCATCTTTAACGTTAAATTTTTTGATCTCCCTTCCGGCATCGTCGTAAATAATACCACCATCGGTCAGGACGCCGTCTACGTCAAAGAAAACGGCTTTGATAAGGGACGCTTTTTTTACCAGGTCTTTGGTGTACTTCGACAAAATGAGTTTCAATTGTGTAAATAAAATTTTTGTCCTGTAAACGTCCGAAAATTAGGAAAAGCTTTTTACTTTATTAACCTAAACTTAAGTGATGCATGAAAGTTCCCAAGTTCTTGTTGTCCCTGATAATCACGCTGGCTTTGGTCTATTTGCTTGATAATAGCTGGGTTATCAACAACACCCCCATACCTCCGCTCGGAAAATTCCTCGATCCCTATCATGGTTTCTGGGAAAATATCGAGATAAAAGATGAAAAAATTCCCCAACAACTTGAAATCCCGGGACTTCATTCCCCGGTTCAGATTGTTTTCGACAGTTTGATGATCCCACATATTTACGCTTCCAACGATCACGATCTTTATCTCGCCCAGGGATATGTAACAGCCATGCATCGACTTTGGCAGATGGAATTTCAAACCCACGCAGCAGCCGGACGTGTGTCTGAGATCATCTCCAGCGATGCTATACTGAACTACGATCGCTCCCAACGAAGACTTGGACTTGCGTACGGTGCTCAGAAAGCTGTGACTTATATGGAAAACGACACGCTTATCCGCAACATCGTGCAGGCCTACACCGATGGTATTAATCACTATATCAATACCCTTCACTATGATGAACTTCCCTTTGAATACAAGTTACTCGACTACAAACCCGAGCCCTGGCAACCTATCAAGTGTGCACTCTTGCTGAAGAGTATGGCGCAAACGCTGAATATCTCAGACAAAGACATTGAAATGACCAATGCCCTGAAGCTGTTTGGCAAAGATGTCGTAGACCTATTGTATCCCGACCAGGAAAATGTGGGAGACCCGATAGTCCATAATCCGGGAGGCTGGAAGTTCGATCCTATCAAACTCGATACAATTCCGCTGGCGATACCAGAAGAACTTATTGCCGTCAAAAAAATGCCGGGACCCGATCCCACAACGGGAAGTAACAATTGGGCCGTCAACGGATCTAAAACAGTCACGGGTTCACCCATGCTTTGCAGCGATCCGCACCTCACGCTGAGTCTTCCGTCGATCTGGTACGCCATACAACTACACGCCCCCGGTGTGAATACCATGGGCGTTTCTTTGCCCGGTGCGCCAGGTGTGATCATAGGCTTCAACGACTCCATTGCCTGGGCCATGACCAACGCCCAACGTGATGTGGTGGATTGGTTCAAGATCACCTACGAAGATGGTCAGAGAGATAAATACAGACTCGATGATAGATGGGTAAACACGAAAAAAGTAGTGGAAGAATTTAAAGTCAAAGGTCGTCCGAATTTTTACGACACCGTGATCTACACCAACTGGGGACCGGTTACCTACGACAAAAATTTCCAGGCCGAAAACAATCAACGCGACTACGCCTTCCGCTGGGTTGCCCACGACGAATCACAAGAGGTCATGGCCTTGTATAAATTGAACCGTGCAAAAAATCACGCCGACTACATGGACGCGTTGAACCACTTTGCATCACCGGCACAAAATTTCGTCTTCGCCTCCGTGTCAGGCGACATTGCCATGCGGGTACAGGGTCGCTATCCGGTGCGCCGATCACAAGAAGGAAAATTCGTACTCGACGGCAGCAAAAGTAACCAGGGATGGCAGGCGTTCATACCCAACGACCAAAACGTGATGTGCAAAAATCCCGAAAGAGGATTTGTAAGCTCCGCCAATCAATATCCCGCCGATGCCAGTTATCCCTACTATATCACGGCAACACACTATGAAGCATACCGCAATCGCCGGATCAACCAGGTCTTGAACGCGTCGTCCAATATCCGGATATCCGATCTGATGAAACTCCAAAACGACAACTATAACCTGAAGGCCGCTGAAAGCTTACCGTACTTCCTCAATCAATTAGATTCAACAGGACTCGCTGGTCCGGAAAAACGAGCTTATGACATTCTTAAATCGTGGGATTATTACAACCATGCATCATCAGAGGGAGCTTCCTATTATGAAGCCTGGTGGGATGCCCTGATGCCCCTGCTGTGGGATGAAATGGAAAAAGAAAATATTTCGCTCTGGAGACCTACGACGTACAACACTATTAAGTTGCTGAAAGAAAAAAGCGATCTTAACTTTTTTGATATCCAGCGCACACAGGAAAAAGAAACCGCTGGCGACGTGATCCGAAAAGCCTTTACGCTTGGTGTTGAAGATGTCGAAAAATGGCGCAGCGCTCGCTCAGGGGCCGACCCTGAGTGGGCTGACTACAAGGGGTCGTTTATCGGACACTTGTTACCTCCCATGAGAGCGTTATCCATACCCGTACGCACTGGCGGCAATCACGATATCGTGAACGCCCATTCGCGCACACACGGTCCATCGTGGCGCATGGTGGTGAGCCTCGAAAAAACGGGTATCAAAACCTGGGCAACTTATCCGGGCGGACAATCGGGAAATCCAGGCAGCATACACTACAGCGACATGCTTGATCGCTGGACAAAAGGCCAATATTTTCCCATGTTGTTTGTACCTAAACCCGAAAACGCCGGCAACCGCGCCCTTCATACTTTAACGCTAAATCCCCCTTCAAAATGAGATTACTGTCGCAAATATTGATTGTTATTGTTCTGGGTTTTGTTCTTGAAATGTTCATGCCGTGGTGGTGTGTTGCACTGGCTGCGTTTTCAGCGGGATACTCGCTCAAAACACAGTTTAACTTTGTCGCAGGCTTCGTAGGTGTGGGTTTGTTGTGGCTTGTTCCGGCGCTACAACTATCGTCGGTCGCAGCTGCGCCACTCACCGAAAGAGTGGCCAATATCTTTATGATCAACACACCTTTACTTTTGATTGTGACCGCCGTCATCGGCGGACTCGTCGGCGGATTTGCAGCCATGACAGGCGCTGCACTGCGCAGAGATAAAAAACGAAGCTACTACTGATCCATGCGCCTCGCCGGACTCTTTATCGTCCTCGTGACTACATGTTTTGGTCAGCCCAAAGACTTTGCAGGAATCCAAAAGATCAACGGTGCCAATCTTTTTCTCAGGATCAAAGGCCATGGCGATCACGTGCTGGTGCTGCACGGTGGCCCGGGCTTGAACCACTCCTACTTCAGACCCTATCTCGACGATCTGGAAAAGGATTTTACGGTCGTGTATTTCGATCAGCGTGCCAGCGGTCAATCTGCCATTCCTTCGGTGGATTCCATTTCTATGAAATTTTTTACAGATGATATTGAAGCCATCCGTAAAATTCTAAAAGCCGATAAGCTCAATATCTTGGCCCACTCGTGGGGAGCCGTTTTAGCCGTACGTTACGGAATGGTATATCCGGAAAATGTCAGTAAAATGATTCTGAGCAATCCGGCGATGTTGAGCCGAGAATACGATCATGAAGCTGCGCAACTAATCAAACAAAAAACTTCAAAAGAGGACAGTGTTGAAAGGGCACAGCTCACCGCGGCCGGCGCACTGGATGTAAAAAAATACGAGCGACTTTTTCAAATCGGGTTTAAGGCGTCGGCATACAACAACGAAAACGTGACGCGCATAAATTTGAACCTGCCGCCTAATTTTAGTGAAGCCAATCAGACCTTGTTTACGGCGCTGATGAAAGATCCAGCTTTGGGCGCAGACCTGTATGACGAACTGAAAGCATTCAACTTTCCGGTTTTAGTAATTCATGGCGAAGCTGACGTCATCCCGCCGAAATCCATTGTACGGCTAAAGGAGTCATTACCACAGGTACAACTGGCAACTTTTACCCAAAGCGGACATTTTCCCTTCGTCGAAGAAAAGCATAGATACGTGATGGTGGTTTCAAGATTTCTTCGACAGCCAAAGACGAAAGCCCAGCATTAATTTTGAGAAACCTAAATCCCTATCATATGAAAAACATAGTCTACAAGATCGCAGTTTTCCTGATCGTACTTTGTCTCGCTTCGGCTTTTACCGTGCAAAAAGAGTGGACCAGATTAGGAACACGACCGGTTAACTACGGCCTTGACCGCGACGTCATTCCCGTAACCTTCCGCGATGGTTTTTTTACGGCCATTAAGATCGAAGTTAACCGCGGTGCGCTGAACATGCACAAGTGTGTCGTGCATTTCGAAAACGGCGGACAGCAAGAAGTAGAGCTTCGACATAATTTTGCCCAAGGCAGCGAAAGTCGCGTGATCGATCTGGCAGGTAATAAAAGGCTAATTGAAAAAATTGAGTTCTGGTACGACACCAAAAATCTGGCGCGGAAGAAAGCTGTGGTTGTGGTGTGGGGAAGACGATAAGGCCTGGTCACATAACCAATGAAAGAACTTCGAAATTCTTTGTTCATCCGTTCCTGGTTAGACTTCTGAATATCGAACGAGGAAAACCGAATGTGGAACCTGTATGCAGGCAAGATTTCGAAGTTCTTTTGATTTAACATCTAATCTGCAATACTAGATATTTAGCCTGAACTTGATCGGCAGCACCATTTTCACGCCCACTGGATAGCCGCCTTGTTTTCCGCCGGTCCATCCTGGCATAGAGGCGATCACCCTCATCGCTTCTTTGTCACAATCCGCGTGGATACCTTTGATGACCTCAACATTACTTACTGAACCGTCGCCGTTCACAACGAAGCTCACGTACACAATCCCCTCTATTTCCTGGCGTCGCGCACTGGCAGGATATTTTAACTTTTTGGTGATGTAACGCATCATTCCCTCCATCCCTCCGTCATATACAGGCATAACTTGAGCGGACAAAACAATCCTTTCCATTGGAATGACCTGTGTTTCCGTTATTGTTCCGGTGCTCCCTTCGCCTTCAATTGGAGCCACAGTGCCGGTCCCGTCTCCTTCGATTCCAACAACGGGTTCTACCGGCGTATCGATCACCGGAGCCTCTGCAATTTCATCGCGAACTACCCGTGGTGGAACATCCCGGTTTTGTACTCTGGGTTGTGCCGTGCGCTCTGGCGGCTGTTGACGTCTGGGTAAATCACGAACATCAAACAGTTTTATGTCGCCTTTCATGTTTGGTATTGTTGGAATTATTGGCACTTCCGCACCGGTGAACATTGAAATGATCTTGGGCAGGATAAGCAAGGCCGTGACAAAACCCGTGCTGATAAACAATCCCGCGATTATTTTCTCAGAATACGTACGGCGCAGCGAGTAGGCTCCGTAGGCTTTGTTTCGATTCTCAAAGACCACATCTTCCCAATGGCGTAAGATCAAAGCTTTCGTTTTCATATTGATGATGATTTAGGTTTTATACACTCAGGATGCACACCTGAGAGTCATTCCATAATCGATAAGGATTTTTTTTTTGGATTGGAGGATTTTTTCGGAATACCAGGACGCACCAGGGTGACACTGGCCCTAAATGTTCAAATGACCTTGCATTTAGGCCAATCGTAAGTTCCCGTTTCTTAAAAGGGTCCTGCCCATGGGCAAGACCCTTTAAAACCATTCTAATCGAGTTAAGCGCGATTCGCGAACTCTAACCTGATTCAAATGTTTACAAATACGTCAGTAAGTTTGTTATGATGCCGTATCCTATTTGGCGACGGTGGTCTTTAAAAAAAAAGATGATTAGGGGATGCAATTGGTTAACCAAAAAAATGGTATTTTTTTTCAACCCATCCCTCCGATCAAATACTTTCCGTGATCATTTTTATCGAAAAATCAGGGCCGAAGGATGAGCAAGAACATTAAAAAGCGGCAATCGGGTGATCGTTTCAAAACCATTCCGCGGCTAAAAAGTTTTGAAGACATCAACCGGCAAAAAAATTCTCCTACTTCCATGGTACGTTAAATGGTATGTGCATCCACCTGACATCCCTCAATCAGGCCGATGGTGACAGGCAAATTTTCTGCAAGACCAGGAGAAATGTTTTTTGAGCTGAGACCAAATAAGGCTACGCCCAAAGTTTCATAGACAAATCTGTCTCGTTTGCACGTTCGCTTTCCTCCGGAAAGAGAAGCTCGACAACCCAACGGCTTTTCACGACGCAATATCCTGGTCTTTGTCCTTTCATCAAGTTATCTGCGCTCTTATACAAATAGCAAAGTATGACAGTACCGATGCATTAATATATTTGCACTGCTAAGCTTCACTCGTAATGAGGGGTTTAGGTTTAGGGATAGGCGGTAAAGACGATCAGACGGATTAGTTTACCGCTTTTTTATTTTCTCGCTTCTGAAGAATTGATGTATTTCAATCGTTTGAAATTTTTTCTCCAGCAACGTCATGGTCAACCTGAGGATCTACCCAATCACACCAGTTCCTTAACTACTTCCTTTACACCCGCCACCCCTTCTCCGCAGCAAAATTGTGTGTGCGATGAAACACATGTTATTTTCAGCTGCCATGCAGAAGATTTTATCGATTTTTTTGAAATTATTTTCATCCCCCATTTTGACATGACATAGGGCTGTCACTCACGTGTTGTTACTTTATATCCTCATCAAAAACAACTAAATATGGTACAAACAATTCCCTCCAAATCGCAGGCAACTCTAGCTACGCTCATCAAAGACTACGCAGCCTACAACCAGTGGGCCAACAAGGCGATCGTCGATTGGCTGAGAACAAAACCAACTGATGTCTTTGATAAAATAGTACCGTCCAGTTTTCCAAGCCTGAGAGAAACACTGGTGCACATATGGGATTGCCAGCGATTCTGGCTTGCTGTGGTGAGCGAACGCCCCATTCCTCCCTCCTTCCGCCTGGAGGGCTTCCATGGCACTCTGGAGGAAGTACTCACGGGTATCGTTGAACAGTCAGGTGAATTTACTGAATATGTCAACACCCTCAATGACGACGTTCTGCTGGAAGATTGTCACTTTTCAACAAAGTGGGTTGAAGGCACCAAAGCCCGTTTCGAATTCATTCACCACTGCCTGAATCACAGTACCTACCATCGCGGCCAGCTCGTTACCATCGGCCGCAATATT
>JBMOKS010000465.1:9188-10665 GCA_049324355.1 Bacteroidota bacterium
AAGTAAATAATTTAATAAAAGAGAGATCCAGCTTTTGTATGGGGGTGATGTGTTACACAAACATCAGACCCCTACACAAGCAGGATTAGATTTGATATTTTGAGTTCCATAAATTTTTTCATACCCGAAACCCTGGCACACAAAAAGTTAAAACGGCATAGTTTCTTCAAAGAGAAGCAACATGCCGTTTTCGCCAACCCGCCTGAATAAGTTTTATCCGATCACCCAAATGTATTGTGGCACAAATTCCTGCCACCTGAAATAGGTGGGTGACAAACCAAAGCCATAGTTAACTGTCAAATTCCGTTGGTCGAGGTAGCCATTGCTATAGGTGGCAAAGCCAAAATCTCCAGCCCATCCTGGGTTTACACTACAGCCACCTGGCGCGTAAGCATTAGCCGTGTTGAATCTCCAGGTCAAATGATCTGAGCCATTGTGGGGATTGGACCGCGTAACATAAATGCGATATTTTTCACCGGAATTCAGCGTAAGCGCAGGCGAAAACAGAAATGTATTCCGGGCCCAGGCCGTTAAGTTGAGGCTGCTCGCAGGTACTGTTGTGGAGCCGATCACTACGCTGCCGTCGGCATTGCGGATCTGCACAGTGATGGTGCCCGTAGTGCTCGCAGAACCATCAACAAAAAGGTCTACGCGGTGAAATGAAATTGGAAAAGAAACTCCGGGACCTCCTCCGCCAGCCAACGACGGCGATTCGCCTGCTGAAGGAACCTTAGTGGCACGGATTTCTTCCACGCCTGGATTTAAGCTGCACGACGCTGTTATCAACACGGCAACAACGATCATGGCTGAGCGCAATACTAACGCCAGCGATCTCTTGAAATAGATTGGGTCTTTCATCATAAATGTTTTTTTTCCAAAACTACCTCCACTCCCCGGCTGTGGGTTGGTAATTATGAAGCAAAAGCAGGTAGAATTGTAGCAAAACATTCATGTTCCCTGGCTATTGGTAAAAGGTTATGGGTCGAAACAAAAAAAGACAGCCCTGAAACCCAGGTGCTGCCTTTTTGGAAACTAAATTGAATGTATAACTAACGCTATTGCGATGACTCGTATTTCAAAGCCTCGGGAATATTTGTATCGATGATGAGTCTGAAGCTACTTCGTTTTTGATCCAGCGAATGACCGATAATCTCTTTGATTTCCTCCCGCGTTCTGATCCTGCCTGAAGAAGCTACACCGGTGATCTGGTCGATAGCTTTGCGGAGTAATGCCTCGCGGTCGTCACCCAGCGGATACAAATAAAGGCTATTGTCTTCATCCAGGACATTGGGCGTAAAGCCCGTACCGTAGTCGGATTGATCAAGGCTATTGTAAACTTTCACTACGATAGGTTGCATGCCCCATGTGTTGTTGGGGTCATTCTCTTCATATAACGAAATGGAGCCTACATTTTTTCCGTATGTCACGTCGCCGATGATAAAAACATCCATATAGGGTTTCAGCGCGTTGATAACAA
>JBMOKS010000466.1:0-7555 GCA_049324355.1 Bacteroidota bacterium
CTAATACCCAATGCCTAATGCCCAATGCCCAATGCCCAATGCCTAAATACCCCAAATGCATAACCCGTCAAACACCGATAGTTTAGGAGACGAGATAGCAATATAGAATAGCTATGGTCCAAATAACTTACATCGATAACCATTGACCAATGACCAATGACCAATGACTAATGACTAATGCCTATTGCCTAATGCCTAATGCCTATTGCCTAATGCCTAATGACTATTGCCTAATGACCAATGCCTAATAAGAACAAGAAAAAAATGAACACCATAAAAGGACCTGCAATATTTCTGGCGCAATTTATGAGCGATCAAGCGCCATTTGACAACATCAAAACCATTTGCAAGTGGGCTGCATCTCTCGGCTACGTGGGCGTGCAGATTCCTACATGGGACAAGCGTTGTATAGACTTACAGAAAGCTGCCGAAAGCAAAGACTACTGCGACGAGTGGAAGGGAACCATCGAGGCGTGCGGAGTTCAAGTGTCTGAGTTGTCCACACATCTTCAAGGTCAACTCGTTGCCGTGCATCCGGCGTACAATGAATTGTTCGATGGGTTTGCACCCAAAGCAGTTAAAGGTAATTCGAAAGAAAGAACAGCATGGGCGGTAGATCAATTGAAGAACGCGGCCAAGGCCAGCAAGAATCTAGGCCTGAACGCTCACGTTACTTTTTCTGGCGCGTTGATGTGGCACACGGTTTATCCCTGGCCGCAACGTCCCGCGGGGTTAGTAGAAGATGGTTTTAAAGAACTGGCAAAACGCTGGCTGCCGATCCTTAATGCGTTCGACAAAGCCGGTGTGGACTTATGTTACGAGATCCATCCGGGAGAAGACCTGCACGATGGCATTACTTTCGAACGTTTTTGGGAAGCCACTGGCAAACATGCCCGTTGCAACATCCTTTACGATCCCAGTCATTTTGTATTGCAGCAATTGGACTATATTCAATACATCGATTTTTATCATTCGTTTATCAAGATGTTTCATGTGAAAGATGCCGAGTTTAATCCCACTGGAAAGTCCGGCGTATATGGAGGCTACCAGGATTGGATCAATAGGCCGGGCCGATTCCGCTCCCTGGGCGACGGGCAGGTGGACTTTGGATCTATTTTTTCTAAACTTACCCAGTATGGCTACGAAGGTTGGGCGGTGTTGGAGTGGGAGTGTTGCATGAAGCATCCCGAGCAAGGCGCGGCAGAAGGAGCCCCCTTCATTAAAGATCACATCATTCGCGTAACGGAAAGAGCGTTCGATGATTTTGCAGCCTCCGGAAAAGACCAGAAATTCAATAAAAAAGTGTTAGGACTAATTTAATCTCAAATTCAAAAAATGAAAAAACTATTTGTACTGATCGCGTTGCTGGGTATCGCTACCTGGACCATGACATCCTGTGGTGGAAAGAAAGAAGAAACCAAGACTGAAGATGGATACGATGATTATGAAACAGCCGAACCCAGTAAAGAATCTTCCGATGATCTGATCAAGCAAGGCCAGGTATTGGTCGATGCCAGTGATTGTAAAACCTGTCATCATGCCACCAATAAGGTCATTGGTCCCTCTCACACCGATGTGGCTAAAAAATACGATTTCACCAATGCCAACGTCGGATTGCTGGCAGGGAAGATCATTGCCGGTGGTGCTGGGGTGTGGGGCGAAATTCCTATGACAGCGCACCCTGACATTTCGCAAGCCGATGCTGAAAAAATGGCGATGTATGTGTTGTCGTTGGACGGTGAAAAACCGAAAGACTAAGGTCTAACAACAGACACCTAAACTTATCGATACAATATGAAATTTTATACTTTACTCGCCTTGTTGTTTATGATCATGATCACTTACGACGGCGCTGCCCAGAATACGCTCACAAAAAAAGAAAAAAAAGACGGTTGGAAACTACTCTTCGACGGCAAGACCACTACCGGCTGGAGAAAATTCAACAGCAATGAGATTGGTTCTGCATGGAAAGTTGATCAAGGTGCATTGTTCTTCGATAATTCTGTCACTGACCGGGAAGAACGTGGCGATATCGTGACCCATGAAGAATACGAAAACTTCGAACTGGTGCTTGATTGGAAGATCGAT
Source organism: Bacteroidota bacterium (assembly GCA_049324355.1). Classification (GTDB taxonomy): domain Bacteria; phylum Bacteroidota; class Bacteroidia; order Cytophagales; family Cyclobacteriaceae; genus Chryseosolibacter. The sequence goes on from JBMOKS010000466.1 coordinate 2,089, forward strand.
TCCTGTGGTAACAGCGGCATCATGTTCAACGTTGTAGAAGATCCAAAGTATCGCGCTCCGTACCTCACTGGACCCGAGATGCAAGTATTGGACAACGATTGTCACCCCGACGCAAAGATCGACAAACACCGCGCGGGAGATTTGTATGATCTTATCAGATGCAGCAAGGAAACGGTGAAGCCCGCAGGGCAGTGGAACCAGGTTAAAATTGTATCCAATAAAGCACACTATGAGTTTTGGCTGAATGGAACAAGAATAGTCGAATTCACTATGCATACACCAGAGTGGGATGCCCTTGTGGCCGGTAGCAAATTCAAACAATGGCCCGACTTCGGCAAAGCCACCCGCGGGCACTTGTGCTTACAGGACCACGGCGATAAAGTGTGGTTCAGAAATATAAAAATCAAGATGTTGAAATGACTAGGTCCGGATGCTGGATACTAGATTCTTGATAAAATCAAACATCTAATCCGGCATCCAGCATCCAATATCGAGTATCCAGAATCTAGCTCCCGACCTATGAAATCAAGAATAGCGATAATCGTTCTCTGTTGCCTGGCCCTTTCGTGCACCAGGCAAAAAGACAAGGTTCTAGTCTTCTCCAAAACGAAAGGATATCGTCACGAATCCATCGAAACGGGCAAGCAAGCCATCATAGACCTCGGCAAAAAAAACAACTTCGATGTCGATACCACCGAGAATGCCGCCCATTTCAACGAAGATAACCTCAAAAACTACAAAACTGTTATTTTCCTGAATACCACCCTCGACGTGCTCGACCCCGTTCAACAGGGCGATTTCAAACGTTTCTTTGAGGCTGGTGGCGGCTTTGTTGGAATTCACGCTGCGGCCGACACCGAATACGGCTGGCCATGGTATGGAGAACTGGTAGGTGCATACTTTCGCAGTCACCCGGAGATTCAGGAAGCCAGATTTAAAAAAGTTTCTACTTCGCCATTGGTGGCCAGCCTTCCGGAAGAGTGGAAACGCACTGACGAATTGTACAACTTTAAGAAGATCTCTAACAAGATCAACGTGTTGGTCAACCTCGATGAGACTTCTTACAAGGGTGGCGAGAATGGAGAGAATCACCCCATCGCATGGTATCACGAGTATGAGGGAGGCCGCTCATTCTATACAGGTCTGGGCCACACCAAAGAATCTTATTCCGAACCCCTGTTTTTAGCTCATTTGTTAAAAGGAATCCAGTATGCGATCGGCGACGCCAAACTTGATTACGACAAAGTAAAATCGAAACGTGTGCCCGAAGAGAACCGGTTCACAAAAACTGTATTGGATTTCAACCTGAACGAACCTACAGAAATGGCTGTGTTACCCGACGGCAGGATCATTTTCACCGAACGCAAGGGCGACATCAAACTTTATTCCCCTGTTGATGGCAAGGTAAAGGTCATCAATAGTTTTGCTGTAGGAACTAAATTCGAAGATGGTGTGATCGGTATCGCAGCAGATCCGAAATTCATTGACAACCATTGGATCTATATTTTCTATGCGCACCCCGAGAGAACAGCCAATGTAGTGTCGCGTTTCGAACTTAAGGATGATAAAATCGATCAGACTTCCGAGAAGATACTTATCGAAGTGGTAACCCAGCGTGATCAGTGCTGTCACACCGGAGGATCGCTGCTATTTGACCAAAAAGGAAATTTATTCATTTCCACCGGCGATAACACCAGTCCCTTCGAATCCGATGGATACAGCCCCTCAGACGAACGCCCTGGAAGGGCACCATTCGATGCGCAAAAATCATCTTCGAATACCAACGACCTCAGAGGTAAGATATTGAGAATACATCCTGAGCCCGATGGAACCTACACGATACCGGAAGGCAACCTGTTTCCGAAAGGAGAGCCCAACACACGACCGGAGATCTATGTCATGGGTACGCGAAATCCTTACCGTATATCGCTTGACGAACGCACAGGCTTTTTGTATTGGGGTGAAGTTGGGCCTGACGCCGGAGAAAGCGACTCATTGCGTGGCCCGCGTGGATATGACGAAGTGAACCAGGCTCGAAAGGCGGGATTTTTCGGATGGCCCTATTTTGTCGGAAACAACTATGCATACGCCAAGTATGATTTTACGGCGAAGAAGGCAGGCCCGTTCTGGGACCCTGCCAGACCGATAAACGAATCACCAAACAATACAGGCAAGCGGGAGCTTCCTCCGGTAGCGCCGGCATTCATTTTTTATCCCTACGGCGAATCAGAAGAATTCCCCATGGTGAAGACCGGATCGCGCAACGCCATGGCTGGCCCCGTTTACTATAGTGATAATTTTAAAAACGCCCCTGCGGCGTTTCCCGATTATTTCGATGGCAAGCTGATCATTTACGATTGGATGAGAAACTGGATGTTTTTAGTAACGATGAATGAAAGCGGCGACATCAAAGATATTGAGCCATTTATGGAGAACACGAAGTTCAACAACATCATCGATATGTCGTTCGGACCGGATGGCAAGTTGTATCTGCTGGAATACGGGACGCAGTGGTTCAAACAGAATCTCGATGCACGATTGGTGCGCATCGACTTTAACGGTGGAAATCGGCCGCCGGTAGCCACCCTCGCCGCCGATAAGCTTTCGGGCGCATTGCCACTGGCCGTGACATTCAATACAAAAGGAACCAACGACCCCGACGGCGACAAGTTAAAATATGAGCTTGTAATTGATGGTAAAACACAAACTTCGGAAGACGGAAATTTTACGTTCACATTCGATAAACCCGGTGTGTATAGTCCCGAATTTAAAGTCACCGACGAAAAAGGAGCTTCAACATCAGCAAAACTTCAGATCATCGCCGGAAATGCGCCACCTACGGCAAAAGCGATGATCACCAGGGGTAATAAAACATTCTTCTTCGCTGGCGCGCCTGTTCAATATGCCGTTGAGGTGAACGATATCGAAGACGGTACCACTAAAGATGGTAAGATCAAAGACGAAGATGTCACCGTTACCTTCAACTACCTGAAGGGTTTCGATATGACAGGCATCGCCCAAGGACATCAAAAACCTTCGCTGGAACTACCCGGCAAAGCATTGATGGATAAGAGCGATTGCAAGTCATGTCACCTGATCGATCAAAAATCGGCCGGCCCCAGTTATCTGGATGTCGCCAACCGATACAAAACAAAAGAAGGTGCGAGAGATGAGCTTGCCGCCAAAGTTATCAAGGGAGGTGCGGGCGTGTGGGGCACTACCGAGATGGCAGCACATCCGCAGATCAGCGTTGACGACGCCAAAAAAATGATCGACTATATTCTCTCCCTCGGTGAACAAAGAGCTGAAGTGAAGAAGTTGCCACTGACGGGAACTGTGATCCCCGGAAATGAAACCGACGGCGCCTACCTGCTGACAGTCACCTATTACGATAAACGTGTGAATAACCTGCCTTCCATTCCTGTCTCTGAAACGCTCGTGCTACGAAGCGCACAACTGAAGCCGGACCAGGCCAGCGAGTTGAAAGTTGCGCGCGTAATTCGTTACGAAAATCAAGTTGGATTGGAGAACGTAAAACATAATTCTTATGCCGTGTACAAAGACATCGATCTTTCCGGTATCAAGAGAGCCATATTATCGGGTTTCATCGATCCGGCCCAAACGATAGGGGGCGAAATAGAAATGCGGCTCGATCAACCTGACGGAAAACTCATCGGAAAAGCAAAACTTTCCAATCCGGGTATTTCTTCGGTGCCAACAACATTGGAGCCCGTGGAAGGAAATCATGATCTATACCTGGTCTTTACCAACGAAACTGCGGGAGATAAAAACCTGTTCTATTTCGGTGGCGCAAAACTTGAAAATAAATAGAATACCAAAAACGATTACACTATGAAAAGAAGAGCGTTCCTACAAAGATCCGCGTTGGCGACCGTAGGTGTGCTGGCATCGCCATCGCTGCTGCACGCGACTAAGCCAAAAAAATATGCACTGGGTTTGCAATTGTACACATTGCGCGATTCAATTTTTAAAGATCCAAAAGGTGTTCTTCAGAAGGTAGCTGGCTATGGCTATAAGGAACTGGAAACCTTCGCCTACAATGACGGCAAGATCTTTGGAATGGATTTCTCCGAATTCGCAAAGTTCACCCGAGACCTTGGAATGAAAGTCACGAGCGGTCATTATGGTTTAGATCTGGTGCGTGGCGACGGGTGGGAAAAGTGCGTTACAGATGCCAAAGCCATCGGCCAGGAATTTATGGTGATGCCTTACCTGGTTGAAAGCGAGAGAAGATCTATCGACGATTACAAACGCGTCTGCGATATCTTGAACAAGGCCGGCGAAATCTGCAATAAGCATGGCATCCGCCTGCAGTATCACAATCATGCCTTCGAGTTTGATAAATTGGGTGGTCAGATCCCTTACGATATGATGCTGGCAGCACTTGACAATAAGAAAGTTGGAATGGAAATGGATATCTATTGGATTGTTCGCGCAGGTTACGATCCGCTTACATATTTCAAAAAATACCCCGGTCGTTTTGAGCAGTGGCACGTGAAAGATATGCACAAATCAGATCGCGATCGCAATGCCGATGTGGGCACTGGCTCGATTGACTTCAAGTCTATTTTTGCGCAGGCAAAAATCAGCGGTTTAAAACACTTTTATGTAGAACAGGAAACTTATCCGGGCGACCCGATGGATAGCGTGGGAGCGAGCGCCAAAAATTTGAAAACCATTCTTTAGTTTACACACAGGTTTTATTCAACGAATGTCGGGTAATTCACCCGACATTCTTATTTTTAAGAACCAAGAAACACGAATGACGAAAAAGACTTTACTCCTGATACTCTTGTCTGCCAGCAGCATGTTCATCATAACGGTTCAGGCACAGGAGCTTTCGCAATCGATCAGGGGAAAGGTAACCGATAAATTTTTTGCTCCCCTTGCCGGAGCCAATATCAGACTCACAGGGACAACCGAACACAACCTACAAACCGATGAGCGCGGAGTATTTTCCAGGCAAGTTCCGGTCGGGCGCTATAAACTTGCAGTGTCTTTTACTGGATTTGAGACGCAAGAATTTGAAGTGGTGGTGAACGCCGGCCGCGAGACGGTGGTAAATATCAGCATGATGCCCTCTGCAACGATGCTGGGCGAAGTGCAAATAGAAAGTTCTCCCGCGGCAGACGAGGTTCCGGGCCTCCGTTCATTGTCCATCGAAAAAGCTTTGAGGATTCCCGCCAACTTTTTCGACCCCGTCAGAGTTGCTACAGCATTTCCGGCGGTCGTTGCTGCAAACGATCAAAACAACTCCATCGTCGTGCGAGGTAATTCACCAAATGGGTTGTTGTGGAGACTTAATGGATTGGACATCGTTAACCCCAATCACCTCGCCAACGCAGGAACCTTTAGCGATAAGCCCGCAGTCAACGGCGGTGGCGTAAACATTCTCAGCGCGCAAATGCTCGATCGCACCAATTTTTACAGTGGCGCTTTCCCGGCG
>JBMOKS010000466.1:7565-10664 GCA_049324355.1 Bacteroidota bacterium
TGTCGGGAATCCTGGATATGAACTTGCGACAGGGTAATACCGGAAAAAAGGAATATACCGCCCAGGCCAGTTTGATCGGACTTGATATTGCCGCCGAAGGTCCATTGAACGGGGCACATACCAGTTCTTTCCTGGCCAATTATCGGTACTCTACGGTGGGCCTTTTGTCAGCATTGGGTGTTGACTTCGGTGGTGAAGCGATTGGTTTTCAGGATTTCTCATTCGGGCTGAATGTTGATCAAAAAAATGGCGGCAACTTCACGATATTCGGATTGTGGGGAAGCAGCAAGAATGATTTTGAGCGCGATTCCGCCGAATGGGAAGAAGATAAAGACCGGTATGAGATCTTATATAGATCCAAGACTTATGCTTTTGGCATGACCTACAACGCGCCGGTTTCGCGCGGAAATATTTTCGTAGGCTTGGCATACTCTGCTTCCGATCAAAGCCGCAATGCAGACGCATCGATGCAAAATGATGTAAACGATTATAGGTTATTGTTCGACCATTTTGCACAAGACAATGCCATTCTCTCTGGTAACATTAAATATACGGCAAAAGCCGGAAACAAAAGTTCGTGGGAGATCGGCACGATGACCAACTACCTGCGCAACGACATTGACGCGTTGAAAGCCATCGGTTGTCTGGCCTGCCTCTTTCGCGATGAAACAAGTTTCGGCGGGAGCACAGATGGTGTTTTGCTTCAACCCTATGCGAACTGGAATACCGTTATCAATTCGACGGTAAGTTTCAACGCCGGTGTCCGTTATTTGAATTACACTTACAGCAGCGCAAATTCAATTGAACCCCGCATTCAGATCACCGTTAAACCGGCACCATTATCAGCGATCGATATCGCTTACAGTCTCGTAAGCCAGTTGCAAACGCCTCAAGTATATTTGGCTCAGAACAATGACGATCTGGGCTTTACCAAAGCTCACCATGTTGACCTGGCGTATCGCCAGACACTCTCCAACGACCTTCAGCTTCGTGGCAATATGTTCTATCAAAGTCTGTTTGATGTTCCTGTCGAAAACGACCCAGGTTCTACATTCTCGGTCTTAAATCTGGTTGAGAACATCGCACCTGCAGACCTGGTCAACGATGGAAAAGGTGAGAACTATGGCGTCGAGGTTACTCTAGAAAAATTATTCTTTGGTCATCAATATTTTTTAGCGGGAGCAAGTTATTACGATTCAAAATATACGGCAGGCGATGGCATAAAACGCAACACAAGGTTCAATGGCAACTACACCGTGAACGGCGTGTATGGAAAGGAATGGAAGAACGCCGAAAAGGGGAGAACCGTGGGAGTTAACCTGCGCTTGTTATACCTGGGCGGACTTCGTGAATCTGACGTGTTGGTCAATGCATCGCAGGCCGCCTACGAAACTGTGTACGACACGGCAGATCCGTTCAACCGAAAACTTAAAGATTACATGCGGCTGGACGCGCGGTTATCATTTAAGAAAAATAAACCGGGGTATACCCGTACGTTTGCTATAGATATTCAGAACCTTACGGGCCGGGAAAACGAAGCCTATCACTATTACGATTTTACACAACAGAAGATTGTCACTAAATTTCAACTCGGGCTGATCCCCGTTTTGGCGTATCGCATAGACTTTTAAACTACCCTGATCATATGATGATGAAGATTGTGAATATTGTTTTAGCCGTGATGTTCCTGGTTTTCGCTTTTCTTCAATTGAACGATCCTGATCCTGTGGTATGGATTTTAGTTTACGGTGCCATGGCTGCGGTTTGTATCATGGCGGCGTTCAGATACTATTCGAAGAAATTTCTTCTGTCGCTTTTGGTGCTCTACGTGGCTTACAGCATTGTATTTCTGCCGGGTGTACAAGAATGGATGAGACAAGAAAACAAAGGTGTGTTGTTTGACGATGTGATGAAAATGGAACATCCCTATATTGAAGAGTCACGCGAATTTTTGGGGCTCATGATCTGTGTTGCTGTACTGGTGGTGCAACTGGTCAGGTCAAGGAGATCATAAAGCGACATTTAAACTGAAACCGCAAACGTTTTCACAGGGGCAGCTTAAAAAGCTGCCTTTTCTTTTATAAATTCATGGCCTATGACTAAAATTTGGAAGACGCTAGCATGCTTTGTTATACTGATCGGCTGTTCAACACCCAAGGAAAAAATCCCTACTGTGACCGATATGAAGAAACCCTCTGGAAAGGTTGTCATTTATCAAATGATGACGCGCCTGTTCGGCAACAAGGTCGGTGTTAATAAACCTTATGGTACCATACAGGAAAATGGTGTGGGGAAATTTAACGACATCGATCTGCGTGCACTGAAAGCTATCAAAGAGCTGGGCATAACGCATATCTGGTACACAGGTGTGCTTGAACATGCCACCCTTACCGATTATACTTCATTTGGAATCCCTCTTGACGATGCCGATGTGGTGAAGGGGCGGGCTGGATCTCCGTACGCCATCAAGGACTATTATGATATTAATCCCGATCTCGCCGTGGACGCCGCCAAGCGTATGCAAGAGTTCGAAGCGTTGGTTGACCGCACCCATCGCGAACAGCTTAAAGTGATCATTGACTTCGTGCCCAACCACGTTGCTCGCGGTTACAAGTCTGACGCAAAACCTCAAGGCATAAAAGACCTCGGTGAAACCGACGATAAGACGGCCGCTTTCAAGGCAAGTAACAATTTCTACTATTTGCCGGGCCAAACCTTCAAGGCACCAAAGTCCGGCAGCGGTATGAGTGCGCTCGGCCAGGACCGTAAGTACGAAGAGACACCTGCCAAAGTCACCGGAAACGATCAGTTTACCGCCACACCCGGTGTAAACGAGTGGTACGAAACGGTAAAACTCAACTACGGTGTCGACCTCCTGGGGGGGCGAACGCCTCACTTCGAGCCCATACCCGATACGTGGATCAAAATGAAGGATATTCTAACCTATTGGGCGGAAAAAAAAGTAGACGGCTTCCGGTGCGACATGGCCGAAATGGTGCCGGTGGAATTCTGGAACTGGGTAATCCCGCAAGTCAAACAAGTTAATCCCGAGATCATTTTTATTGCCGAGATCTATAACCCCGATCTCTACAGGAGTTA
>JBMOKS010000467.1:0-10645 GCA_049324355.1 Bacteroidota bacterium
CGGAGAAATTTGTGCAGATATGATCCGGCTGAGGATAATCTTGAACAACCTCGTTTCGAATGCAATCAAATTCCACCGGTTCGATGGGTATGTAAAGCCTTATGTGAAGATCACCTTGGTCAAATCAGACTCGCGATATGTTATCACCGTGGCCGACAATGGAAAGGGTATCGGTGATTCGCATGTAAAACACATTTTCGACATGTTCTATCGGGCCTCCGAAGATTCTCAGGGCTCCGGCCTGGGTTTGTACATATTGAGAGAATCAGTGCTGAAACTTGGAGGTACCGTTGAAGTTAAATCACATATTGGCGACGGTACCACGTTTACCGTAAATCTGCCCGTTAATCCGGGAACGAGTGCTTGAATTTTTCTACGAAGATCGTCGAGACCTATTGGAAATTTTCTTCCGGAGATGTGCGCAGATTCGTACTCCCAAATAGTTATTTTTGGGCCTTATGATTCAATTCAAAGAATTCACACTCGAAAATGGTTTGCGGGTCATCGTGCACGAAGACCCTACTGTGCAGATTGCTGTTATGAACATTCTGTATGACGTCGGTTCGCGCGACGAAAGTCCGGAGAAGACCGGCTTTGCGCACCTCTTTGAACATTTGATGTTCGGCGGTTCTGTCAATATTCCCAACTACGACGAGCCGTTGCAAAAAGTAGGCGGGGAGAACAACGCTTTCACTAATACCGATATCACTAACTATTACCTCACCCTTCCAGCCTCCAACATTGAAACCGGTTTTTGGCTGGAGTCTGATCGTATGCTCAGTTTATCATTCGATCCGGAAGTGCTCGAAGTGCAGCGAAAAGTAGTGATCGAAGAATTCAAGCAACGTTATCTCAATCAGCCGTATGGTGACGTGTGGTTGAAGTTGCGACCCTTGGCATATAAAAATCATCCTTATCAGTGGGCGACCATTGGCAAGGAAATAAGTCACATCGAAAATGCCTCTATGGAAGATGTCAGAAATTTCTTTTTCCGATACTATGCGCCTGACAACGCCATTCTGGTTGTAGCTGGCAACGTCACCTCCAGTCAGGTGCGTGAACTTGCCGAAAAATGGTTTGGTCCTATTAAAAGGCAAAATATTGAACCCCGGAAACTTCCGCTCGAACCTATGCAAACCAGCAAGCGAACGGTCACCGTGAAAGCTGACGTGCCGGCAAGCGCGCTTTATAAAACTTATCATATGCCAGGGCGCTTTCACAGTGACTATTATGCCGTTGACTTGCTTAGCGATATTATGGGCCGTGGACAATCCAGTAGACTATACCAGAAACTAATAAAAGAGAAAGAGATTTTTACCTCCATATCTTCTTTTACCATGGGTAGCCTCGATCCAGGTTTGCTTGTGGTGAGCGGAAGAGTAAAGGAGGGCGTAGATCTTAATGTTGCAGAAGATGAGGTGGATGCTATATTAAACGGACTGGTAACACAAGGTGCCACGGAGAGCGAACTGGAGAAAGTGAAGTATCAGGCCTATGCTTCACTCGAATTCGGCGAAGTTGAAGTGATGAATCGCGCGATGAACCTGGCGTTCGCAAAACTTTCAGGCGACGCCAACCTGGTGAACGAAGAAGGAAAGATGATTGAGGCGGTGAAGCTCACAGACATCCAACGCCTTGCCGGGCAGATCCTAAGGCAGGAAAATTCCAGCGTCATGTATTATGAGGCTGCCCCCAAATAAAGCATTCATTTCATTTGAGATCAGTAAACAAATATTACAGCGCATGAAGATCAGAGTAGGTATGGGTTTCGACGTTCACCAGCTTGAGGAAGGCAGGGATTTTTTTTTGGGAGGAATTAAACTCCCTTCGAAAAAGGGCGCCGTCGGACACTCTGATGCCGATGTACTTATTCATGCTATCTGCGATGCCCTGCTCGGTGCCGCAAATCTCAGAGATATAGGTTTCCATTTTTCAAACAAAGACGACCGCTGGAGAGGAATGGACAGCAAGTTCTTTTTAAAGGAAGTTACCCGCATGCTGGCAGAAAAAGGCTGGGAGATCCAAAACGTAGATTGTACGCTTTGCCTGGAGAATCCGAAAGTAAACCCGCACATTCCGGAAATGAAAAAGGTACTGGCGCCGCTCATGAATGTTACCGAAGAAGACATTTCCATTAAAGCGACTACAACAGAAACACTCGGTTATGTGGGCCGTGAAGAAGGTGTCAATGCCTATGCCGTAGCTTTAATAGCAAAAACAAAATGAGCGATCCGCAGATCATCATTACATCCGACGGATCTCATTCCTTATACAATCCTGAATTGAAAGAAACCTATCATTCGGTTCATGGTGCACTCCAGGAGTCGATTCACGTTTTTATCAAACATGGCTTCAACTATTTCTTCGAACAATCGTGTGCTGGCGAAGCCGATGTCTTCGAAGTTGGTTTTGGCACAGGCCTCAATGCGCTGCTTACCCTGCAAGAGATCGCCGGAACAAAACGCAAGATCCGATATACGGCAGTCGAGGCTTTCCCTATTTCCTTGGAACTTTCGATGCAACTGAACTATGCGTCATCGGTTGAGGCAAAGGAGTTATTCAGGAAACTTCACACCGCTTTGTGGGACCGCGACGAAATGATCACGACAAACTTTTCGTTGCTGAAACTAAAGACTACGCTGCAAGAGTTTGCGGTTAAGCCCTCATCATATGACATTATATTCTTTGATGCCTTTGCGCCCGGCAAACAACCCGACATGTGGGAACTGCCCGTGCTACGGAAGGTCGCCCAATCCATGAAGCCAGGGAGTGTCTTTGTTACCTACTGCGCAAAAGGCCAATTGAAACGTGATCTCAAGACACTTGGCTTAGCTGTAGAGACGCTGGCTGGCCCGCCCGGAAAAAAAGAGATGATACGAGCGGTGAAACGATAGTGCATTGTGTTTACACACACATCGCCTACCAGTTGTTCGCTGTTGTTGAAAAAATAACAATCGTTTTCGCTTCAATTTCATTTTTTCAAAATCTTTAGTGCTGCAATCGTTGACGTTTTATAATTTTTAAACCATTCGGAATCATTTCTAAAAAGATTCAAAAAATTCTGCTCATCGCAACTGCCTGCAAAATTTCGTTCTGCGAGTTTGGTATCTTCAGAAAATAGTTTGGTGATCCTGACGCTATCCATCACCTGCTTAATGAAGTTCTAACAATGCAAACAACCAGTAAGAGCCTGTACACTCCGGAGCTTGAGCACGATGCCTGCGGCATTGGGTTCATAGCCAATATTAATGGAACTAAGTCCAACAACGTTTTGCGCGACGCCCTATCCATGCTCGAGAACATGGAGCACCGTGGCGGAAAAGGGTGCAATGCCAAAACCGGCGATGGTGCCGGCGTGCTGATCCAGCTTCCTCACGATTTCCTCGTAGAAGAAGCGTCACGCCTCGGATTCGATCTTCCCGCGGCCGGCAAATATGGAGTAGGCATGGTATTTTTCCCCCGCGATAAAAAAGTAATGAACGCCTGTCGCGACGTGCTGAAGAAAAATATCGCAGCACTCGGACTTGAATTGATCGGCTACCGCGGCGTTCCGGTTGATCATAGCATTCCAGGCCCCGGCGCAGCAGAAGTTGAGCCGATAATCGAACAGGTTTTTGTCAAATCGAAGAACGATGAGTTTTTCGACGAAGCCCTTGAACGCAAACTTTTTGTGCTCCGCAACTTCACATCACATAAAATTGCACGCGATGTAAAGGGGAGTAACAAAGAATTTTACATCACCAGTTTCTCTGCCAAGACTATCGTATATAAAGGACAGCTGCGCACCGAGCAGCTGAGAAAATATTTCTTTGACCTTCAGGATCCCAGATTGCGTACGGCACTGGCCCTGGTGCACTCACGTTTTTCTACTAACACCTTCCCGAACTGGAAATTGGCGCAACCCTTCCGCTTCGTTGCACATAATGGTGAGATCAACACCATTCGCGGTAATGTGAATAAGATGAAGTCGAAAGAAGCGCTATTCCGCTCCACGCTCTTCACTGACGAAGAATTGAAGATGCTTCTTCCCATTACGGTAGCTGAAGGATCGGACTCCGCCAATCTTGATGCCATGGTAGAAATGCTGGTGTTGTCCGGGCGCACCATTCCGCACGTCATGATGATGCTGGTGCCCGAGGCGTGGCAAGACAACAAATTGATGGATCCACATCGCAAGGCGTTCTATAAATACCATGCGTCTATGATGGAGCCGTGGGATGGACCCGCGGCGCTGGTGTTTACCGACGGCTCGCGCATCGGGGCAACGCTCGACAGAAATGGCCTTCGTCCACTCCGGTATTATGTTACCCGGTCGGGTCGCATGGTGATGGCTTCCGAGGCCGGCGCATTGCCGGTTGATCCGAAAGATATTTTAGAAAAAGGTCGTATCACACCGGGTAAGATGATGCTTGTAGATCTCGAACAAGGTAAAGTGCTCGACGACGAAAAAGTAAAACGGTCTGTATACGAAGGCAAACCTTATTATAATTGGATCATACAAAATCGGTTGAAGCTCCGGCTGGAGCCAGAACAAGAGTGGAATGAAGATCACTACGAAGAGAAAACATTAACACAACGCCAGAACGCGTACGGATTTACCGATGAAGATGTGAAGACCATTCTGACGCCGATGGCAGAAAAAGGTTATGAAGCCGTAGGTTCAATGGGCGACGATACACCCATCGCGGTACTATCGAAAGAAAGCCGCCATATCTCAAACTATTTCAAACAACATTTTGCACAGGTCAGCAACCCGCCGATCGACCCCATTCGCGAACGGCTGGTGATGTCGCTCTTCACCAGGATCGGCCAAAGCCTGAACGTGCTCGACGAAACGCCTCAACATACCAACCAGATTCACATCTCTCAACCGGTTCTGTTGAATTCAGACGTAGAAAAACTAAAACATTTACCAGCGCATGGTTTTGAATATGCCGTCATACGTTCGGTGTTTCAGGCCGATGGTCAGCCCGGGCGACTTGAAGAAAATCTCACACGCATCTGCCTAGAAGCTGAGAAAGCTGTGCGTGCCGGTAAAAAGATCATCGTTCTGTCCGACCGGAAGATCGGTCCCGAATATGCGCCAATCCCGTCATTGCTGGCGATAGGCGCCGTGCACCACTATTTGGTTGAAAAAAGAATCAGAACCCACGCGGGTCTGCTGGTAGAAGCCGGCGACGTTTGGGAAGTACATCACTTTGCCACCATCATCGGCTACGGCGCAAGCGCAGTGAATCCGTACATGGCGCTTGAGACCATTCACTTCCTCAATCAGCAGGGCAAACTGGAAAAGAAACTCACCGATGACGAAGCTTTCTACAATTACCAGAAAGCCATAGGGAATGGACTGCTCAAAGTAATGTCAAAGATGGGTATCAGCACCTTACAGTCTTATCAGTCGGCACAGATATTTGAAGCGTTGGGACTAGGCAGTGAGGTTATCGATAAATGTTTCCGCGGAACGATCAGCCGCATTGAAGGTTTATCGTTTGATGATCTGGCGCAGGAGGTTTTGGTACGCCATCGCCTTGCCTATGAACACGAAAGCACTTCGTTGCAGGTGGGCGGTATATATCAGTGGAAAAGAAGGGGCGAGAAACACCTGTTCAGTCCCGAAGTGATACACTTGCTGCAGCATTCTACAAAGACGAAGAATTATGGCCTTTATAAAAAATACACCCAAAAGATCAACGATCAGACCCGCGATACTTTGACGATCCGTGGATTGTTCGAGTTCAAAAAACGCAATGCAGTTCCGATCGACGAGGTAGAGCCTGTTGAGGATATCTTTAAACGTTTTGCTACCGGCGCGATGTCCTTTGGTTCGATTTCGCATGAAGCCCATTCCACGCTGGCCATAGCGATGAACCGTATAGGTGGAAAAAGCAACAGCGGTGAAGGAGGCGAGGATGAAGTGAGATTCGAGCGCAAAGAGAATGGCGACTGGGAACGTTCGGCCATCAAGCAGGTGGCTTCCGGACGATTCGGTGTAACCAGTTATTACCTGAGCAACGCCGATGAATTGCAGATCAAAATGGCGCAAGGCGCAAAACCAGGTGAAGGCGGCCAATTGCCGGGTCACAAAGTGGACGAATGGATTGGACGAGTACGCCACTCCACTCCCGGTGTTGGGTTGATCTCACCTCCACCTCATCACGACATTTACTCTATCGAAGACCTGGCCCAGCTGATCTACGACCTTAAGAATGCTAATCGCCAGGCACGAATTAACGTAAAGCTCGTATCGCAGGCCGGTGTTGGAACGGTGGCTGCAGGTGTAGCTAAAGCAAAAGCGGACGCGATCCTGATCTCGGGAGCCGACGGTGGAACAGGTGCTTCACCGATCAGCTCCATCCGCCACGCCGGCCTGCCCTGGGAACTAGGCCTGGCCGAAGCACACCAGACCCTGGTTAAAAATAACCTAAGAAGTCGCGTAGTGCTTCAAACCGATGGGCAAATTCGCTCGGGCCGCGACATTGCTATCGCAGCGTTGCTGGGAGCAGAAGAATGGGGCGTAGCAACAGCGGCGCTTGTAGTTGAAGGTTGTATTATGATGCGGAAGTGTCACCTGAATACTTGCCCGGTGGGAATTGCTACGCAGGATTCTGATTTACGTAAGCTTTTCACCGGTGATCCCGATCATGTGGTAAACTTCTTCCATTTCCTGGCGCAGGATCTTCGCGAAGTAATGGCCGAACTGGGTTTCCGCACGGTCAATGAAATGGTGGGCCGCACCGACGTTTTGCGTGTTCGTCAGGATATAGATCACTGGAAAGTGAAGAAATTAGATCTCTCTCCCATCCTGCATCGCGAACCGGCTCGCGAACATGTGGGCGTGTACAAACAGATCGAACAGGATTTTGAATTGGAAAAAGTGCTCGACTGGAAGCTGGTGGAAGCCGCAAGACCGGCGCTGGAAGAATGCGAGCGCGTTCAGCAGAAATTTATTATTCGAAACACCGATCGCACAACCGGCGCACTCTTATCAAATGAAATTTCAAAAAAATATAAAGGCGCAGGTTTACCGGAAGACACGGTCAAGTTTTCGTTCAAAGGCTCTGCCGGACAAAGCTTCGGCGCGTTTGTCGCACCGGGGGTTACGTTTGAACTTGAAGGTGAAGCTAACGACTATTTTGGCAAAGGTTTATCAGGAGGCAAGCTTATCGTGTATCCCGATAAGGAAGCTACTTTCAAACCCGAAGATAACATTATCATTGGTAACGTAGCGTTCTACGGCGCCACCTCAGGAGAGGCTTACATTCGCGGACAGGCCGGGGAGCGTTTCTGCGTTCGCAACTCCGGTATCAAAGCCGTAGTGGAAGGTGTAGGTGACCACGCCTGCGAATATATGACCGGCGGCCGTGTGGTTGTCTTAGGCAAGACCGGAAGAAATTTTGCAGCAGGTATGAGCGGTGGTATTGCTTATGTATTCGATACCGAACATGGCCTGGAAAAACTTTGCAACAAAGACATGGTGGAATTGGAGATGCTCACCGTGGAAGACAAGGCGGAAGTGAAGCAGATGATCGAGAAACATTTCCAAAATACCGGAAGCGACCCGGCCGAATGGATACTCGAGAACTGGGAGATTGCCGCAGAACTCTTCGTAAAAGTGATGCCTAAGGACTACAAGGCGGTATTGCAAAAACAAAAATCAGTCAGCGCCTCCAAAGCTGATAAAGTAACTGTAAACAAATAGACAACAATCAGACGCAAATAAGATGGGACAGATCGATGGTTTTATAAAGTTCGATAGGGAGATGCCCCCTTACCGTAACCCTAAAGAACGGATAAAAGATTACAAAGAAGTTTACACACCGCTCGATAAAGACAAAGTTAAGAACAATGCTGCGCGCTGTATGGATTGTGGCGTTCCGTTTTGTCATAACGGCTGCCCGCTTGGAAATAATATTCCTGATTTTAACGACGCCGTATATCAGGGAAAGTGGGAAGATGCGATCAAGATACTGAGCAGCACCAACAACTTTCCTGAATTTACGGGGAGGATTTGCCCGGCGCCCTGCGAAGCAAGTTGCGTGCTGAGCATTAACAATAGTCCTGTGACTATCGAGTACATTGAAAAAACCATTTCAGATATAGCGTTCGAAAAAGGATATCTCAAACCCACACCGCCGAAAACCAGAACGGGAAAACGGGTAGCGGTTGTGGGTTCTGGTCCGGCGGGATTGGCCGCCGCCGCGCAGCTCAACAAAGCGGGACATTGGGTAACGGTGTTTGAGCGAAGTGACCGGGTCGGCGGATTGCTCCGATACGGCATTCCGGACTTTAAGCTGGAAAAAAACGTGATCGACAGAAGAATCAGGTTGATGGAGCAGGAAGGAATTATTTTCCGCACAAACGCTCATGTAGGTGTGAACATCAGTGCACAACATCTGCAAAAAGAATTTGACGCGGTGGTGATCTGCGGCGGTGCTTCGGCTCCGCGTGATCTGCCCATACCAGGAAGAAATTTTAAAGGTGTGCATTATGCAATGGAATTTTTGCCTCAGCAAAACAAACGTGTCGCAGGCGACCGGATCTTTTCGGGCGACATTCTGGCTCACGGCAAAAATGTTTTGGTGATCGGTGGCGGCGACACCGGTTCGGATTGTGTGGGAACGTCTAACCGCCAGGGTGCAAAAAGTGTTACGCAAATCGAACTTCTGGCTAAGCCACCGATCAAGCGCAATGACGAGAGCAATCCCTGGCCTCTGTGGCCCATGGTGCTCATGACATCTTCCTCGCACGAGGAGGGTGTGGATCGCCAATGGGCTATTCTCACCAAAGAATTTTTGGGCGACAACAATGGGAGGCTCACAGGCTTAAAAGTTGTTGATATCCAGTGGGGGCTCAATGCTCAGGGAAAAATGGGCTTCCAGGAAATCGCTGGCACGGAACGTATTTTGCCTTGTGAACTTGCTTTACTGGCCATCGGATTTATTGGCGCTGAAAAAGCCGGTATGGTTGAAGAACTCAAGCTCGAACTCGACGAGCGCGGCAATATCAAAACCGAAAATTACCAGACAACGCAGGAAGGCGTCTTTGCTGCCGGCGATATTCGCAGGGGCCAATCGCTGGTGGTATGGGCTATCTCCGAAGGCCGGGAAGCAGCGCGCGCTGTGGATACATGGTTGATGGGTTCGTCAAGCCTGGAAGCGAAGGATGAGTCGTTTGTTAATTTGGCTGAGAGTGCTTGAGAGAAAAGGACTGGTTATTTTTTCTTAAAGGCGGATTGGCTTTTTCTTCCCGACCGGCGGCCAGCTTCTTTGATATCGGCCCCAGCTATCTCTTTTTTTCGGAGTTGCAGTAATTCTTTCTGAAGAGTTAATTTGTCAATCGAATTCAAGACCGCCAGCTTATGCTTGTTGCTTTTAGCGAGGTCTGCGGCCAGGTATTTGCCCAAGAAGTCAATAAAATCGTCAAGTAAATCACTTCGCCGCACTAAAGTTTGTGTATTCTGAGTTCCTGTGACAAGAAAAGATTGGAAGATGCATGACGAAAGTTCGTTGATTTCAGCTTCTTTGATCTGATTAATTTTTGTTACGTTCTTTGTTGTCATACTTCAAACATAGTTATTAAGCTGTAACCACTTTCCTTTCCAATTTCACTTACGGTGAATTTGCTGGAGCCTCCCGCATTAGCGATTTCATCGCAGGCTGATTCAGGGCTTCGACTTTGATTGAGTCCTGATTCGCAACAATTCCGGCGGGCTCACTTTGCGGGACGCGGCCCACAAGGGCGAACAAAAATGTGATAAAAATTGGATGCATCGGTGTTATTTTGATCCTGCTTAATTTAAGACATATTTTCTGGTTGCGGCCGCTCGGAATCGCCTTCGGGTACAACTAAACTTAAACTTTGCCTGCTGAAATTTCCTCGGATAGAACTATTTTTGCCGCAATAAAATTATTGTGACGTGTCAAGCAAAAAAGTAAAAATCGGAACAGTACAAATGTCCTGCACGGCAACCCCCGACGAGAATTTGTCAAAGGCTGTCCAGAAGATACGTGAAGCGGCTGCCAAAGGCGCCCAGATCGTGTGTCTGCAGGAGCTTTTCCGCTCATTATATTTCTGCGACGTTGAAGATTACGAAAACTTCAAACTGGCAGAGCCTATTCCTGGCCCATCTACAGACGCCTTGTCTAAGCTGGCCAAGGAACTCAATGTTGTCATAGTAGCCTCCTTGTTTGAAAAAAGAACCAGTGGCGTATATCACAACACCACAGCCGTGTTGGATGCCGACGGCACTTATTTAGGTAAGTATCGCAAAATGCATATTCCTGATGATCCGGCGTATTACGAGAAATTTTACTTTACGCCCGGTGACCTTGGCTACAAAGTTTTTAATACCAAGTTTGCTACGATCGGTGTGCTCATCTGCTGGGATCAGTGGTATCCAGAAGCCGCTCGTATCACTGCGCTGATGGGTGCAGAAATTTTGTTTTATCCCACGGCCATCGGCTGGGCCACTTCGCAGGATGAAGACACTAACTCCGAGCAATACAATGCGTGGCAAACTATTCAGCGCAGTCACGCGGTGGCTAATGGAGTCCACGTGGTGAGCGTGAACCGCGTAGGTTTGGAGCAGAACGGTGCTATGAAATTCTGGGGTGGCTCATTCATAGCGAACCCCTTTGGCAAGCTG
>JBMOKS010000468.1:0-9299 GCA_049324355.1 Bacteroidota bacterium
AAGAAAAGCCTTACTGCCTCCCGGGCCATCGAATTTATTACCGATCAGCTGAACAATATCAGCGACTCACTGAAAAAAGTTGAACGCCAGCTTGAAGTATTCAAGAACCGAAATGTGGTGACCGACCTGAACGGCGAGGCTCTTCGCCTGTATACCAAGATCGAAGAACTTGAAACCGGGAAGACCGACCTGCTGCTGAGGCGGAATTATTACCAGTACCTCACCGAGTACATTCAAAAAAGTGCCAACCTGGACCAAGCCATCCTGCCATCGTCTGTAGGAATCGGCGATGGTATATTAAATCAGTTGGTATCGACAATGATGACCCTTCAACTCGAATTAAAAATGGTCGAACGATCGGAAAATCCCATCGTGACTGAGAAGATGCGGCGACTCAATCAGATCAAAAAAGATATTTTAGAAGCTGTCAAGAATCAAAAAGGCGTAGACGACATCAAGCTTAACTTCTTAAACAAGCAGGTTGGAGATCTGGAGAGACAACTCAATTTTCTTCCTATTGCCGAAAGACAATATGTGTCCATCAAGCGAAATTACACGCTGCTGGAAAACCTTTATTTATTTCTGTTGCAAAAACGCTCCGAGGTTGGTATCTCCAAAGCCTCTACGACCTCAGACATCGAGGTGGTGAATCCACCCATGGCTGGAGGACCCATCACACCGAAACCCAATCAAAACTATATCATTGCTGTGTTGGTAGGCCTTGGGTTGCCGTTGACCATTTTCATTCTTATGGAAATTTTCAATACCCATATTCAATCTAAAGAAGATATTGAAAAGCTCACGTCCATTCCGTTCATCGGCGGTGTTGGCCATAAAAGAAGCACCGATAACCAGGAAGTCCTCAACCATCCGAAGTCCGCGATTGCCGAATCGTTTAGGGCACTGCGGTCGAACCTTAACTATTTTATCGGTAATAAGAACAAAGCCGTGTTCCTGATCACCAGCTCGATCAGCGGTGAAGGAAAAACATTTACTTCGATTAACCTGGCATCGGTATTTTCTTTATCGGGAAAGAAAACGTTGATCGTGGGTGCCGACATGAGGAAGCCGAAATTGTTTGGCGATTTCAAACTGAGCAATGAAAAGGGGCTCAGTAACTACCTCGCATCCCTTTCTGGCTTCGATGAAATCGTGCAGCATACGTCGCATCCGCACCTCGACCTGATCAGTGGTGGGCCCGTTCCACCAAACCCGTCGGAGCTTTTGCTCACCAAACAGATGATCGAATTCATCAATGAGGCCAGAACGAGATACGATTATATCATCATCGATTCACCCCCGCTGGCGATCGTTACCGACGCATTTGTTTTATCGCAATATGTAGACCACACGATCTTCCTGATCCGCCAGAATTACACGCCCAAGGTGCTCCTGCGAACCGCCGAGGAGTTTTATACTTCGGGTAAATTTAAGAACATCAGCATGCTGCTGAACGATATCTATCGTTCAGGACCAGGTTATGGCTATGGTTATGGCTACAGCTACGGTTATGGCTACGGCTACGGTTATGGTTACGGCTATGGCTACTATGGCGGAAGGAACGGAGCAGGGTATTATTCGGAAGATGAACCTGAAAAGAAAAATCTCATTCAGCGCATATTCGGTAAATAAGCATGGACCCAACTGTTGATGAAATATTTATTGTTGCCGAAGTGGCGCAAGCTCACGACGGCAGCCTGGGTATTGCACACAGCTATATTGAAGCACTGAAAGACACCGGGGTCAACGCCATTAAATTTCAAACGCACATCGCCGAGGCCGAGAGCAGTGAGTTCGAGCCATTCCGTGTGAAATTCTCGTACGAAGACGCTACCCGCTATGACTACTGGAAAAGAATGGAATTTACACCCGAGCAGTGGCAGGGTTTGAAAGATCATTGTGATCGTGTCGGGCTGGAGTTTCTATCCAGTCCCTTTTCTATTTCGGCTGTCAATCTGTTGGAAAAAATCAATGTCAAAAGATACAAGGTCGGTTCGGGGGAAGTAAATAATTTTCTTTTGCTCGATAAGATATGCAACACTGGCAAAGAGGTCATACTTTCATCGGGCATGAGTTCACTTCAGGAACTTGAAGATGCCGTAGCGTACATCAGAAAAAAGGGAAATTTATTGTCGATACTCCAATGTACTACGGCGTATCCGACGCAGCCCAAAGAATGGGGTCTGAATATGATCGGTGAGCTAAAACAGAAATTTAATGTACCCGTTGGATACTCCGATCATTCAGGCGACATCTATGCATGTCTCAGTGCAGCAACGCTCGGCGCGCGCATATTGGAGTTTCATGTGGTATTTGATAAAAAAATGTTCGGACCTGACGCGCCGGCGTCATTAAGCATCGATCAGGTTTCTTTGCTGGTGAAAGGTGTTAGGCAGATCGAACAGGCGCTGCGTTCGCCGGTGGAAAAAAATGACGTAGCGAGGTTTAACGAACTAAAAAAGATGTTCGGAAAATCGCTCGCGGTGAACCGGTCATTACCCAAAGGGCATGTTATCGAGATCAGTGATTTGGAGAGTAAGAAGCCTGCCGGCAAGGGCATTCACGCATCGGAATACCGGAACGTGATTGGAAAAAAAACCAATAAGGATATTCCATCCTATTCATTTTTACGATACGAAGACTTAGAATGAATAAAAGAAAAGTTTGTGTAGTCATTACGGCACGTCCCAGTTACAGTAGGATCAAGACTGCGCTCGATGCCATTAAGGACCACCCGGAATTGCACCTCCAGCTTGTGGTCGCGGCTTCGGCGCTGCTTGACCGCTACGGCTCAGCGGTGAACTATATTGAACAAGATGGCTTTACCATCGCTGCCAAAGTTTTTAATGTGCTGGAAGGAGAGAACCTGACAGCGGCGGCCAAGACAACGGGCATCGGTATACTTGAGCTTTCCACGGTGTTTGATAACATCAAGCCTGACCTGGTCATTACGGTCGCAGACAGGTTTGAGACGATGTCGACTGCCATCTCAGCGGCATACATGAACATACCCCTGGCCCATGTTCAGGGAGGTGAGGTGACTGGGAATATCGATGAGAAAGTCAGGCATTCGGTTACCAAGCTGGCAGACCTTCACCTAGTGTCCACTGAAAAGTCGCGCGAAAGGGTCATCAAAATGGGAGAGGATCCGAAGAAAGTTATCGTTACGGGTTGCCCCTCCATAGATTTGGCCATGCAGGTGGCGAAGAGTTCACTGGATTTTGATCCCTATCAGAAATATGGCGGCGTGGGTAATACTCCCGACATTTCTAATGGATACCTGGTGGTAATGCAACATCCGGTGACTACCGAATACAAAGAGTCGCGCAAGCAAATTGAAGAAACACTTTATGCGGTAGGGGAATTAGGGATCCCCACATTTTGGTTTTGGCCCAATGTCGATGCCGGTTCCGATGGAACTTCGAAAGGCATCAGGGCATTCCGGGAGTTTCAAGCTTCGAAGGCTGCTAATATCCACTTCTTCAAAAATATGGAGCCCGATGATTTTTTGAAGCTGCTCATTAACAGCAGGGCTATCATTGGCAATTCTTCAGTAGGAATCCGTGAGTGTTCATATCTTGGTGTGCCTGCGGTGAACATTGGTAAACGTCAAATGGGGCGCGAGCGGGGCAAGAACGTGATCGACGTAGAACATCGCAAAGAAGAGATCAAAAAAGCGATTTGCCGTCAGGTGGAAAACGGCCGTTACGAATCCGATACGATCTATGGCGATGGCCGTGCCGGTCAGAAAATTGCCGAAGCCGTTTCGAAAACAACATTAGACATCGACAAAATCCTACACTATTAGATATGCTCACCGCTGAAGTTTTGGGACTAACGTATCATCGAATTATTCTCGAATCGGCCACAGCAGATGTCACACAGGAACTAAAAGACCGATATGATTATTCGTTTGTAGTGTCGATGGGTTTGTTCTCGGATCCGGATTATGAAGTTCTGCAAAAGAAGTCATGTATGATAGACTTGACCCAGGACCTGGATAAGATCATCGGAAATTTTAATTCCACGAGCCGCAATGAATACCGCCGTTCCGAGCGGACCGAGGGCCTTGTGTTCCAAACATCGTATGAAGATTTTGAAAAATACTATACGTTTTATGCAGCCTGCGAGAACGACCGCGGGTGGTATCCTGTTCCGCCCGATGAACTGAAGAACAGTTTTGTGTTCTCGGCTTCATACCATCAGGAGTTTATTTCAGGCATGAGTTGTTATGCGCACGAAAAGCGTTTACGGGTAAGTCGCATATACTCCCTCAAACGTTCTAATCAATCAGCCGCCTTAAATAATACGCTCTATGGGAGCGCGGCCAAAAGAATAGTGGTGGAGATTTGTAAATTTGGTATCGAGCGGGGTTATCATACCCTGGACCTGGGCGGCGTTGACCTGAGCGATCAGGTTAAATCCGGTATTACTCAATTTAAATTATCGCTGGGCGGTGAAGTTGCCGATGTTAAATTGGGGCGATATATGAAACAAGGTTTTAAAGACGCCCTTCCGGAAATAAAAAACAAAGGCTGGGACATCACCTGACATGACGCAAGTGAAAATAGCATTTTTCGGTTTATCAGACATCCTCAAGTCCGCGTTGGCGTGGCTTGACACGAAAGGGTTGCCTTATACGGTCTTCGTCGACAATGGGCAGGCAGCCAAATCGCAGTTGAAGGTTCCCGCTGAAAAGCTAACCATTTTAACTGGTGCACCGGATGACGTTGGTGCTGAGCTGTGGAGTCAATTTGATTTGGGTATTTCTGTCGGTGCACCATGGCGATTCTCAACTTCGTTCGTCGATGGTTTCAAGGGAAAATTGCTTAACCTGCACGGCTCTCAGCTGCCCCTATATCGTGGAGGGAATTTGTTTTCATGGTACGCGCTCAACCGCGTGCGTACGGGAGTTTGCCTCTTACACGAACTCAATGATCAATATGACTCAGGCTGTATTGTAAAATCCGAAGAGTTTCTTTATCCGTCAAATTGCAGGAAGCCGGTTGATTATATCCGTGTGTACGAAGAAAAAAACACTGCATTCCTGAAAGGTTTTGTAGAACAATTCGTTTCAGGCAAAGCTGTGTTCAATGCAGGCATTCAGCCCGATTACCTTTCAACCTACTGGCCGCGACTTCAGGCCAACACCAATGGCTGGATCGACTGGAGTCTCGACGGCGACCTCATTGAACGATTCATTTGCGCTTTCGATGATCCCTATGGTGGTGCCAGAACTCAAGTGAGGGGAAAAGAAGTTGTGGTTCGCGACGTATACTTCCAGCCCGGATTTAATCATCACCCGTTTCAAAATGGAATAGTGTTTCGCAAAAGCAAGCAGTGGCTTCACGTCGCAGTGCAAGGCGGTGAGTTAATTATTTGTTCTTTGGAAAGCGAATCGAAATCAATCATGCAGGACCTGATCAGCACGGGTGACCGTCTGATGACCCCAACCGAAAAACTCGATGGATCGAAAAGAAGGGTCATCAAAGGAAAGAACGGCCTGTCGCCTCAAATGGATTGGGAATAATGGCTTTCAAACTCCTCATCGTTAATTACCATTACTTCAGAGACGAGAAGCCTTCCTCAGGGATTTATCCTGTTTCTTCAGCTGAATTCATCAGCCAACTCGATGCGCTGTCACGGCGCTATATATTTTGCGGCAAGGAAGAGATTGTTAAATGGATAAAGACGGGCTATTTTCCCGACGGAAAATTTTGCCTTATTACTTTTGACGACGGACTGCGCGAGCAGATGGAGGCCGTTGAAATTCTAGTCCGGAAAGGTATACCCGGAATATTTTTCGTTCCTGTGGGGCCATACCTCGATCATGCTGCCTTGCCTGTTCACAAATTGCACTTCGTGCGTTCGGTTCTTCCGGACGACGAAGTTTATAGCCTTGTAGAGAAGCATTCAACGATCGCATCTTACGCATTCGATCGCGAGAAGCTGTCGGCTCAGTACCGTTACGACAACGAGAAGGCGCGACGACTGAAGTATTTTATGAACTTTGTGTTATCGCCGGATGAGTCGGATAGTTTGACTCATCAGCTATTCTTACAGGTGATGGATGACGAAAAGCAATTCGCCACTCGTTTGTATATGCAAGAGGGTGATCTCGTAAACCTTTCCCGGAAAAATATGCTGGGCTCTCACGGTACACGCCACAAACCTTTGGCAACACTTTCATCATCACAAGCAAAACATGATATTGCAGAGTCGATAAAGTATCTTGAAGAATTAACACAATCCACCATTGATGCTTTTGCTTATCCATACGGAAGCAAAGCCGCCGTACCTGCCGACGCAAGTGAACAATTTGCCGGCACGTCGATTGAATTTGCGTTCACGATGTTCAGAGGCCTGAATACAGAAAAGGAAATGATGGAAAGATTTTTTCTGAAAAGGGTGGATACAAATGACGCGCCGGGAGGTAAGAGTCCATTGCCTGAGTTCCAATGAAGAAGTTTGTCGTCCATATTGCAGAAACGAAAGATTTTTCTGAAGAGGTGATCTCCAGGCTCAAACGTTTTGCCGAGGTGAAAACCGATGCAGTAAATCAGAACACGCTGGCGCAGGCGCTAAACACATGCGATGTTTTCTGGTTTCGACTGGCATTCAAGATCAAAAGCGAGTCACTGTCGGCTGGTATGCGTTGTAAATTTATTCTATGCCCTGTTACCGGACTCGACCATATAGACCTCGAAGCTTGCCGGGAATTTGGGATCCAAGTGTTGAGCTTGCGGGGCGAAGTCGAATTCTTAAAAACTATTCGTGCCACAGCCGAACACACGCTGGGTTTGACCTTAACGTTGCTTCGGCACATATACGAAGCGGTGGCTCATGTCAATCGTTTTGAGTGGAACAGAGACCTTTTCAAAGGCCGTGAGATCTATGGCAAAAAAGTCGGAATTCTCGGTGTGGGGCGACTGGGTACTATCACCTCGCGTTACTTCCAGGCAATGGGTGCGGAAGTTTGGGGGTATGATATTAAACCATATGAGATTGAAGGATGCCACAAAGCTCGATCGCCGGAGCAGCTTTTTGAATTGGCGGATATCCTGAGTATCCATCTGGCTTACAACGATACCACACAGCACTATATCAATAAGGCGATGTTGGAGCGAATGCAGCGTCACGCAGTGTTGATCAATACGTCGCGCGGTGGTATTGTAAAATCCGATGACCTTGTATGGGCTCTAAAAAATAAAATTATTGCCGGGGCAGCGCTGGACGTGCTCGAATACGAACCTGATATCCACGGGAACCCGCTCATTGCTTATGCCCGTGAGAACAGAAATCTTATTATCACACCCCACATCGGCGGAAATACCTTTGAATCATTTTCAAGAACAGAATTATTTTTGTGCAAAAAATTAGAGGAAGCTTTAGCACTGACCTCATAATATGACATATAAAATATTAGCCATAGTACCGGCCCGTGAAGGCTCCAAACGCGTGCCTCACAAAAATTTCAGGCCCTTTGCCGGAAGCACATTGGTAGATATTGCCTTGAATCAATGTTTGGGCTCAAACTACATTACTGATATTGTTCTAACATCTGATTCGAAAGCGGTATTGGATATTGGAGCGAAATATCCGACAGTGTTTGGTATTCAGCGCCCTGCAGAATACTCTGGAGACGAGTCGCCTGCCATAGAATACGTTCGGCATGCGCTACAGCGGATGGAGTCTCAACGCGGTTATACTTATGACATGGTTGTTATCATTCAACCCAGTTCACCGCTGCGGCACGCGAATGATATTGATGAAACCATTCAGTTGCTGGCACGTCATCGGGAAGCTGATTCTGCTGTGAGCGTGGTCAAGGTGGCGCACATGGTCCATCCGCTAAAATTAAAAGTAATGAATGGTTCGGAGCTGCATCCATTTCTCGAAGATGAGAAGGGCAGGTTCTCTGCTGCCCAATTGCCCGACATTTATGTACGCAATTGTGCTGTATATGTCACGTGGAGAAACGATCTTGAGACCCGAAGCGATGTGATCGGCGCCAAGAGTGTGGGTTATGTGATGCCCCCTGAAACGTCAGTAGATATAAACGAGATGATTGATTTTGAGTTTGCAGAATTTATATACAAAAGGAAGACCTCATGAAAATTAATGCAGCCATTATCGGAATGGGGCCTCACGGAAGAAGATTTCTTCAAAGCTTGTCGGCTTTTTCGCAGATATCGCTGAAAGCGGTTGTTGATAAAGATCCAGCCAAACTGGAAGGTTTGACTTTGCACGAGCAAACAAAAAAGCTTGGCGACTTGTCGCAGCTATGGCCCCTCGGTGTCGACATGATACTCATTGCCACCAACGGGCCGTCGCATGCACCTATTGCCATTGAGTCCATGCAACGCGGTGTTAAGTATGTGTTGGTAACCAAGCCCGTAGCCACAACATTGGCTGACGCCCGCAATATGATGGACGTGGCAAAAAAAACCGGCGCAAGAGTCGCGGTCGATCACGGCCTTCGCTTTGATAAGACTTACAACTGGATATTGGAAAACATCAAACAAAAGCAATTTGGTGATTTGAAGACGTTGTACATTCAGCGTCCCGGCATCGGACTTGGCTGCCTGGGTGTTCATTCTTTCGACCTGGCCTCCATGCTCGCCGGATCCGAAGTGGAAACGGTAACGGCCTGGGTGGATGAGCCGATCGGAAAAAACCCACGCGGTGAGCAGTTTGTTGACCCGGGTGGATTAGTGATCATGAATTTTAAGAACGGCATCAAAGCGGTGATCAGTCAGGTGGAAGACGGCAGCGGACCCATGTCTGTAGAGCTTAACTTTACCGGCGCGCGCGTGCGTGTGGATGAAAAATTCAAGACATTGGAAGTTATCCGGAAGAATAACACCCCTGCAAAGTTTGAAAGAATCGAAAACCCCCATGGGCAGGAAGTCAGCCACGACACTATAAAATTGATGGAAGCGGTGATCGGTGATCTGCTGCAAGGCGAACCGATGCAAGCTGATCTGTCGTGGGGTATACTTTCATTTGAAGTTTTGCTTGCGGCCTATATGTCGCACGACAATGGACATCAACCTGTACGTTTACCCATGGCAGATGCACAGGCCGAAAAAAGATATTTACCTGTAACCTGATGAGCATGAGGATAGCCTTGATCGGTTATGGCAATATCGCGCGCAAGCATGTTGAAGTTTTGCGCGCATTGAATTGTAACATTGTGGCGTCGTGTAATCGAAGCGAACAAGGCAATCGTACGGCCCGTGAGGAGGGCGGTATTTCCAAAACCTATACCGATTTTCATGAGATGATCAAAAGCGAAC
>JBMOKS010000468.1:9309-10603 GCA_049324355.1 Bacteroidota bacterium
AACGGCCCGACGGAGTTGTGAGTTGTGTTTCGTTCGATAAAATTTATGAGACCACAAAAGCACTGTTGTCGCATCGTGTTCCGCTCTTGATTGAAAAGCCCGCTGGTACGAGTCTTTGGGAGTTGAACGACTTGATACAAACGCAACAACAATATGGTACGAAGGTGCAGGTTGCATTCAATCGGCGACATTATTCGGTCATCCATAAAGCTATTGCCGACATGGGTGGAATAGATCAGCTTAACATGTTTTCGGTAGAATGGTCGGAGAATCCTGTAAAGGCGAAGGACACGAAGAATTATACTCGTGACCAGCTGGAAAAACTGATCTTTGGTAACTCCATTCACGGATTGGACGCACTAGCCTGGTATACCGGAGGTGTAGAAAACTTTCATGTTCAAACGAAAAAGTCGACTTCATTTTTGGGATGGAATATGGCACTGAGCGGCACTTCAAAGCGAGGTGTGTTGATTAATTTCTTGAGCAGTTGGGATAGCCCCGTGCCGTGGAGAATTGTTATGTACGGTGGAGGCAAACGCTACGAATTCGCGCCGCTGGAAACTTGCAGGGTATTTGATGCCGCCGGTCAACGCGAATTGACTCCAGCAACGGTAGATCAGACTTTTAAGGCCGGATTTTATCAACAGGCCAAACGTTTCTTGGAACTGATTGAGGGAAAAAGCTCAGGCAACGACTTCGACCTTTCTTCTGGCGTAGGTGCGATGACAATGGCAGAGGCGCTGTATCGTGACCTGATGTTTAAATAGATCTTCTCAATGGATTATAAACGACCTTTGGATTGAAATTCTTAAAAGAGATTTCGCTGGGCACATTCAACTACGGACTCGGGAAGTTCATTCCTCAGTTGGTCGGCTTCTTTCTGATTCCCGTCTACACGGCATTTCTTACACCCAACGATTATGGTATTGTGGAGTCTACTATGGCCATCGCCAACTTCACCATGATTTTAATGCGCCTGGCGCTGCCGGGATCGATCTCACGATATTATTTCGATTACGGAGAAGGAAAGGAATTGTCAGACTACATCACAACACTGCACAGAACCTTGCTTGCCGTGAGCGTGATTGTAGGCGCGGCTTGTTATTTTGTACTGCAGGAGTCATTGCATCTTATATTTCCCGGTCTGCCGTTTTGGCCATTTATCGCTATCATTCTGGTTACCACTTTTCTAAACACAAACTCAGAGACTCAGAAAAGATTACTGCAAGCCCGCAAGATGTCCAGGTACTCAGCCATTCTCAACATTGTAACATCGCTGGTAGGAATAGTACTG
>JBMOKS010000469.1:0-10528 GCA_049324355.1 Bacteroidota bacterium
TTGTTTGCTGTCTTTTCGTAAAGGGTCGAGACCTTTATCCTCAGAAATGCTGCGGCTTCTGTTACCGTAAAGATCTCCGGTTCATTCTGCCCTCTCTCCCCACTGACTTCTCTTAAAGTCTCCCGCAAAGCATCCTTCAGGTATACTTTGAACTCCGCCTCATCCAGGCTCAATAAAAATGTTTGACTCATAAACTTGATTGTTGTTAATGTATGTAACAACAATATCGTATCATGTTCATCTTTTGATGAGGTTCATGAACTGACAAGTAACCCTTAGGGCTTTGGGGATTTGCCTTTTAATTCATTGTCGATCAGGTCGGTAATTCCAATTAAAACGTGTTTCAGTTTTTTAAGATTTTCGGGATTTTGGAAGTTATGGTATTTGCCCAGGTCCTGCCTGAGTGTATTCATGCTGTAGCCGGTAAGTAGTTCGAATGCTTTGCCTGCATCGGCATCGGTCAGCAAATGGTTTCTGAGGAAAATGCCTTTCTTTTGCAAGTAATGAATAAGCAGAACGGTTTGCGCCTGATTTAAGATGGTTTCATTGTCATCGGCCCTGCGTCTAATGCTTGTCCTGCTCTTATACCGGTCGCTGCCATTCGACCCTTCAAGTTTTTCGGCTTTTTGCTTCGCTTCGAAGGAGGCGATCCATTCCTGGATGGTAAGTATGGTCTCTTCGGGAATGATCTTTACTTTAAACTTCCGGATGGTGAGCTGAAGGAACCGGGAGAAAAGATCAAGATTTTTTTCGTAATACTTTTCCAGGTAGTAAGTCAGGTACTCATCCATTTTCAACAAGTCCATATGCTTGAGATGGTAGGCAAAGAAATAGTCGTAAAAACGATTGGCAGGCTCAATGACCATATCAATCCATGTGTCATAGTAGGTAGGCGACCATCGTCCTTGTTTTCTGGGATTCGGCAGATTGGGGCCTCTGACGATAGTTTTATTTTGCTCCAGTATTTCAGCCAGCGTTATTGTGTTTTCCAGGTAACGGTCCAGCAGGTCTTCTTCAAAAAGGTGTTTTGATTCCGACCCTAGCAAGCCAATGACGATCGGCAGATACTCCATCCCATAGCTTTCCTCCGACTGCGACATATGCTCGTTGGAACTAATGGTATTTAAATTGATTTCAAAAAGGTTGGATTCCATCTTCATAAACTTGAGAATTCTTTAACGAACGAAATAATCAATTGTTTTCGGAAGCACTTTATCGTAGCCAAATACAGTAAAAGATGCCAAAAAGGCCATTTTGCCATAATGCATTACGGCCTTTTGGCTACTGCTTTCCGGGGTCGTTACAGTAAACCTTTATCCTGTATCATATTCAAATCTCGCCTCGGAGGAGACAAGCTTAGCTTAGGCAATGAACGGACGGCAGCCTGCTTCATGCGATCTCTTACGTGGGCATAGATCTGTGTGGTTTGAATGCTCTTGTGACCGAGCAGTTTGGAAACTGTATAAAGGTCGCCATTGGTCATTTCCAGCAGGTTGGTGGCATAAGTATGCCTTCCCGTATGGAACCTCATTTTTTTTGAATCCAGTCCTGCTGTCTTGGCCCATTTTTTTAGGGCATAGTCAACCCTGCCATGAACCAGATTGTTTTTCGCGTCGGTTTCCTTGACTTGCGGAAAGACGTAAACAGAATCCTCGAACGGTTTTAGCTCCTCCCGTTCTTTTAAGATTTCCACTGCCTGATCTGACAGTGGAAAATATTCGACGGCCTCGGTCTTTTGCTGCTCGAAATAAACAAACCACTCTTCACACTCGTTGATCTTCTTGCGGATAATATTTGACCACATCAGACCATTTACATCACTCCATCGCATGCCGGTGAAACAAGCAAAGAAATAAGCCTGCTTGAACTGAGGCTCAATATCACAAGGGGTGTCGGCCAGCTTTTGAAGTTGCTCCAGAGTCCAGGCTGTCCGGATCGTTTCTTTTTTCTTTAACCTCTCATGTTTGGGAACGGCATGCCAGGGATTACGCAGAATTACTTGCCTTCGGACAAGCTCATTTAAGGCGCTATTAATATTCTTAAGGTAGGATAAAGTGGTATTGCTGCTAACGCTCTCCAGCAAATGCTTTTCAAAAGCCTTCATCCAATCTGTCGTTATACTGGAAATTGGCAGAGGCCGGTTTCCGACAAATTCACGCAACTGAAAAAGGGTAGCCGTTATTTGACAATTATTTTTTTTAGTTTTTATGTATTGCTCGAAGAACGTGACAAAATCACCAAGTTTTCTTTTCTTGTCGATCAGGCCGTTATCTGCTACAATCAACTCGTGTTCGCGTTTGGAACGGATTTCTAATGCCAGGCGTCTTTTCTCCCGGTCTTCATCTGTCGGCTTTTTGCGGTTAATGTAAATGTTGAGGAACTCATAGTACCTTCGCTTGTTGTGATAAACATCAAGATAAAAAGAGACCTGTCCATTCGCCAATACTTTTTCTCTGAGTTTTACTGCCATGTTACTTTAATTTTTTGGGTTTAACATACCCCCGACTCATCCTTATGCAACCTTACGAGTAAGCATTGGAAGAGATAGGGTTCATGAACTATCAAGTAACCTCAGTGAAATTTTCCCAGTCACAAGGGAGTAACAGAAACACCCAAAAGAGACAGTAAAACACCTAAACAGGTCGAGCCACCGGAACCGGTTATTCCGGGGAATTTGGAAGCTTTAAAGGTTTATTTAGTTTTGGTGGGATTTTGCCGATTTCGCATTAAGCAATAGTCATTAGTCATTGGTCATTAGTCATTGGGCATTAGTCAATAGGCCATAGTCAATGGGCGATGGGCTTTTGAATTGATATTGATCCTGGATACTATTGATCAGTGACTATTGACTAAGAAAGAAGGGGCAGCCAAATTAATGACCACCCCTAAACCGAACACACACTTATTTTTTGATAAATCGTTTTGTAATCGTTCGTTTCCCAAAACTGCCGATCACCGAATAGATCCCGGTAGGCCATGATGAAACGTCGATCGTGTCAGTCTGCACGTAATCATGTATGACCTTGCCTGTGGCATCGATGATCTTTATGCGCGCCTCTCCTGTTGATCGGATGTTTAGTTGCTGAAGCACCGGGTTCGGAAACACTTCGAGGTTGCTCTCAGCTTTGAGTTCGTCGCCGCCTTCGGGACCAACAATCTCGTTTTGCGCGAGTCGTCCGCCAGAACAGCTTGCGCCGACCGTGTACGAATGAGGATTTGCCGACGAGTTTCTTTCTGTCATGGTATTGCCTACGCGATAAGTAAAGTAAAAAGTGAGCGAGGCTCCTGACGAGTAAGCGCGAGAAAACGTGAAATTACTTCCCGATGCCGTCATGGTATAACCGGCAAAAGCTCCAGAGCCTTCCTTAACGTAAATAATACAGAGCGTACTTCCCGTGATAGGCGCCAGTGGAACAAAAGTCCAGTTTACGTTGCCACCGGAAGTCGATACCTGGTAACTATAGTCTCCGCTGACAGCAGTGCCCGAACATGCGCTTCCGCTGCTGGTGCCGTACACTTCCAGCTCGAAGATCGAATACCCATACACTGTTCCGCGCGCGGTGCCGTAGATTCTAATATAGCGTCCACTGCCGGAAAGAGCGGTGTGATCGTTTATTAAGCTCGTGTTTCCGGTAACTGTTTTGAGATCAGTCCAATTCGCGGCGTCGGCGGAGATCTGCACGAGGTAATCCCGGCCATATGCAGCTTCCCAGGTGATCTTTACCCGATTCACAGAATATGTGCCGGCAAGATCAACGTAGATCCACTGCGGATCACTAAAGCCACTAGACCAGCGTGTGGCAGCATTTCCATCTACAGCTGATGAACCAGGAAATCCTGCGTTTTCGGTTGACGATACTGTGGTTGTTTTGCCCAACGCCAGATTCGTCGCTGGCGCGGAAGTAACACTGATGTTAACTGCGGCAGACGTAGTGGCAGTTCCGCCATTATCAGTGGCTACCGCCGTCAAAGTATAATTACCCGCAGCGACATTCGACCACGAAAAAGCGTATGGACTTGAAGTATCCGTTCCCAGGAAAGCGCCGCCGTTATAGAAATCAACTTTGGTAACAGAACCATCACTGTCTGCAGCGTTGGCGTTGATGGTAATAGCAGCGGGAGCGACAAAACTTGCACCACTTGTCGGTGCCGTGATACTTACGGTCGGCGCCAAATTAGGTGTCGTAACCGAAACATTGTTGAACGTGGCTGCGCTGAGTACGGCATCATTGTGAGAAGTGACGCAAAGCCCGACAAAAACAGTGGTGCTCATCGAAATCGAAACGCTGCCAATCACGGTCCAGCTCGATCCATTGGAAGAATACGAGGAGGTAAAGGTATTTCCTGAGCGTTCGATCTTCACGTATTTGGGAACAGCTTGTCCACTAACGCCGGTATGCGCCGATACTCCACCGGTTGACGTCCTTCGCTGGAAGGCCGCTCCATTAGACGGCGTGAGCGCTGTCATAGCATGTTTTGAATTAGCGTTAAGCGATTCGCGTATCATGACACCCGCCTTCGCCCACGGATGGGTATTGTTGAGTGAATTCACCTGGGCGACGATCGCACCGTTCCCACTCAGGCTTTGATAAACGAATCGAAATTCATCGGCATTGTTCCAGATGTCGGCTCCAGATCCATTCAATGTAAAGGTGCCGCTGCTGTGAGATGCGCTGCCGGTCACGCCCACAGCGCCGATATCGGCAGTCTGCCAAGGCGAGGGCAATGTGTTTGAAGGGTTGACCGTGATAGAAACTGGCGCTGATGTTGTGGTTAAGTTTCCATTATCAGTAGCTACGGCCGTGAGCGAATAGTTTCCATTGCTTACATTGTTCCAGGTAAACTGGTAAGGACTCGATGTATCTGTTCCCAGCAACACACCCCCATTGTAAAAATCCACTTTGCCGACCGTACCATCAGAATCGCTGGCGGTGGCGCTTATTGTGACCGAAGCGGGAGCCGTGAAGATTGCACCGTCAGACGGCGATGTGATCGAAACTGCGGGTGGCAGATTAGAAGTCGTCCCACCGCTCCAATAGATGTTATCAATTGAAAATTCAACATTTGCCGGCGGTGGATCGGCCGTGAGCATAAACATCTGCTTCATGGAGTAGAGATCGAGATTGATGAACGCACTGAATGGAATGCTTACCTCATGCCATGCTCCATCGCGCACCAGGCCATACTGATTTCCGCCATTTACAAAGTTGATCCAACTATCGCCATGACCACTGCTCACACCGATACGGAATGGATGGGCAGAAGTAGTCTTCATTTGAAATTTCAGATAACCGTTGTTGAAATTGCTCATGTTCTTGTAGTCGGTGGCAACCCCCATTCCAAACCATGAGCCAGCATTTGCGCGGTAGGCCAGCACCTGGCTTCCTTCGTAGGGAGTAGATGATATTGACGTGAGGTTGTTCCAGAGAAAAAGGTTGGCATCGGTACCATACGTGAGCCGATCGTTCACCGGTGTATTTTCCGCATAGACGCCAAACGAACCGGACTTCGCATGATCCTTGCCAAGGTATAGCTGGCTGCCCGGCGTGTCCTGGTACAACTTAATGTAATCGATCATCATTTGTCCTGGCATTGGTGCTGTGATGCCGGCAGCCGAAAAAATCCCGGTGTAAGACCCTCCCACAGCGAGATTCAGGATCAGGAAATGCGGAATATGAAATTCTTCCAGCGAATTCGCCGCTATGTTCGAGATGTCGAATGCAAAGAACTCGAAGTTGTCGATGTAAACGCGAATGAACGATGCATCCCATGTCATTTTATAAATATGATAATCGTCGTTCAGATTGGTCGCGGCCGTGTGACCTCTTCCATAGTCGGCCTGCGATCCATTGTAGCTCCAATGGACGGCCGCTCCTACTGTCCGGTTCACGGTGCCATTGGCAATAGCTTCTGCAATACCTAATTCAGCGATGTCGATCTCTCCATTGGCAGGCCATGCACCTGTGATACCCAACATCCAAAGCGCAGGCCACAAACCATTGGCAAGATTGGGTATCTTCATGCGGGCTTCCAGCGTGCCATACTTGAAATGCACACGGCCCTCGGTCTTCAAACGTGCCGACGTAAATTCGCGTGTGAGAAAATTCTCACGGCGCGCTTCGAGCAGAAGATTGCCGTTCACGATCCGCGCGTTTTCCGAGCGACTGGTGTAGTATTGAAGTTCGCTGTTACCCCAGCCGCACAAGCCGCGCTCACATCCGTCGCCAAAGTCGAAGGTCCAGTTGTCGCCATTGATCGTAGAACCGTTAAAGTCATCTTCCCAAACGAGGGTTTGTGCTTGCGCACAGAAGGTGAAGAGGGTCAGCATGAAGAACACGCCGACGAATGCCCGGATTTTGGCCTGGCACTTTGGGTCTTTAAAAATTATAATCATAAGCATCGGTGTTTGTTAGGTTTATTCCTTGATGAATCGCCTGATCACTTTTTGTTTGTCCGCGAACACAATCACTGTATAGGCGCCTGGCGGAAGATTTGAGACATCAATTGCCCCAGCGCCTGTAGCGCTGCTAGAAACTTCAATTCCTTGAGCATCGAAAATTCTAAAGCCTCCTGAAACTCCCTTCATCGTCAAGGTCTGCGCTACCGGATTGGGGTACATTTCAAATTCCAGTGAACGAAACGATTCGTCATCCTGGTCTGAATCTAACTCTCCTAATGAAAGTCGTCCGCCAGACGAACAGGTGGCTCCCACCGTGTAAGCATGGGGTGTGGCGCTGGAGTTTCTTTCTACCATGGTGGTGCCAACGCGGTAAGTAAAGTAGAACGTCAGCGCAGCACCAGCGGCATAGCTCTGGCCAAAGGTGAAATTGCTTCCTGACGCCGTCATGGTATAACCGACGTACCCACCGGAACCGATCTTTACATTGATGATACACAGTGTACTTCCTGCTATGGGGGCAAGCGGAATAAATTTCCAATTCACCGCTCCCGACGTCGTGGAAACTTCATAGCTGTAGTCGCCGTTGGCCACCGTGCCGGTGCAAACACCTCCTCCGCCTCCATTTACCGTGATGTTCACAACGCTTGATGTTGTAACCGCATTTGCGTTGTCTGTGGCTTTCGCCGTGATGGAGTAATTTCCGGATGCCACATTGTTCCACGCAAAGCTATAAGGACTTGAAGTATCGGTGCCAAGCAAGGTCGCGCCCTGAAAGAACTCGACCTTACTGATCGTTCCATCACTATCTGCGGCATTGGCGTTGATAGTAAGGTTCGCAGGTGCCGTGAAGGTGGCTCCATTGGCAGGAGAAGTGATGCTGACTGTGGGTGATACGTTTCCGCCGCCACCACATTGGGCCACGATAAAGTTGTGCGGTGTAGCACTCGAATTCCTTTCGATACCGGTATCACCTACCCTGTAAGTAAAATAGATGGACACATTGGCGCCGGCTGCTGCAGTAAACGACTTTGTAAAATTGGATCCGGCAGCATCCATGATCAATCCGACGTATCCGCCCGGGCCTATCTTATAATACAAGATGGCCATCGTACTTCCCGCTATTGGCGAGCCGGGAATGAAGGTCACTGTGGGGTTGGCCGTGTTAGTAGCTTGCCAACTATAATCAGGTGTAGATGTACCCGGCGCATAGGGTCCATTGCCAGAGCAGCCAGAACCTCCACCTGAAACCGTGATCGATACAGCAGTCGATGTTGTTGTGGCACCAAGGTTATCGGTCGCCACGGCAGTGAGCGAATAACCACCGGCAGCAACATTGGCCCAATTGAATGTATAAGGACTGGCAAGATCTTCTCCCAGTTTGGTGGCGCCGTTAAAGAATTCAACTTTTGCGACCGATCCATTATCGGTGGCGGTTGCGTCGATCGTGATGTTAGCTGGTGCTGTGAATGACGCTCCATTGGCGGGCGCTGTGATGCTCACGCTTGGCGGAAGATTGTTATTCACTAACACATTCACGCCGGAGGAAGTTGCTGTCAAGTTAGCGTTGTCAGTGGCTTTGGCTGTCAGGGTGTAGCTACCGGACGCAACGTTCGACCAAACAAAACTATACGGACTTGTAGTGTCTTCACCAAGTTTTGTGGCACCATTGAAGAACTCCACTTTACTCACCGTTCCGTCGACGTCTGAGGCCGTGGCGTTGATGGTGATATTGGCTGGCGCATTAAATGAAGTGTTATTGGATGGAGAAGTAATACTGACAGCGGGCGGCGTTCCTCCGGCAAAGACGAATGTCATTCGCCCCAGATTAAATCCGCCATTGCCAACCTTTACACGAATCACCTGTTGTCCCGCCGGTAACATGACGTTTTGAACCAGCTTATCAAGATAGGCCGACCAGTTTGAATCGTTGAACCCTACGGTGATGTCTGGACTGATCTTGGTACCGTCTTCGCTTTCAAACCAAAAAGGTCCACCTCCTGACGTGTTGCCCGATGTGTATCGAATCGTGACATTGTAGGCGCCTGCGGTTGCAACATTAACCGTATACTCAAGCCACTCGCCCGCATCTATCCAGCCCACGGTGTTGCCCTCATTAGGTGTTGACGCCGCATCCACAGCTTCCGCAGGTCTGAAGCCTCCGTCATTCCACGGGGTCGCGTCGCTATATGAAACACTTTGGCCGCTGCCACCTTCAAAGGCATCGTAGTGTCCGCCTTGAATTGTACCAGGAATAGAAGCCGGTGTTCCTCCATAGGCCACCTGTGAACCCACCTGAACGGTGACAATGTTGGACACATTGTGATTCGTGCCAACGTAGGCGCGAGCATGAAAACGGGGAAGTCCGGCAGCGAGGGTTCCTGTCGTAACCGTGTAAGGTGCTGAGCCGTCAGAACCTATTAACACGCCATCTTTATAAAAATCAACTTTAGTAATACCTGAACCTGTGGTTGCCGCGGTCAGCGTAACTGTTCCATTCGATGGAACTTGTGCGGCACTCGACGACAATGTAACCGTCACATTGATGTCGCGATTGGTAGCGGTGCTACGCGCTGGCACGGCGAGCTGAAACCCATCGGAATACGTCACGGTGATGGCCGTCGCCGAGTAATTGTGCGCTACATATGTTTTCACACCCGACTTGTTAAACACGGCGGCGATAGGATAGTTGGCAGTAACTTCTTCCATCACCTGACCCATTCCATTCATGGTGTGCAGCCAGTGATAAGTATGGGCGTCGGATATACCTACTTTAAGATTTCTATTCGTGTAGGAATTATACCGGTCTACCGCCAGCTGCGGATCGAGGAAAGACAGATATGCCCAGTACACGTCATACCATAAATTATCATTTGGTGTGTTGCTCAGCACTTGTGTTTTAGCCTTCATGCCGTCCCACACTTTTTGAACATAACTGGTGTGGTGTCCCAGATACAGTGAGCCGGCATGAATAGGGTATAATTGAATTCCGTAAGAAGCTGCAATATCTGAAGTCCACCACGTGCCGTTATCGTAGCCGGCTCCCCACACACGGGCCACCATTTCGTGGGCATAGGCCGGTTGAAACGTTCTGTCATTTATGTCAAACCAATATTCTTCTACGGCAGACTGCTCAGTTGTGTACAAATAAATGCCCAGGTCGCGGATCTGCGTATTGCCAGTTACCGTGCCCCAGTGAATCAAGGCTGAGTTGAACTGCATGGATTCCGATGTCGACTCCTGATCGTTTCCAAAAGGTTCGGTGGCAAATCCATTGGCCCAGCAATGGCCGGCATAAGGACTGAAATTCCGCAGGAAGGGAAACATCGGGTCCGTCCGTGACGGATTGGCTGCATCGCGGATTAACAAGTCTACCATACCACCCCACTGCGCCGCCCATCCGGGCTGATACTGTTCAATGGCAGCGGCGGCATGGATAAAATATCCCCAATGAAAATGGTGGTCGTTAAGATTTTCATCCTGGCGATGCCCCGCGGGATAACCGATCATGGTTTTCCAGGTGTTGTTATAATAGAAGAGGAATGCTACTTCGCCACCTTCGGCTTTGAACCAATCTTCAAGTCTTGTTCTTACTGTGTTCAGCAGCTGATCGCGTGCCGCTGTGTACCCAATTTGATGCGCAATGTGGGCGGCTTGCACGAGGCGAT
Organism: Bacteroidota bacterium; assembly: GCA_049324355.1. Classification (GTDB taxonomy): domain Bacteria; phylum Bacteroidota; class Bacteroidia; order Cytophagales; family Cyclobacteriaceae; genus Chryseosolibacter. The sequence goes on from JBMOKS010000469.1 coordinate 10,066, forward strand.
TCATATTCTGCCCTTCATTGTAAGAGTCTGTCCATTCGGGCAGACCATCCCCTTTCATCAGGTCGATCTTTTTGTACAGGGCGCCGGGATCGAAGCCCGCGCTGTATTTGGCCAAGTTAGGTAGCGTGGGTAGTATTCCACTAAAACGATTGTCGACCATAAAAGAGTTGGCGGCCAGCATTTTCATCGGACCTCTCACCGTGCTGTAGGCATATGATCCAGGTTGTGGCGAGCCAGGCGCCAACTTCGCCCAATGATGTGGCAACAGTCCAAGAAGCACGGTGCTGCCGGAACCTTCTTTTACCTCCGGTGTGACCGTAAACGTTGTGTGAACAACGCCCGTCGAAGCCGTGTAGCTCCATGTTGTCGAAGTGTTTTGGGGGAATACCATGGCGTGCGCTTCATAAGCCGTTGAGGTAGCCGTTACATCAGCGCCGGGTGGCAACATGGCCATCGACCAGTA
>JBMOKS010000470.1:0-10473 GCA_049324355.1 Bacteroidota bacterium
TTCAAAAGCAGAAGACGGGAAACAAAGACGTATATGATAAGCAGCTCGAAAACTTCCTGGCAAACAAAGATCGGAACCTGGCAATCACCACGTATGATGGCGTAATATTCTTGGAACTCGACAAGATTATTCGTTGTGAAGCCGATATGAACTACACCAATTTTATTCTCTCTGATCACAAAACATTCTTATCATCTAAAACCTTGAAGGAATACGAGGAGTTGCTCGAGACTCACAAAAACTTCGTGAGGGTGCACCGTTCGCATTTGATAAATATGGATTACGTTGTGAAACTTAAAAATGACGGATTCTTGGTCTTAAAAGATCAATCGTTAGTGCCAATTTCTAGAAGAAGGAAAGAGGAGGTGATGGAAAAGTTGAATGCATCGGGAAGGTGATTGGTAAAAAATATCAGTTGAATTAATTTTTCTCCTGGCTGTGTTCACCTATAAGGAGTTATTCGGCGGCTAAACATTTTGTTTCGGGGAACGCGATGAAAAGAAATTAAAATTTATAACTTCGTTTGAGGTTTATGTTTGTTGGCTGCGATAGAAGTGCTTTAATTCAACATCATTGAAATTGTAAAGGCCTAAGGTTTGACTGCGGAAACCGGATTAGTTGTTTGTAAACTTTATAATCCCAAAATTCCCGTGCTGGTTTTTTACGTCGACGACGATCCTGAAGATCAGGAAATTTTCATTGAAGCCTTAAAAACAGTCGACCCCGCTATAGACTGTATCACGGCCAATGATGGTAAAGAAGCGTATGATCTGCTGACCGATTATCTGGTGATTCTTCCCGATATTATTTTCCTTGATATCAACATGCCCATTATGGATGGGCTACAGTGCCTCACCCTGCTGAGAAGCGATCGAAAGATCCGTAACATCCCCGTTATTGTATATTCGACGGCTGGCAGCGAAGACGATACGAAGATGTATCAAAAATGTGGTGCCGGATATTTGAAGAAGCAAAACAACTTCAATGATCTGGTAGAAGCTCTGGCGGAGATTCTAAAAGCAACCAAATAGTATTCGTTGTTGCAACACAGGTATTCTACATGATAAAAAAAGCGCGCCAGCCGTCTCCTAAAATTAAGTTTTTGTGAATTTTGAAGCGAAAGTGACCGCTCAATAATTCATGCCCACCGCTCAATAACTACTTTTTTTTTCGAATAATTCATTGGTAACATTTATGTAACCAGTGCGAAGCTACGGCTACGCCGAACCATTTAACCATCTAATCCAAAACCAATTATGTTGTTGTCCCTTTTTCGAAATTTGAAAGAGCGCATCGCATGGATCATTGCGCTTCTGTTAACTCACCTGCTTGGCTTTGCATTTCCCGTGATGGCTCAGGTCAACACCGGAGGCAGTGCCACCACAGCCAACCATCAAAAGCAGATCGTTGGATACATCACCAACTGGGACGCCTGGAAGAGTACCGCCCATGGCGTTCCCGGTGCCGGGTCGTACACCCATCTTAACATCGATTATTCGAAGTACACCATCCTGAACTACTCATTTTTCGGCGTAGCCAAAGATGGTTCCCTCCACAGCGGCGATTATCGAAATAAAATGATCTATCAATCCGGTCAGGTGCAGGAACCTGCTCCCATCCTGCACGGCGGTGTGTACGACAGCTGGGATATGCACCTTATTTTCGGAGAACTGGAATACAAATACGATTTCTCAGATCCCCGTGTACAGGCCGCCGGGTTTGTGCCCGATGGCGCCGGATGGAGAAATACCAATACCACACTCACCGGACCGATGCCGATACCACTAAAAAAAGAGGGTGGTGTAAATGGTATTTTAGATATGGCTCATCAGTTTAATGTGAAGGTGATGGCGTCTATCGGAGGATGGAGTATGTGCAAGCATTTTCCGGAGATGGCCGCCGACCCCACCAAGCGTGCGAAGTTTGTTGCCGACTGTCAGCGATTGATTGCTTTGGGATTTGATGGCATCGATCTCGATTGGGAATATCCCGGTCCGTATGCCGGCATGAACTTCACGGGCAGCCAGGCAGACTTTGCCAACTTTACTACACTGGTGCAACAGATCAGAAATGCGATAGGTCCTACGAAACTGATCACCGCAGCTTTTTCGGCAGCACCAACCAAAATACAAGGTTTCCAGTGGAGCACCCTCAGCAGCCTGATGAACTATTTCAATATGATGACCTACGACTTCAACGGCGGATGGTCTGCTATCGCCGGACATAATTCACCGCTTTACGATTATCCCGGAGCCGAGTACCAGAACTTTAGCTGGAACGCGTGCTATCAGGCTTTGGTAAGTCTTGGTGTCCCGGCCAATAAGATCAACATGGGCGCACCATTCTATGGAAGAGGTGTGATCACCAATGGCACTGCTGCTCTGAATGCACCTACACAAAAGACATCACGCACGGTAGATCCCGATGGACCCATCAGCACTGCTGCAGATTATACCAACTGGGGCGCTCACGACGGCACTCCTTACTACGAATTCGTGCGTCAGAATAAAACAGGATGGACAGAGCATTGGGATGATAACGCCAAAGTGCCTTACCTCACCAAAGGAAACTATTTCTTGAGTTATGATAACGAACAATCCATTGGCTTAAAAGCGCAATATGTTGTCGACCGAGGACTTGCCGGCGTAATTGTGTGGACAGTTTACGAGGACCTTGAGATCGGCGGAACGTCGACAGACTTCGGGCCAAAGCTAAAAAGATATTCGAGCGTGAAGTCACCCTTGGTGAATAAGATCAACCAGGTATTTGCCGATGGCAGTATCGGTTTACCCATCGTAAGTATCACCGCGCCGGCCAACGGAACAATCGTACCCACCGGTTCTAACGTGACGGTAAACGCGACCGCGTCCGACGCCGGAGGCAGCATCAGCAAAGTTGAGTTTTTGCTCGATGGAACCAAGGTAGGTGAAGATCTGTCGTCGCCTTATAGCTTTATCATCAATAACATTGCAGCAGGTGCCCATTCGATTTCGGCCAGAGCCATAGACAATGCCAATAATACGGCTACTGCCTCGGTGAACATCACAGCCGGTACAAATTCGGCACCGACCACGTCGATCCAGTCACCAGCCAACGGAGCGTCGTTTTCTACCGGTTCGAATATCACCATCAACGCCAGCGCGTCAGACAGTGACGGAACAATTACCAAAGTTGAGTTCTTTCAAGGTAGTACAAAACTAGGGGAGGATACATCATCACCTTATAGCTATACCTGGAATAATGTGGCTGCCGGTTCGTATTCTTTGACCGTAAAAGCCACTGACAACGGAGGAGCTTCAACAACCTCGGCTGCAGTGAATATCACCGTCAGCGGATCAGTATGCTCTACACCGGCGTGGGATGCTGCCACTGCCTATAATGGCGGCGCAGAAGTTTCGCGCAACGGAAATAAATATCAAGCCAAGTGGTGGACACAAGGAGAAGATCCCGTACTGAAAAGCGGACCCGACGATGTTTGGCGATTGCTTGGCCCTTGTGGAGGTTCCAATGTAAATCCTACCACCAGCATAACGGCTCCCGCCAATAACGCGAGCTTCACAGCACCGGCATCCATCACGATCAATGCCACAGCAGCCGATGCTGACGGCACGGTAGCCAAGGTGGAATTCTTCCAGGGCACAACGAAGTTGGGTGAAGATGCTGCAGCGCCATACTCATTTAGCTGGACCAACGTTGCGGCCGGTTCATATGCGCTCACATCGAAAGCCACCGACAACGCCGGCGGAACAGGTACGTCTGCGGTGGTGAATATATCGGTGACTGGTGGAGGCAATAACAATCCAACAGCTACCATCAGCTCACCGGCTAACAATGCCAGCTTCACAGCGCCTGCTACCGTGGTGATCAATGCCACTGCTTCCGATAGCGATGGCACGGTTAGCAAAGTAGAATTTTACAACGGTGCAAACTTACTGGGCTCCGATACTTCAAGTCCCTATAGTTTCAGTTGGTCAAATGTGTCGGCGGGCAATTACGCGTTAACGGCAAAAGCCACAGACAACGCCGGGGGAACGGGAACATCGTCTGTTGTGAATATCACTGTCACGGGTGGGGGCGACAACTGCTCTTCTATTCCTCAGTATGTAGAGAACGGAGGCTACGCAGCGGGAAGCAAAGTGAAGAACGGTGGCAATCAATATCAATGCAAGCCATGGCCCTATTCAGGATGGTGTAATGGCGCAGCCTGGGCCTACGCGCCGGGTACAGGAGCACACTGGCAGGATGCGTGGACTTCTTTGGGAAGCTGCACAAGTTCCAGTGTTGGAAAAGTTGCACCGGAGCGCGGCGACTTTGACACGCAAGCCGCAACTTTTTATGTAGTAGGGTATATGCCGTCATGGTCTGGCTCTGCAAATGATATTCAATACAGCAAGCTCACGCACATCAACTACGCTTTTATCCGACCTACAACCACCGGAGGTCTAACGGCAATTGATAATCCGGCAAAACTCCAAAGCATTGTTTCGCTTGCGCATGCCGCCAATGTAAAGGTGGGCATCGCGGTGGGTGGATGGAGCGATCTGAACAATACCGATTTCCAGACGATGGCTGCAAATGCAACATATCGCTCGAACTTCATCAATAATCTGGTTTCGCTGTTGCAAACGTATCAACTCGACGGCGTAGACATTGATTGGGAATATCCGGTAGACGGACAAGACCCCAACAATTTCTCCACGCTCATGAGCGAATTGGGTAACGCGATGCACAGTCGTGGTAAATTCCTCACGGCTGCGGTATCTGCACAAGGATATTATGCCGGCGGAATTTTGAATAGCGTGTTCACTTCAGTTGATTTTCTCAACCTGATGGTTTATGATGGAGGCAGCGGCGCAGATCATTCACCCTATAGTTACGCTGTATCATCTTTGAATTATTGGTTAACAACAAGAGGTTTGCCGGCGTCGAAGGCTGTGCTGGGTGTTCCGTTTTACGCGCGTCCGTCATGGAAAGCATTCAGGACGTTGGTGGCAGAGGGAGCGAATCCGAATGCAGATACTTACAATGGTGATTATTACAATGGCATCGCCACGATCAAACAAAAAACAAACTTAGCATTCGATCGGGGCATCGCCGGTATGATGATGTGGGAGCTTTCGCAGGATGCTACGGGAGGCAACTCCCTGCTCAGCGCCATCAAACAAGTTGTCGACGAACGCATCGGTACTCCTCCAACACAATCTCCTTATGGAGGAACAGTGCGAAGTATTCCCGGCACAATCGAAGCCGAGCATTATGATATTGGCGGTGAAGGTGTGGCGTATCACGATCTAACGTCGGGTAATTCCGGCAATTCGTTCCGCACTGACAATGTGGACATTGAAGGCACAACCGATACCGGTACAGGGTACAATGTGGGATGGGTGCAGGCAGGAGAGTGGCTTGAGTATACTGTGAATGTTGCGACCGCCGGAGCCTACAGCTTGCAGGTCAGAGTAGCTGCGATGTCGGCGGGAAAAACATTTCACGTTGAACTCGATGGCGTTAATATCTCCGGAACGATCGCCGTACCCAACACTGGAGCATGGCAGAACTGGCAGACCGTAACCGTAACTACGTCGTCGCTCTCAGCCGGACAAAAAATACTGCGTGTCGTAATGGATTCTGGCGATTTCAACCTGAATAAAGTAACATTCTCATCTTCAACCAATCCGCCACCCACCGCAAGCATTACGTCGCCCGCTAATGGAGCATCATTTAACGTACCGGCCAATATTGCGATCAACGCGTCGGCTTCTGATAACGTGTCGGTAACCAAAGTAGAATTCTTTAACGGCACTACTAAACTCGGTGAAGACAGTTCATCGCCTTACACTTACACTTGGAGTAATGTTGGAGCCGGAAACTATAGTCTCACGGCCAAGGCCACAGATAACCAGGGAGCTTCTACAACTTCAGCCGCGGTGAACATTACGGTCAATACAACCGGCGGAGGCTGCAGCGGAATTCCTCAATATGTTGAGAACGGTGGCTACGCTGCCGGCAGCAATGTGAAAAACGTGGGCAATCAGTACGAGTGTAAACCATGGCCTTATTCCGGATGGTGTAACGGTGCCGCTTGGGCTTATGCGCCTGGCACGGGAACCTATTGGCAGGATGCATGGATCTTGAAAGGTTCTTGTACCACATCTTCCGTCGCCATGGCCTCCGATGAATCTGAAAACGAGTTCACCGGAGTAGAAGACAGAACGATGAGTGTTTACCCGAATCCTGGCGCGGGGGGAAATGGGCAGTCGATCACGCTCACGTTCACGAGAAACCCAGGGCCCGTTCGCGTACATCTGAAAGATATCAACGGCGCGGAGGTGTTTACGAAAAGTTATTCCGATGTGAAAAGTACAACGCTTCAGGTGGCGTTACCACCGATGTCGCAAGGGTTCTATTTTATCCGTGTGCAGGGTGAGCGCCGAAGCTGGTTGAAAAAATACCTGATCAAGTAATTCAATGAAGGAGAAGAAAGGGCTTCAACGTCCTTTCTTCTTCGACTTATATCCATTTTACGAATGAGCCTATAACTACCAAACCTATGCAATCCCGAGTTATTCTTTTCATCTGTTGTCTGTTCGTGGCGTGGCAAGCGCATGCACAGTATTCGTTCCCGGCGTGCTGGACACCCTGGACGCCCAACCCTCCGGCCGGGTATCCCGGTGGCACTCAAGTATCGCACAACAATGGTAACTATCAGGCCAAGTGGTCTACCGTTGCCGAGCCTGGCACCAATGGCGACTGGGCTCTGGTGAGCAAGTGCGGCGACGGCGGTCTTGGCCCGAACTACACCGGACCTCAACGTATCATCGGTTACTTGCCGTATTGGGTTCCGGATTTTGATCTTACCACCTTTGATCCCGGAACGGTAAATCACATCAACATTGCCTTTAATTTATTCCAACAGAACAATAACAATTTCAATGGTTCCAATTTTGCGTCGATAGCCTGGGGTACTTTTCACAACAGGAAAGTGGATTCTGTTTTATTCGACGCTGGTGTGTTGAGCAGAGCGCACGCCAAGGGTGTCACGGTTTCCGTAGCCATCGGTGGTGCTACTGACTATGCTTTTCTCTGGCTGCTCACGCAGTATTACAATAATGACGCGAAGATAGACGAGATAGCAACTTTCATTGCTAGCTACGTAAACACAAAAGGTATTGATGGCGTTGATCTCGACCTCGAATGCTGGTGGCCCGATGCAACAATTTCGGGTACCACCGAGCAGGGCGGACGCGTGCGGGGAGACAAGTGGGGCGGCCCCGATCAGGGACCTCACCCGGCAGGGATCGGCCTCACCAAGCTCGCGCAGAAACTGAGGCAAAAGATGCCGAATAAATTGATATCGGCTGCCGTGTTCGCTACATCATATTATGGAAATAACTATGACGATGCTGTGGCTCAGCACCTCGACTGGCTGGGACTCATGACCTATGATTTTACCGGCTCATGGAATACGTCGCCGGTTGGTCCGCACGCCTCGTTATATAAAGTTCCGCTGGGAACATACCAGGGACAATCGGCCGACAATCCGATCTATTCAGCACAAGACGCACTTGAATACTGGATGGGCTTTGCACCGGCGGCCTGGAATCACGACGGTGGATTTAATGTGCCCAAAGCCAAACTGTGTATCGGTGTGCCTTTCTATGGATATGACCTTGCCACGCGCAAACCAAATAATGCCAATGGATTCGTAGCTTTAAAATGGACAGAAATTATTGCCGCCTATCCCAATGCTGCAACCAGCTACGATCCATTGGATACGCGCCAACTCGGCGGATACATCGGTGCCAATGGCAAAAAGATCTACTATGAAACACCCAAAGGTGCAGGCGAAAAAATCAAGTACACCAAAAACTATGGCCACCAGGGTGTGATCATGTGGGAATTGACTGGCGATGTGGCGTATTCCAGCAGCAACAGTTTGTTGAAAGCCATCAACGAGGCAGCAGGCAACAACGTGAATCCTCCGCCTACGGTGAGCATCACAAGTCCTGCGAACAATGCTTCGTTTTCTCCCAGTTCTAATATTACAATCGCTGCCAGCGCATCAGACAATGGGTCGGTTACAAAAGTAGAATTCTTCCAGGGAAGTACTAAACTGGGTGAAGATGCTTCATCGCCCTATTCGTTCACATGGAACAACGTGTCTGCAGGATCGTACGCCCTCACTGCAAAAGCCACCGATAACCAAAATGCATCCACTACTTCATCGGCTGTGAATATCACGGTTGGCAATGCCGCGCCAGTTGTTTCGATCACGTCTCCCGCAAACAATGCTTCCTATTCAACAGGAGCAACCGTGACGATCAATGCTACGGCGTCTGACAGCGACGGCACAGTTTCAAAAGTCGAGTTTTATCAGGGATCTACAAAACTTGGAGAAGATACATCAACGCCGTATGCGTTCTCGTGGGTCAGTGTGCCGGCAGGTTCATATGTGCTCACCGCAAAAGCTACCGACAACCTTAACGCTACGACAACATCGGCAGCGGTAAACATCTCAGTAGGTAACACCAATCCCACGACCAGTATTACGTCGCCTGCCAACAATGCATCGTTCTCCGCGCCGGCCAGCATTACCATCAGCGCCAATGCTGCCGATTCAGATGGAACAATAACCAAAGTTGAGTTCTTCCAGGGCAGCACTAAACTTGGAGAAGATAATTCGTCTCCTTATTCATTCACATGGTCTAACGTTGGCGCAGGAAACTATGCTTTGACTACGAAGGCCACAGACAATGCGGGTGGTACGTCAACTTCTGCGGTGATAAACATTTCTGTCACCAGCGGATGTACCACGCCTGCGTGGAATGCGGCAACGGCTTACAATGGCGGAGCGGAAGTGTCGCGCAATGGCAACCGTTACCAGGCCAAATGGTGGACACAAGGAGAAGACCCCGTTCTCAAAAGCGGACCTGACGACGTCTGGAGATTGTTAGGACCTTGTGGAAATAATGTTAACCCGTCGGCGAGCATCACGGCACCTGCAAACGGAGCAACATTCGCAGCACCAGCCTGTATCACCATCAACGTGAGCGCCTCGGACACCGACGGAACTATTGCGAAAGTTGAATTCTATCAAGGCTCAACTAAGCTTGGAGAGGATACCACCAGTCCATATAGTTTCTCGTGGTGTAGTGTTGGCGCCGGCTCATACAGCCTGACGGCTAAAGCCATTGACAATGCCGGAGGTATTGGAACATCATCTGCCGTGAGCGTTACCGTCACTGGAAATAACAATCCATCGGTCAGCATCACGACGCCGGCAAACAACGCCAGTTTCACAGCACCGGCTTCTGTGACCATCAACGCCAGTGCTTCCGACAGCGACGGCACAATTGCCAAGGTGGAATTCTTCCAGGGCAGTACCAAGTTGGGCGAAGATGCCAGCTCACCTTATTCTTTCACCTGGACCAACGTAGCCGCGGGTACTTACAGTCTTACAGCGAAAGCCACCGACAATGCCAGTGGGACAGCTACTTCTTCGGCTGTGAACATTACCGTAAATGGTTCCGATAATTGTTCGACGATCGCACAGTACGTTGAAAACGGTGGTTATGTGGCTGGAAGTCAAGTGAAGAACGCCGGAAGCCAATATGAGTGTAAACCGTATCCATTCTCAGGCTGGTGTAACGGGGCGGCCTGGGCCTACGCGCCTGGTACCGGTACATACTGGCAGGACGCCTGGATATTGAAAGGCAGTTGCTCAGGATCGGGACGTTTGGCAGTATCTGGCATAGAAACAACAGAGGATACGGAAATAGAAAACTTACTGACTGAGTCTGATGGGCTTTCCGTATACCCGAATCCTCGCACTGCGGGAGGTGAACAAATCATCACGCTGACCTTTGACAAGACACCGAAACATGTTCAGGTAAGGCTCCAGCACGTAAACGGCGTTGAGATACTCAGCCGCGATGCTGACCAGGGTAAGTCACGAACGATGACCATCAGCCCGCCGGCTTTGTCTCCGGGCTTGTACATCATTCGCGTCCGTGCCGACGGGTCTACGTGGACGAAAAAATATCTAGTCAAATAATTCTCATCCTTGGTCCTTATTGTCTTAGTGTCTTTGCGGCAAAGTCCCTCTTCGGCCACGAAGCCGCTAAGACATCGGGGATCACAATTTATCGATCCTCCTTTGAATAGCTTGTTGCTCAACCCCATCAGAGTCACTCGCAGAGGACTCTGATGCCCCCGAGTTAAACTCAGAGTCCCTAACAAGTGACTGAGCGGGGAAGGTATAGGACTTGATGCTCCGAAGCCCTAGTTGGGCACAGAGTCTAACCCCCATCAAAGTCACTCGCCAGAGGACTCTGATGCTCCCGAGTTAAACTCAGGGTTCTCTAGACAAGTGACTGAGCGGGAAAGGTATAGGACTTGATGGCTCCGAAGCTCTAGTTGGGCACAGAGTCTAACCCCCATCAGAGTCACTCGCCAGAGGACTCTGATGCTCCTGAG
>JBMOKS010000471.1:0-10447 GCA_049324355.1 Bacteroidota bacterium
TTGCTGGCGTATTCTTTTGTAAAGCACCAATTAAATATGATGTAATGGAACATGTGATTCTGGTTGACGAGGGGGATAACGCCATCGGCACTATGGAAAAAATGGAAGCCCATAAAAAAGGTGTGCTCCACAGGGCGTTCTCTGTACTGTTGTTCGATGGAGGAGGACGTATATTGTTGCAAAAAAGAGCTTCCAAAAAATATCATAGCAGCGGCTTATGGACTAACACCTGCTGCAGCCACCCCGCTCCGGGCGAAAAAATGGAAGACGCCGTGCGCAGAAGACTGCTGGAAGAAATGGGTATCGACCTGCAGCCGGAGTTTGCCTACAAATTTATCTACCGGGCAAACCTCGATCAGGGGCTGATCGAACACGAATTTGATCATGTATTCATCGGAACCTTCGACGGCGAACCTGACATCAATCACGAAGAAGTTGAAGACTGGAAATTCGTGGCGCTGGACTGGCTCAAAAAAGATATCGGCGAAAACCCCGGTCGCTACACCTACTGGTTCAAACTGATCATTGAACATCCTGCACTACCTTCCATGGTTAGTTAACGATTTCTATCAGGCCGGGATACGGCCCGCATATGTTTGTTTTCATTAACTTCAGTCATGAACAATCCTATGGCCGATCGTAACCTAAAGATGGCGGTACCTTTCTTCATGGTAGCCAACATCGACAAGTCGATTTCTTTTTATAAAAACGGACTTGGCTTCGAAATGAAATTTGACTGGAAACCCAACGGACGTATAGAATGGTGCTGGCTGGAAAGAGATGGCGTGGCCCTTATGCTCCAAGAGTATCGCAAAGAATTTTTGCCAAAAGAAAAACTCGGTCAGGGCGTCTCCATCTGTGTGGTCTGCAAAAAGGAATCGCAGCCGCCGAGCCGTTTGTGGGAAATAATATGTGGGTCGTTTCATTGCGAGATCCCGATGGCTATGCGCTGGACTTTGAAAGCCGCACCGACGTACCAGAGGAAACAAAATACTCGGATTGGAAAAACAGCATTCAAACCTAACGCATTGGCCAATGTCGCCATCATAACAATTTGTCATTATATTCATTGACTGAAGATCTATCACCTGTCACGTAAAATATTTCTGCCGATCACTCGGGAACAGGCGTGGGATTTTTTCTCTTTGCCTGCGAACCTGGTCAGGATATCGCCGCCGGGAATGAAACTGAGAATTATTCACGATGGAACCGGCACGAACGACAAAATATTCAAGGGGCAAATTATCCGGTGCAAGGTGAACATTCTCCCCCTCTGGACAGCACAGTGGGTAAGCCTGATCTCAGAAGTACAAGCGCCTGATTTTTTTGTTGACGAACAGCGCTCCGGACCTTATGCATTGTGGCACCATATGCACCAATTTCAGCCTGTGGAAAACGGCGTTGAAATGGTAGACCAACCCAAGTATGCCATTCCTTTGGGTATGCTCGGCCGCCTGGCTCACGGCATCTTTGTCGGCCGCGAACTAAATAGTATTTTTGAATACCGTTACAATGTGCTCAACAAGATCTTCCGGCGTTGAAATATGAGTCTTTTGCTGATCCTTTTATGTTCGCTCATTACCATAGGCACCTTTCTCCTCTGGGAATTTGTTGCGTGGTTTGCGCACAAATTTGTCATGCACGGATTTTTGTGGACATGGCACAAATCACACCATACGGTACATGACCATGCGCTTGAACGAAACGACCTTTTCGCTGTAGTGTTCAGCGTTCCGTCTATCGCCATCTTTTATTATTTCACCCTGGTGACCTACAATCCGTACATGGTTGCTGTGGGGTTGGGTATTCTCTGCTATGGGATCTTTTACGTGATCTTTCACGACATCATTGTTCATCAACGCGTACGGTGGCGTCCCGCACGCAGAAGCAAGTATCTGCAACGCATGATCCACGCACATTATATTCACCACAGCAAACACTCCAAAAAAGGTTGTGAAGCATTTGGTTTTCTTTGGGCACCCAAAAAATACGAACCCAAAAATTTCATATTCCGAAAAGAAAGAACAGAAACGCAATAAAATATTAACCTTGAATCCGAAGTATCTATATCTCACGCTTAACATACTTTCCTTCGCTGTCCCTTTCATGTTCAGTTTTTACCCGAAAGCTGATTTTTCCAAGCGATGGAAATTCCTGTTGCCGTCTATTATCATCCCCGGGCTGCTGTTCATTGCCTGGGATGAAGTGTTCACCCGGACCGGAGTGTGGCATTTTAACCCAAAATATCTGAGCGGAGTTTACATCTACAGTCTCCCCCTCGAAGAGGTGTTGTTTTTTGTGTGCATACCCTATGCTTGCGTGTTCACTTACTTCGCCTTGAATTACCTGATCAAAAAAGATTATTTATTCCTTTACCAGGAGCTGATCACAAAAGCCATAATCCTTTTATTGTTCATGGCAGGTATCTACAATATTGAAAAGATGTACACCAGCGTTACCTTCATTCTCACTGGATTCTTTCTGGCCTATCAGCTTTTTGTGCTGAAACCCCGTTATATGGGAAGATTCTATTTTGCATTTTTATTTATTCTACTGCCGTTCTTCGTCGTGAACGGCATCCTCACAGGATCTTTTCTCGACGAGCCGGTTGTGCATTATAATGATGGAGAAAATCTGGGCGTAAGAATTGGAACAATACCGGTTGAAGATATTTTATATGGCCTGCTGCTAATCGCTTCAAACATTACAATATTTGAGTGGCTTCAGGAACGACATAGAGAATCTACACTCCTGAAGGCAAGAGTTTAAAAACCTGGTATTGAAGTTGAGTATCGATCAAGCCTCTTGAGCCTGCTCAAGCTTCGCTTTCTTAGCCTTTTTGTCTTTTTGGTTTTTGCCTGTAAGAACGTCCTCCACATAGATCAGTGACTTCTCAGTCTTTTTAGCTTTTTTGTTTTCCTTCTTGAGGATGGTGGCAAATTCGGAAGCTATCCTTTTGGAACTTTTGCTGATAAGTTTTTTTACTTTTTTGGTAGGCTTGGGCAATTCCAGATGGCCGATTGCCTCACGCATGGAATCATTCAACAGGCTTTGAAGCGCCTTTTTAGATATTTTTTTATTCTCCATAAAAATGAGTGGTTGTGTCAAACGAATGTAAAAAATGTTAACTGAATATTACCACCATTTAAAAAACTTAACATATTCAGGTTAAAAAACGCGAAAGGCGCTCGAAAAAGCGCCTTTCACAAATATGCACGATGGCACGAAACTATTCGTATCTTAATGAATGCACGGGATTGGTGGAGGCGGCCTTAATGGACTGGTAACTCACGGTTATCCACGCTGTCATAATCGCCAGTATACCGCTGGCCACAAATACCCACGGACCGACGTCTACCCGATAAGCAAAGCCGCTTAGCCAATTATCAACCACAAACCAGGCACCTGCCGCCGCCGGAATAAATGCCAGAAGCACAAGCCAGGTAAATTCTTTCGAGAGCAAGATGGTCAAGCCCAAGGTCGACGCCCCCATCGCTTTGCGAATGCCGATCTCTTTGGTTCTTTGTTCGGCCGTGAATGCCGACAGCGCAAATAATCCAAGGCAAGCAATGAAGATAGCCAGGCCCGAGAATACACTGAAAACGCTTCCCATCCTTTGCTCGGAACGGAAAAGCTCGTCGAAATTCTCATCGAGAAAAACGTAATCGAAAGGTTCATTGGCCGCGTGCTGCTTCCATAATTTCTCCACAGAAGCAACGGCGTCTTTAGGATTTCCCTCATAGCGGATCATTAACTGATGCGATTTATCCGTGAGCCGGATCGCCAGCGGTCTGACCTTTTCTCTTAAAGACTCGAAGTTGAAATCTTTGAATACACCGATTATTTTCAAACGCTCTTTCCGGTTGTCATCGTTAAAGATCAATTCTTCCTGCAGCGGACTGGTAAATCCGAATTCTTTTACGGCAGCTTCATTCAATAAAATAGCCGAAGAATCAGTAGGGAAATCTTTAGAGAAATAGCGTCCGTCTTTTAATTCAAACTTCATCACATCCATATGATCATAGTCGGCGTAGTATAGCCCCATGATGTGATCTTGTTCCGAACCTGCGGACTTGAAAACGGTAGTATTGTTTACGCCAGGGAACGTATTGTTGGTATAGCTCGATTTGCCAATACCGGTTTGTTGCGATAGCGAGTTCTTAAACGCATCCATGTTATTACCCAGTCTACGGGCATTGTGAACCACCATGACGTTGTGTTTGTCGATGCCCGGGTTGCGCTCTTGCATGTAGGTGATCTGACGGTATACAACAACGGTGAAGATGATAAGGAAAATAGACAGTGCGAACTGAAAAACCACCAGCGCGCTTCTTACGCCCTTGCTCTTCATTCCTGCTCTAACCTTGCCTTTCAAAACCTCAACGGCATTGAACGACGTCAGATAAAATGCCGGATAGCTACCCGCGGTAAGGCCAATAAACAATACCAATCCGGTCAGTCCAAGCATAAATACCGGTTCCAAAAATACGCTCATGCCCAGTTGCTTGCCGGCCAGCAAATTAAATTGCGGCAACAGGAAGTAACACAATATCAGCGCCAGCACCACCGTGATGAGGCTATAGACCAGCGATTCAGCCAAAAACTGCCCGATCATCTGACCGCGAAGAGAACCGAGCGTCTTTCTCAATCCAACTTCCTTCGCACGACCCGCAGAACGTGCCGTAGACAAGTTCATGAAGTTGATGCACGCGATAACAATAATGAACAGGCCGATACCACCGAAGAAATACACGTACATGATATTCCCTGCGGGTTCCAAATCACCTTGCGACACAGATTTCAAATGAATGTCAACAAGCGGTGTGGTATAGTAGCCATATTCGCCGCCTTGTTCTTTCATTTGTTTCATCGAAACGCCCATGAAGCGTTCCACTTCCGGCCCCACATACTTCATCACCAGGTCGTCGAACTTTTTCTCTACCGACGCCAACGATGCCTTTTCGTTGAGAATAAAATAAGTGAAGAGATAATTATTCAACCATACTTCGGATTTTAAATGAGCTCCGGAAGCGCTAGACAGCAGTGCATTATAAATAAAGTGTGAGTTAGTCGGGCTATCCGGTGTAATTCCCGTCACTTTAAATGGTTTTTCTTCATTTCCGATGGTCAGGAGTTTTCCCATGGCCGGTTCGCTTCCGAAATATTTTGCGGCCATACTCTGTGTGAGCACGATGGAGTTTGGTTCCAACAGCGCCGTTTTCTTGTCGCCTTCCAGCAGGGAGTAAGAGAAAAAGCTGAAAAAATTAGAGTCGGCAAAAAAGATCTTTTCCTCCGTGAAAGCTTTTTCATCGTATTTGAAAACGGCCTGACCCCAGAATGGGGCAATCCGGGTTGCTTCATCGACACCGGGAACTTCCTCCACCAATGCCGCATATATCGGCGGACAGGTATTAGCGGTATGGATGTCTTGACCGGCTATTTTGCCGTGAAGACCTACCTGATATATGCGATCGGCCTTGGCGTGAAAACGGTCGTAACTAAGCTCGTCGGTGACGTAAAGAATAATGAGCAAACAGGCTGTAATGCCGGTGGTCATTCCCAGAATATTGATGAAGGAGAAAAACTTATACTTCATGATATTCCGGACAGCTACTTTAAAATAGTTTTTCAACATATGACTTTGGGAATTTAATACGAACAAATTGTGGACGCTTACGCTAAGACGTCATCACTTCAGGCAGGTTACAGGTTTCAAAAAAAAATTCCGGGACTCAAAGGAGTTCCCGGAAAATGAATTTATTCGTCTCTCAGCACAAGGGCGGGATTCAGTCGGGCCGTACTATAAACTTTGTAGCCGATGGACAAAGCCGAAACAACGAAAAGAATGGCCACCGATACAATAAAAGTTATAAGTCCAGCCGATTGGTAAAAATCCCATATGCTGTCCATCAGGGCGTCGCTCAGGAAAGCGCCCAGCGCCGAACCGAGTAATGATGCAATGGATAGGATGACTATGAATCGCAAGTTGATGACGCGCGTGATGTTGACCATGGACGCACCCAATACCTTTCTTACGCCAATCTCCTTCATTTTCTTGATGATATTCAGAGAAACCATGGTAAACAAACCGGTAGCCGATAACATCATGGCCACAATGCCGAGGAAAACAAACATTTTTACTATGTTGACATTTACCGTAGTGGCCTCTACAATCTCTTCGTCCATGTATTCGCTGTTATATTTCTTGTTGGGAAATACTTCCTTCCATTTTGCTTCCATGAACTTGTTGATCTCTACGATCTTCGCAGCCGGTGCGTTCACAATAACGTGACGATATCTATCGGGTGAGGTGTAGCGAATCATCATGGGATCCATTTGTTCCCATAAGCCGTTGTTATACACGTCCTCGATCACACCTACAACATAAAGTTTCACAGTATCCATCCAGGTGATCTCTTTGCCGATGGGCTTATCCCAACCGAAGTCCCGGGCTACTTTCTGTGTGATGATCACTGATTCTTTCCGGTCGGTTTCCGAGTCCTTTTTGAAGTCACGGCCATCCACCAGTTTAATTCCTACAGTCTTTAAATAATCGTCTCCCACGTCAAGGATATCAACTTCAATTTCTTTTCCCTCACTTTTGATCGGATCATTGTAGGCGCTGGAGTAAATGTGGTGTTCGGAACCTGCAATAGAAATAATCTCCGGATTTTCTGCCAGGGCATTACGATAGGTATCAAACTCAGACTGATTGGCAACCCAAGTATACACCACGCCCTTCTGATCGAAGCCGGTGTCGAAGTTGGCCTGATACTCGGCATTCTGACTGAAGGCGATGCTGCAAACAATTCCTGTTAACGATATCGCAAATTGAAGCGTGAGCAACACCATGGTAAAAATATTGGTGCCTCCAAACTTAAGTTTTCCTTTCAGAATGCTGGTGGGTTGAAACTTGCTGATGTAAAATGCGGGATAACTACCGGCTAATAAACCAGTGAATGCCAGGGCAATGATCATGAAGATCAGGAAGTCAGGTTTACTGGTATAGTCCGCTATAAGTTTCATTTCGGGCCAGAGGGCATTGAATGCAGGTATTAACAGGATGTCCGCAATGACCATTCCCAATATGAGGGCGATAAAACACACGAACATGGTCTCTCCAATAAATTGCACAATCAGTTGGCTGCGCATACTGCCCATTACTTTGCGAATGCCGATCTCTTTCAATCGACGCGACGAAATAGCTACAGCGGTGTTGGTAAGATTAAAGCAAGCGATCAGCAACACCAGGATTCCCATCAACGCTGTTCCTACGACCGCTGCGATCGGGGAAGCGTCTCTCGTCCAAGTGCCTGGACGATCACTAGACTCGTCGCGCGTGGCCATGCCTACAAGCGGATCGAGTTTAAATCCTTTGATGATAAAATCCTCGCGAACCTTGTTGTTGTTTTCGGCATAGGACTTCAACTGACTTTCAAGGGAACCAATGCGACTGGCATCTTTTACTTGGACAAATGTTTGATTACGATATTTCCAATTGGTGCCGTGTTCGAACACAGAATCTTGTTCGAGGTAGTTGTCGTAGTTAGCGTGAGCGTCATAATCAAAACTGTTGTTGCTGGGGGGCTTTTTATAAACACCCGCTATCTCATATTCTTTGAATTGATTGTTATCGAGAATCTGGGTGATCACCTTGCCCAGAGCTTTCTCAGATCCGAAAAACTTTGTACGCAGTTCCTCACTGATTACGATCTTGCTTCGATCAGACACCCCCGAACCATTTCCTTCGATAAATTCGAAGGTGAACATCTTGAAAAAATCTGCATCAACATAAGCAATTCCCGTTTCGAAGATCTCGTCGCCAATTCTGATGTTTCCTCCCGAAGGGCTGTACCGCGTCACAGCGTCTACGTCTTTGGCATTCTGACGAATCACTTCTCCCAAAGGAATAGGCGCAATGCCAAATTCTGTCTGCTGGTTTTGAAACTCGCGAACTGAATTGACACGGTAGATCGTTGAAGCATTAACGTGATTACTGTCAAAGCTACTGTTGAAGTCGTAGTTGTAGTAAGCCACGATACAGCATGCAATGGAAATGGCCATCCCAAAAATATTGATGAAGATATAAAGCTTATTCTTCATCATACTTCGCCAGGTGATGAGTAGGTAATTTTTAATCATGCGGGGTTTTGTTTGGAGACCGGGTATAAGACTACTGTTTGATCTGTAAGGTTGCACCGTAGCGCCAATAAATGTGCCACGCACTTGATTTATCGAATACCATCCAATTTCACGGCTTTAAGCAGGCTATCATGTTCATAATTGAACATCATAGTGTTCAGTTATGTTGCAAGAAAAAGACCTTTCAAAATACTGAAAGGTCTTTGTTCGCCGGGCCTATATATGACCGCCACAATCAGCCCGGAGTGACGTGTTGACTCACACAAAATATAGGCTAACCTATATTCTGGCTGAATCTTAGATATGGAAATGTTCTTTGATATTCTCTGTTACTACCTTACCGTCGAACAGGTTAACGATTCTATGAGCGTAGTTGGCATCATAAGGTGAGTGAGTTACCATCACGATCGTAGTTCCCTCTTCATTCAATTGAGAAAGTAGTTTCATCACTTCTTCGCCATTGGCTGAGTCCAGGTTACCGGTAGGTTCATCGGCGAGGATCACTTTAGGTTTCGCGACAATAGCGCGGGCAATGGCCACACGCTGTTGCTGACCACCCGAAAGTTGCTGCGGGAAGTGATTTCTACGATGCATGATGTTCATGCGCTCCAGCACTTCCTCTACTCTTGTTTTACGCTCAGAAGCAGGTACTTTGAGGTATAACAGGGGAAGTTCTACGTTCTCAAAAACCGTTAATTCATCGATCAGGTTAAAGCTCTGGAATACGAAGCCTATGGAGCCTTTGCGAAGCTGTGCGCGCTGACGCTCAGAATATTTGGCCACTTCGTGTTCGCCGAAATAATATTCACCGTTGGTAGGATTGTCCAGCAAACCTACAATATTCAGCAAGGTTGATTTACCACAACCCGACGGACCCATAATGGCTACGAATTCGCCATCCTTGATCTCCAGGTTAATATTGTTCAGTGCGGTTGTTTCTACTTCCTCGGTGGTGTAGACTTTTTCAAGGTTTTTAAGTTTGATCATGGCGTTTAATTTATAAATGTTAGATGCAAGTTTTTGCGTTAAGGTTTCAGATATGTATTACTTTATTTTATAAGAAAGGTTACTAGTTCAAAATCAAAACTTCGTTGTTGCCGAAATTCTCATACGACGACGTGATCACCCGATCGCCAGGTTGCAGACCCTCCAATACCTCAAAATTCTCTGTATTCTTCCTGCCCAGCTTGATATCTCTGCGAACCGCACGATTTTCGCCGTCCATCACAAATACCCAGTTACCACCGGTATCTTTGTAAAATCCACCTACCGGCAACAACAACTCCTCGGAAGACTGGCCCAACTCGATTCTTAAACGTAGCGATTGGCCCCGGCGTATACCCGCTGGGGTTTCGCCAACAAAATTCATATCCACATCAAACCTTCCGTTGGTGATGGTAGGATAAATATACATGATCTCAAGGTTATAATCCTTGTTGTTGAAAGTGGTAGTGGCGTGCAGGCCAGTGGTGATGCGGGGCAGATACAATTCGTCGATCGGCACGCGCACCTTATAACTTCCTACCACGTCAACCTGCCCAAGCCGCTGGCCGGTATTAACGTTCTGGCCAGGGTCGAGTTGCGGTCTTGAAAGCTGCCCATCCATGGGAGCGCGGATCACCAGGTTATCCAGGATCTTGCCTACACCTTCCAAACTTAAGCTCATTCTCCGTTCAGACATTGCCGTTTCTCTTAGCTGCCGTATCCGGTCGATCGAGTCGGCCTTGTATGCCTCGTAAGTGATACGCTTGCGTTCCAAGTTGTAGTTGTAGTCCGCTTCGGTGCGTTCAAACTCCTGCTTAGAGATCAGCTTCTTTTCATATAGTTGCTTCTGACGACGAAATTGTGGTGTCAAAATCGCAAGTTGGTTGTCTATGGCCGCCAATTGCTGCCGTTGGTCAAGGTCGTTTCGCATGATGTTCAGTCTTGTTTCACGAGCCCTGTTGATACTTTCGTTAAAAGAGGCTTCCTGCTGTAAGACTGTCAACTCACGGTTAAGGTTGCTTAATTCCAGAATAACATCGCCTTGTTTTAGCATCGCTCCACTTTCTGCTACCACCCTTTTGATTGTTCCACCCTCTACAGCGTCGAGGTACACCGTTCGGCTTGGCTCAACGGTTCCTGTCTGTGGAATAAATTCCTGGAAGACTCCGCGCTGAACGGTGGAGATGGTGATTTTGTCTTTTTCAATTTTGAGTTTAGATCGCCGGTCGGCAAAAATGAATTGGTATCCAATAAAAATAACAAAGAGGGCAATTCCACCATAGGTGGCGATACGCTTGAGAGTCCACTTCTTCTTTTGAAT
>JBMOKS010000472.1:0-10394 GCA_049324355.1 Bacteroidota bacterium
AACACTCTGAAACTCTGTGAGAACACTCTGAAACTCTGTGAGAACACTCTGAAACTCTGTGAGAACACTCTGAAACTCTGTGAGAACACTCTGCAACTTTGTGAGAACACTCAACCACTCTGCGAGAACTCTGTGCAACTTTGCAAGAACACTCCACAACTCTACGAGAATACTCAACAACTCTGCGGGAACACTCCACAACTTGGCGAGAACATGCTGCAACGCTGCAGGAAGTATGAACTTTGGTGCGTGAACTGTGCCAAATTCCTGTTGCCTGATGTTGGAAGCAGGCGGTACAAAAAAAAACTCCCCAGGCGCCCTTCGGGCCTGAGGAGGAAGACAAACATGATCAAAAGGATCTGCGGGTGCAATTAGCGGGAGAAGAATTTAACGGCGCTCACCTGGGCGAATTGCGGGCTTTTTGCACCGAAGATTGATTTAACATACTTTTTTATAGCCATCGCCACATCATAAACACCTGTTTCAGGAGCATACAGGATAGTATTGCGTTCGATGCGCACATTGCTTAAGTTGACAGAGGCGTGAATGACCTCATCATTTTTGTTTTTCAGGTCGGTCAGCAGCGCGTTTAGTGACTTCACCTGGAGCTCAGGCTCATTGGGTTTGTAGCGCGGTTCGGCGCTGAGCGTTTGAACAAGTTTGGCAAAATTGTCGAGCAGCGTATCGAAGCCTTGCTGCGATACAGAATTTGAGACTGACGCAGGTTCTGAAGTTTCGGCCGGATTGACTTTGGACTTACTGCCAGCGCGACGCCCCTGAATTTTTCTGTTGACCGAAATGGCGTCGTCTATGGTGAGCTTACTGGCTTTGGTAGCGGCCAGCGCGTTGACCATTTTTGTGGCTAGTTTTTTCAAAGGCTCAAAGGCTTCTTCGCGGGCGTTGGTGGCGTTGTTGTAAGCGGTCTTGGCCAGCGCCAACGCGGCCATTACGTCTTCGGCCATGCGATGCTGAGCGTAGAGCACGTCGAGTGTCAGATGATCTTCGCTGGGACTGTAGGCGGTGCCATAAGCGGCGCAGAAGCCAATAAGCTGTTTGAAATTGGCTACGATGTTAGCATTGGCTGACTGCAAACTTTTGCGGCCAGGCTTGTCGACCGTGTCGACGGTTGAATTTTTTTCTATCATGGTTACAATAATTTATGTGATGCCGTTGATAGGCAACCGCGATGCCGATGATGAAGTGTGCTAACAGTAAACGAAATAGCGCTTTTTGTCTTTAGCGTAAACGATAGTTGTGAAATGTCGCGCAGCTACGTGAAGAGTTTCGTGGTTAAGCTTTGTCATTAGTAAAAAAGTACTAGCCTGGAAATGCGAAAATCAAGCTGAGCCTGGGCTGGCGGCTAGGTCGGCGAAATAACTTTTCACCAAGCTCGGCAAATTTGAATGCTTTATGTGGCGGCATTTCGCGTTTGTAATTGATTGATAGTAGAAAAGTACTACCGACAAAACGAAGAACAGGTAAAAAAGAACAAGCTAAAATGCAGAGCGATGAAATGCTACCAAATGCCCAATCCCAATGCCTTTTCTACAGACGGAGGAAGTATGGAAGAACGAACTAAAATACAAAGCAATGAAATTGTGCCTAACAACCGTTTGACTTACTCTCGCTCCCACACACAACCGGCCCCTTTGCTTCGGCGAGCAATACTTCTCCTTCGCCCTCGCACGCATTCGCCCCCATGCTTCGGCGAGCGAAGCTCTGCTTCGCCGACACACAATCGGCCCTTGAGGCAAAAAGTTATTTTTCACTCACATCATGTTTCAGAATTAAATGTGGCGCTGAAGAGGTATTGCAACATAAAAAATAAATTGCCTTACACCCTAAAGCGATTGTGAACATTTTTTGCATCTTTGCAGCCGATGTTAAAATTGGCTTAAACTAAAATATCACTGTCTATGGTTGGAAAAATTACCTCTCTCGCTGGCACGTTCGTGTCAGCTGTTGTCAGTTTAGATATTGCTTGCTTTTTTACGTCGTGCAGCTCATGCAAACTATTGTTGAAATATAATCTCCTGATAACGTATGTTAAGAATTGAAACGTTTGATAAATGGAATAGCCCAATGTGGGTTTGCATTTTCCTTCTCCTATCTGTTAGTGCGGCAGCTCAAAAGGCTGACCTGATGAACTTCGTTCCGGTTTCTCCGAATGCAGCAGCGCTGGGAAAGTTTGGAAACACACCTGTGAGCTACTATAGTGGTACACCTACCATTGAAATTCCGCTGTATGACATTGCACAGAAAAGTTTAAAAGTACCAATCAAACTAAGTTATCACGCCGGAGGGATTCGTGTTTCAGAGATTGCTTCGTGGTGTGGTCTTGGGTTTGCGCTGAATGCGGGCGGGTCCATCATACGGAATGAGCGCGGTCTGGCGGATGATCATGACATCATGGGCTACCTCAAGAACGGAAAAAACCTTAGCCAGTCAAACCTCACCATCGACGACTACTATAATGCAGGCAAAGGACGGTTAGACCTTGAAAGCGACGAGTACCTTTTTAATTTTCCAGGGGGCGCTGGAAAGTACGTCATGGATCAGCAAGCTGTGGCATTGACTATTCCTTATCAGCCCATCAAGATATATCCGTTGGATTTCAACGGTAATGTTTTTACGCCCAACAGTCTGAGTGGAATTGAAAGCTGGAAGATCATCACAACGGATGGCACCCAATACTTTTTTGGCGAAATAGAACGCTCAGAGCAGCCACAGAGGCCTTCTAATAATTCTCATATTACGGCGTGGCACCTTACCAAAATAGTTTCGTCTGATAAATCAGAAACAATTACGTTCGAGTATGAGGACGCTACCATCACAACGAATATTCCTATTGGAGAGTCATCCAAGATATTTGTTAGCGCTACCGATGGAGACACTTACAGCAGCTCGATTTCCACGGCTCCTTATTATGAACCACAAATGATGGAAGCAAGGAGAATCCGTAAAGTTAAATTCGACAACGGCTATGTAGAATTTTTTCCGTCAGCTAATCTCCGCTGCGACTTGTACGATGAATTGCTGGATAAAATGGTGGTCTACGATAATAACAACATAGTAAAGAAAGAGGTTACATTTAAATATGGGTACCTGAAAGGCACTACCCTCTTACCAGCTGAAACGGTGTCGTGTGGAGTTCCTGACGACAATATGCGATTGACGCTTCTATCGGTGCAGGAAACGGGAAAGAGCCCCTATAAATTTGAATACATTCACGATAAGGGCTTGCCATCGAGGTTTTCCAAAGCGCAAGACCATTGGGGATTTTATAACCGCGCGGATAATGGTCAGGTTCAATTATCGCTTATTCCCGAACAAGCAGAGGTACAAAACGGCACAGTAAGAATTTTGGGAATGAACCGTCAGGCAAATGTTGAGTTTGGTAAGCAGTACACCTTAAATAAGGTGACATACCCGACAGGCGGCACAACGGAGTATATATACGAAGCACATCAAACGGTTTTGTCAGGGTTGGATAACTTTCCTGAATTTGCCGAGGCATACAATATTGTGCCCAACCCGGCCAGGACTTTTCAAGTAGACTATAACGCAAACAATTTTGAGGTTGCCTCGTTTGAAGTCAACTATTTGGATGCGGGCACAACGGTATATCTGGAAACCGATGGATTCATTGAAACTTCGGGGAGCTACTTTAAGATTATTAATGCCCAGAACCAGGAGATGTATTGCTACTTTTCTCATCGCGAGGGCTCTAAGCGTTTTTATAGCTGTAAGCTTGTAAATGGCACCTATCGCATCATCGCTATGCGCCTTCCCCAAGCCGGAGGATCGGCGGGAACCTATTCGTTAACCTTGAAGCAATATGATACCGTAACACTTAATCCAAACGATACGCCGTTATCCATCGGGGGTCTTCGGATAAAGCAGATAAAAGATACTGACCCTGTAACAGGTGTAGTGCAGCGGAAAGAGTTTGAGTACGGTATGGGAACCTTAACGTGGGGGTTGAAATACAGCCACCTAAAGAAGGAGTATGTACAGACGCAATTTAGCCCCGTGTATCCAAATAGGCTGGAATATTATGTGATCGGCGAATTTTGCGAATTGTCGTCAA
This sequence comes from Bacteroidota bacterium, assembly GCA_049324355.1. Classification (GTDB taxonomy): domain Bacteria; phylum Bacteroidota; class Bacteroidia; order Cytophagales; family Cyclobacteriaceae; genus Chryseosolibacter. The sequence continues at coordinate 4,091 of JBMOKS010000472.1, forward strand.
ATTCAAATTATCCATTATCCAATACACAGGGCTCACCGGTTGGCTACGGAAGCGTAATTGTCAGAGAAAAATACACAAGACCCGATCTTACAGAGGAAGACAACGGCTACACGGAGCTGATCTACACAACGTCCGAACAATTCCCGGATGAGGGGTTTGTGTCCTATTCTGCTGTTGGGCAGACGGGGCTTGGCACTACGTTGGTTCCCACGCCGGAGCTTCTGAGCAGTGGCAGTTTGGTGGGTTACGAATTTCCATTTACACCACCCAAGAGCAATGATTGGAAGCGTGGTTTGTTAAAGCATAAATTTTCATGGAAGAAAAATTCCGACGGATCGTATCGGGTTGTTGCCAGCGAAAGCAATTTTTATAGTGTAGCGCAATTGCCCAGGAGTGCCAACAGCGTGCGTGCAGGAGTCATCTTCGATGCCATTATTGCGAGAGACCCAAACAACGAAATGCACGCGGAAAACCCTCCGCCAGATGAAGTTGCTTTTAGCTTTTATAATGCCACAAGTGAGTACGGATATCTACGCTGGTCTGAAGCTCATAGTTATGACGATACCGGAAGAGATGTGGCCGTAACGACGGAATATTTTTACGATAACACCGATCACTTGCTGCCAACCCGGGTAACGAAAACATCCAACGATGGAAAAAAAATCAATTCCGTAACTACCTATCCTCAGGACTATGCTGCCGGAACCCCATTTATCGACGCCCTTGTTGCAGAAAACAACATCTCAGCACCCATTGAAAATGTTGTCTACCTGGAAAACGCCGATGGCTCTAAAAAGGTGATAGAGGGATTGTTGGTCACGTATTTAACCGATGGCAAAGGACTAAAGGAGAGTGTGAAAGTACTGGAGAATATCGGCACCCTAAATTTCACCGACTTTAAATTCTCCAATCGTGTTACAGGCGTGATCCCCACGCCTGCTACCAGCAAAACCGCCTTTGCTCCAGCTGCCCAATACGAGACCAAAGTCATTTTTAACAAGTATGCCAATGGCAACCTCTTGGAGCAACAAAAGCTGAACGATGTTGTGCATAGCTTTATCTGGGACTATAATCACCAGCGGCCTATCGCTATCGCGCTAAATGCTTCGGAAGCAAACATAGCTTTTACCAGCTTTGAAACCGGCGGCTTGGGTAACTGGACCCTCAATGGAGGCGCCACAGTCAATAGCGATGCCTACACAGGCGTGAAGAGTTATTCGATCGCCGGTGGAAATACGATCACTAAATCTAATCTGTCGGCTGGCAGCTATATCGTTTCATACTGGTCGAAAGATGGCTCGCTGACCGTAAATGGATCAACAGCTGCTGAAACCGCTAGCAAAGCAGGATGGAAATTGTATGAGCACCGGCTTACAAATATCACCAGTGTTTCTATAACCGGCACGGCCACGCTGGATGACCTGAAATTATACCCCGAAGGCGCCAGAATCACAACCTACACCTTCGACCCGTTGATCGGTGTGACCTCGCAAACAGACACCAACAACAAGACCACCTTTTATGAATATGATAGCATAGGACGCTTGATAGCGGAACGAGACGAGAACCGGGATATCAGAAAAAAATACAAGTACAATTATGCAAGGTAAAAGAGCCTCAACATCGAATAAAGCAAAGATGAAATTTCTGAATCGAAGATACTTAGCTGTTGCCTTGTCTGCCATTGTATTGATCATGGCTCGGGTTGAGGCTAGTGCACAATGCGATGATATAACCTTTAACCTGGCCCTTACGCCCGGCTCATGCCCTACGGCTTGTGAATTTGATGCGCGGGTGGCAAACTACAACATCAATGGATTCCAATGGTTGTATTCCGCCAGCTGGGTGAAAATAGATCTGTTGGGCAATGAAACCCCGATTGTTGACTCAGGGCCGTCTGATGGCATAAGCTTCAGCAATATTCCGCTGCAGGAAGACGGGCAAATTGAAAACGGAATATTAAAGATCGTGCTCAGCGCCAATACGCGGTTGGGAGTGCGAATTGTTAGAAAAGATATCAACAATGCCATTGTCTGCAGCTCTGTGTTGAAGACATCCGATGCCGTGGTGCTAGACACGCCTCCCCCGGCTGCCCCTACGCTGCAAGCAAATCCTAAAAGCATTTGTCAGTTGGAAGAGTTTATAAACGAAACGGTAACGTTCAATGTTACCGCGCCTGCGGGTTACGATTTTAAATGGTATGAATATGGCAGTTCGCTACAGATCGGCTCTTCACCTGATGCTAAATACAACGTTAACAGCAGTGGTACGACGCTGACATTAAACATGCGTTACTTTTTAGTGCCGCAAGATTTTATAACTGAAAATGAAAAGTTGGTAAAGAAATTCAGTGTTTGCACCAACGGCGGCGGCTGCACAACGGCCACGGTCATTTTGGAGCCACTTCCGACGATCGGAGCACTGAATACCTTGACTATTTGCAGCAATGCCGGAGTTACGCAGCTGACCGATGGTTCGCCGGCGGGTGGCACCTGGAGCGGGTTTGGAATACAAAATGGCAATTCGTTTGATCCCTCTATAACCGGAGTGGGTCAACATACTGTCAGATATACTTATACAAACCCGACAACGCAGTGTAGTAACTTGAGAGATCGAACTATTGTTGTTGTGGCTGCGCCCGCGCCGCCTGTTGTAGATAACAGAGACGTTTCATATAACCGCGCAATTTCGCTGAGTGCCTACGGAGCGGGAGACTTTGAACGTTACAGGTGGTATTCTTCGAATCAAGTTCTCCTGGGCCAGGGCGACACCTATGTCACCGAGCCAATCATTGCCGGCACTACTTTTATGGTAAAGATATTCAATGCCCAGACGCAGTGCGAAAGCAACGCCACCGAACAAACTGTAAGCGTGATCTACAACAATTTTAATTCTATCGGTGAAGATGTTATCAACGTGCCGGGCATCCAAAACCTGGCGGCGGTCGAATCGTTGTCTGGCAGCCAGCGATCGACAGCTGTTAGCTATATAGATGGACTAGGCAGGCCCATGCAATCCGTGCAGCATCAGGCGTCGCCTGCCGGACAGGATATAGTTCAGCCTGTGGTCTATGATCAGTTCGGCCGCGAAACTTTAAAATATCAGCCCTTCACTGCACAAACCAATGGCTGGTATAAGGAGGGTATCATTGACTATGCTGCCGGCGGTTTTACCGGCGCCGCCCAGGCATTTTATGCCCCAGGGTCAACCAACAAGGTGGCTGACGACACCAGACCTTACGCAGAGGTGGTGTATGAATCGTCGCCGCTCAACCGGCCGGAAAAAACGTACGGCCCGGGTGCCGATTGGAGCGCAGCAGGCAATAACAAATTTGTGCTGCATCGATATCTGGTAAACCAGCACGGCACAAGTGCGGGGGAGGAAAAGATCATCAGTTGGAAGATCGATGCGGCAGGCATGCCCGTGCGGCAAACTGCGGTGCCCGGCGCTGTTGAAACCGGATCGTACTACAGCACAAAACAGCTGGCGGTGAAAAGCACCACCGACGAGCAAGGCAACGAAGTAAGGGAGTATACCAACATAGAAGGGCAGCTGATACTCAAAAAAGTGCAGGCTGTAGCAGGCGCCACCGACCTGAACAACACCAGCCAGTGGGCCATGACCTACTATGTGTACGACGATTTTGGCAACGAGCGCTACGTCTTTCAGCCTGAGCTCAGCAAAGTGATCCATCAGAATGACACCTATAACCCAACCACCAGTGATCTGAACAACTGGGCCTTTCAGAAGAAATATGATGGACGACAACGCCTCACCGAAAAGCGTGTGCCCGGCGCCGATTGGGCGTATCTGGTCTACGACAAACGCGATCGCCTGGTGATGACACAAGATGGCAATCAACGCAACAGCACACCCAAGTATTGGACCTTCACCAAATACGACGAGCTGAACCGCCCCGTACTCACCGGCATAAAAGACACCGCCGTGACCGTGACGCAAGCAGCGATGCAAACGGTGGTCGATAATTTTTATAATAAAAGCTGGACGAAATTCTTTGAAAGCTACGTTGGCAACGCCGCCGGCAACGTGCATGGCTACACCAACAAGTCTTACCCGGTAGTTACTTCAGCTGCTACGCTGGATGTAAATCACTACATCAACGTAAACTACTACGACAATTACAATTTCCGCTCGCTCTGGGCTGGCAATTACGCGTATGCAGACGAAGCGCTTTTGCAGGCTGTAAATGGCGTTAACTACACTCAACCCACCGCCGAGTTTCTGAGAGTGACCGGCCTGGCCACTGGCACAAAAGTAAAAGTGCTTGATGGCGGCGTGCGCGGTGGCTATGTGTGGCTGAAGTCTATCAACTACTATGATGACAAATACCGCGTAGTGCAGATCATGGCCGATAACTACAAAGGTGGCACCGACCGCATCACCAACCTGCTGGACTTTACCGGCAAAGTGCTGAAAACAAAAACCACCCACTTGAACCAGGATATCACCTGGAAAAATGTGGTGAACGTAAGTGTTGTGGGCAGCAAGCTCACCAACATAGCGGGCAGCGGCTGGGGCAACGCCGGCGCGGCATCGCAGCAAGTGCTCAATGCCAATACCGACGGATGGATAGAAACCACCGTGCCCGAAACCACCACAGCGCGTATGTTTGGCCTCACCACCAACGACGCCGGGCAAGGTTACGCCAACATCAACTATGGTTTCCTCATTGCAAACCCTTTGCAAGTATATGAACTGGGCAGCCCGAAGTACACCGACCCCGTAGTGCCCAAGCCTGGCGACAAGCTGCGCATAGCGCGGGTAGGCACACAGGTGAAATATTACAAGAACGATCAGTTGTTGTATACGTCTGCAACTTCTTCAACAACTTCGCTCACGGCCGACCTCTCTTTTAACAACGGCGGAGCCACTTTCATCAGCGGCATATCTTCGTTCAGCGCGAAAGAGAATACCGTGTTGCGTGAACTGGAATATGACCATGCCGGAAGATTGCTCAAAACCTGGCATACCTACAACGGTGGGCAGCGTGTGTTGTTAACCAGTAACGAATACAACGAACTCGGACAATTGGTTGATAAAAAACTACACAGCACCAACGGCACCGACTTCAAACAATCGCTGGACTATGAATACAACATTCGCGGTTGGCTCACAAAAATGAACGACGCTCAATTGAGCAGCTCCGATGGTGCCAATTTCGGAAAGGACCTGTTTGGCTTCGAGCTGCTGTATAATAAAATAGAATCGGCATTAGGGAATGCGGGTTTTTACAACGGCAACATCTCTGCTATGAAGTGGAGCCACAACCTGGGGCTGGGTGATGTAAAAGCGAATGGATATTTGTATACTTATGACGCCATGAACCGCCTTACCGATGCTGCGTACAAACAAGCTACCGGCACCACGCCCACGTGGGCCAGCCTGAACGGCGGCGCCTTTGGCGAAACAGGCTTCGATTACGACCTGAATGGTAACCTCAAAAAGCTGATGCGCAAAGGAAAAGACGGCAGCACGATAGATGATCTTACGTATGACTACGGCGCAGGCACCTCCTTTCACAGCAACAAGCTGCGAAAAGTCACCGATGCAGCGATCGACAACGAAGGCTTCACAGAATTTAACGCCAGCGGCGACGATTATGTATATGACAGCAACGGGAGCCTCTTGTGGGACCGAAACAAAGGCGGACAGGAATTGTTGAAAAACGGAGAGTTTACTACTGGTAGCACCGACTGGACCGTAACGGATACCGGCAGCAGATTAACTTTTGCCAACGACCGGGTGGAGATTGCCAGCGGATCGGCATCATCAACGCTGCAACAAAACAATTTGTTAAAGGCGTGGTCAGATTACATTGTGATCATTGATATGGAGCGCACTTCGGGCACGGCCAATCTCACATTGACAGCCGGAGGCACTGCGGTAACAGTAAGCAACACAGGCCTGAGCACGTTTGATATGCGCACAACATCTACAAAAGATTTTGTAGTAACGATACCTGCTGCTTTTGTGGGCCGCATCAACAGCATACAAGTAAAAGGGTTGATGACCATTAGTTATAATTTCCTGAACCTAACGGAGCGCGTAAGCCGCTCTTCAGACCAGACGATAAATTACATCTATGATGCGTCAGGGCGCAAGCTTTGCCAGATGCTGAGCAGCAACAATGCGCCGGTGAAGAAGACCGATTATGCTGGAGAATATTTTTATGAGAATGATACGCTGAAGTTTATCAACCATGAAGAAGGGCGTGTTGTTATCGAAACAAACGGCACCCCGACCTATCAATATCACCTCAAAGACCATCTCGACAACGTACGCT
>JBMOKS010000473.1:0-9326 GCA_049324355.1 Bacteroidota bacterium
TTCTATGGTTTTAGTTAAGTCATTTAGATGTTTTTCCCTAAACTTGGTCTGGAAGTATCTGCTTTTTTTGATATACCCCCTATAATCCTAAAGGTAAGCAGTTTCCTTAACTAAACGACATTGAATGCCCATTGACTAACTGACTAACTAATGCCCAATACCTAATAAAAGACAGGCCCATTTCTCGCGTTCATCGCGCCTGACTTCGTGTAAATTATACTTTGCGGCTTCGTTCAGCAGGTCTATAATGTCGTGTGTGTAAAATCCGCTCAGCAATAAAAGGCCGCCGGTATTGAGATAACCAGCATAGGTCTTCATTTCATCCAGCAGCACATTTTTATTGATGTTGGCGAGAATGATATCGAAACCACCACTTAATTTAACTTCAGCGATCTTGCCTTGCTGCAAGTGTATATTCTGGCTGTGGTTGATCTGCAGGTTTTCATTTCCGTTTACAACACTCCACTCATCGATATCGAATGCTTCAACTTCGCGGGCGCCAAGTTTACCGGCCATGATGGAAAGAATAGCTGTGCCGCAGCCGGCGTCCATTACCCTTTTGTTTTTATGGTCTATCGCCATCTGGCTCTTCACCATTAAATAAGTAGTCTGGTGATGACCGGTGCCAAATGACATCTTTGGTGTGATGATGATTTCGTATGGATATTTTTTATCGATCTGGTGGAACTCGGCGCGGATGAGGCAGCGATCGTCTACAATGATGGGCTCATAACTTTTTTCCCACTCTTCGTTCCAGTTTTTCTTTTCGATTTTGTCGAAAGAGAACGTGAGCTGTATGAGAGCTGCGTACTTTTCTTTGATCGCCTTTGTTTGTGTGTGATCGAACTTGTCTTCCTCCACGTAAGCTTCGAAACCTTTATCTGTTTCCATAAAAGTATCGAAGCCGGCTTCCGCCAGTTCCGCTATAAGCATATCGGTGAATGCGGCATCACAATCTACCTGAAGCCGGGTGTAATACATGTCAGGCGCTCTTTACGATCTCGGTAAACTCTCTCGACTTCAGCGATGCGCCACCCACCAGGCCACCGTCTACATCGGGACAGCTGAAAAGTTCTTTGGCGTTGGCTGCGTTTACACTGCCACCATATAAAATGGAAATAGAGTCCGCCACAGCCTGACCATATTTTGATGATAAATGCTTGCGAATTACAGCGTGCATATCTTGCGCTTGCTGTGCGGTAGCTGTTTTGCCGGTGCCGATTGCCCAAACGGGCTCATAGGCAATAACGATCTTTTTCAAAGTATCGGCGTCGAGGTGAAAGAGACTTTCTTCAACTTGTTGCTTCACGAGTTTTTCGTGTTCATTTCTTTCGCGTACTTCCAGTGGCTCGCCGCAGCAGAATATGGGCGTAAGTCCATGTTTCAGAGCAACGTCAACTTTTTTGGCAAGCAGTTTTCCATTTTCGCTGAAGTATTGTCTGCGCTCGCTGTGACCCAGGATAACATACGGAACGGTGAGCGATTTTAACATCGGCGCCGATACTTCACCAGTATAGGCCCCGGATTCGTGTTCACTGCAATTTTGTGCGCCAACGGCGATGCGTGTGTTGTGGCCCAATAGATTTTTAACCGAAACCAAATAAGGGAAAGGTGTGCATAGAATGACACGAACATCTCCTTTTACTTCATCGGCTACCATGCCCATAACCTCTGAAGCCAGGATGTTGGCTTCTTCAAAAGATTTGTTCATTTTCCAATTACCGGCTACAATTTTTTGACGCATATGAATTAAATTTTTTTAATGGGGCTCAAAGATAATACTTGGGACTGGATTCTTATACTCGATACTGGATGCTGGACTTTGGATACTCAATGGAAACGTATGCACCCTTTCCTCATCATTCGGCCATACGACAACAGGACGAAACTAGCGTATGCTCGCATGAAAGAATGGGTTAGTATTTCTTTTTAAGTTCTTGCGCCATTTTTAGGGAATGGGCGAGTGACTCCGTGCTTGTCCAGTCGTTGTGGCCGGGTATGATGTGCTTCGGCTTTTTACATTTCTGCTGAACATTCTTTAAGGTGGTTGCATAGTCGGTTACACTGGCGTCGGCCAGGTTCCCGAGGGTGCTGTCTTTAACGCTTTTTATAAGGCAGCCACCATAAAGAATTTTTTCCTTTTCAAACCAAACCACAATGTTGTCTACCGTATGGCCATGACCCGGAAAGTAAGTTCGAAAGGAATATTGCCCGACGGTCATGACCGTGTCTTTGTCAATTAAAAATTGGGCTCTTTTCATACCTCCCTTCGCACTGAGTTCATCCGTTTTTCGGGTGGTATAGGTGGCGATGCCCTGTTGCCTGTAATACGAAAGCCCGCCGGTTCGGTCTTCGTGAAAATGAGTGGCAATACACATGACTACATGCTGATGGTGCTTAGCCTTGATGTGATCGAGGAGCGGCTGAAATTGTGTTGTGTCCCAAGGCGAGTCCACGAGAATTACTCCCTTGTTGGTAACGACATACATGCCATTGGCCGGAATACGATTGCCCTTGTAAAAATTAAATGTTGTGAAAACGTAGAAGTCGCCCGTTAAGTGATTGATGACGAGACTGCTGTCGTTAGACTGTGCACAAATTTTGTTCAGAGAAAATAAAAAAATGACGACGATGATGGCAGACGTGTGCATGAGTATGGTTAAAGTAGTTTTTCTTGTGCTAGTTCCGGGGTTTGTAGCCCGAGTCTTTGAACAGACGATTGGCTTCGCTGGTTTTCATCATCTCTGATAACGTGACGTTGGGATGAGACTCCATATAAGCGTTGACGATCTGCCAGCCCACCCACTGGGCGATGCGGCCCGGACACTCTTCACCCACTTCGAGGGTTTTAGGACGTTCGCCTAGATATTTTTGTTTGGTCACATGGCTTGTGGAATACAATACCTCGTCCTGGATAAATCGGGCCCAGATGAGATCCTGATTTTTTCTTGAACCTCTGATTTCCTTCGCTGTATACCAGATAAAAGTGCTATCAGGTACGCAAGGCATCATGTGTTTGGCAAAGTAAAAAGACTTGCCGTAAGCAATCATATCGGCCAGCACGGTTTTATCGTTGAGGTCAGTTCGATTGTAACGGCTATCGATGCCATAGATCAGCATCGTGGAAGGAACAATGTTCTCCTTTCCGTACTGCCGTAGAAGGTAGTCGTAAACTTTGGGTCTGTATTTCGCACCGGGCCCCAGAAAAAAATCGAGACTGACGATGATGAGTGAATCTGAAACAAACAGATCGGTGTCCATTCCGGAGATGAGCGTCTGAACTTTGGGCGGGCTAAAATCGGGATAATAAAATTTCAGATGGGTGAAAGCTTCATCAAACTGTGCCTGTAGCTCGCTAAGGTCACCGAAAACACGTTTTGTTTCCGCGAGCAGCGTGTCGAAGTGCGGATTGGTAAATCGCCCGTAAAGCTCCTTGACGAAAATTGAATCATTTGGATACTCGCTTCTTCTGAAAATATAGTCGCGAATGAGTGGCTGTCGGGTCAGCAAACCAACCAGCTGATCTTTCGATTGAACATTGGCAATGGAATCCTGAAACTGTTCAAGCTTCACGTCGATGTTTATAGACGAAACATCGGGTCTTTCGGCGCAGGCTTCTTTCTCTTCGTTCGAACCACATCGCCACAACAAGAACGCCAACACAACCAGGGGCAAAAATCTTTTCATGACACAAAAATAAAAACTATTTGAGGTATTGGGCAGAGTACATTAGTCAGTTGTCTATCGTTATTTGAAAAAGGCAATGCATGAGAGATCAATCGTTGGCTTTTGAATGCCTGAACATTTTAGTCGCGCGCGGACTGCCTGTATTAAAAGCTCACTTAAGTCTTTTTCGTGTCGGTAGTCATTTTTGGAAACGTGATTTCGTCATCCGGATTATTTCGTGTGAGTCGCAAGCTGCGAACGATGTCTTTTACAGTGACGTGTACAAGGTTAGATTGATCGTCATATAGTTCGGTGATGATGTCGTTTTGTATGTGAATCGTTCTGAATTTTTTCACTTTCGGCACCTGAATATAAAATACAAAAGCTTCGCCGTCGCGTTCGTGGCCCAGGTATTTTGTCTGTTGCAATTTATTATCAAGCGTAATTTTAAACCGGTCTTTTAAATATTCGCTCATCATTTGGTCAACAGTGAATCCGTTTTTGGGCTCCAGTATGTCAAGTTCGGGTTGATGCAGGTGGTTGCGCAGGGTTTGTTCGAGGTCGTCGATAAAAACGCGCATGATGATCTCCAGCTCCTTATCTTTTTCATCGAACTTGATTTCGGTTACCGAAACATGAAGCGGATGGAGGTAGAACGCAAGCGCTGTTACCTGTATAAAACCGGCTATAGAGGAAAGTATGGTCATAAATCTTTCAAAAAATCAAAGTCCAAGCAAAATGGTATCCAATATTGTTTAAAATGACGAATTACGAATAATTACCGAATTATGAATAACGAATTTTTTAAAGAAAACCGAAATTCGCCTGCCCCGCAACAGGCCCGGAAGCCTGAACAAAGAGCAAAATCCTGAACGTACCGATGCTCCGTTCGAAAAAAAATGCAGCAATTCGTAAGCAACCGTAAATCCAGTTCCAAAATTAAACGCTATACTTGAACCCCGCTTATTGTTTTGAAGTAGTACATGACTGGATTTGAACTCTATTTCGGTTTAGGTAAAGATCATATTCTGGATTACGCCAACGGCTACGATCACATTTTATTCGTGATCGCGCTCTGTGCTTTGTATCAGCTGCGCGACTGGAAACAGGTGCTGGTGCTGGTCACGGCTTTTACTTTGGGTCATTCTGTAACGCTGGCCCTGGCAACCCTGAGTGTTATTAATGTTAAAGCAGAACTCATCGAATTTCTTATTCCCGTCACCATATTCATTACGGCGGCTTCCAATATTTTCAAGAAGGAAGATAGTTTTAGCGGACGGCCGGTGCAGATAAATTATTTCTATGCCGCTTTTTTCGGTTTGATCCACGGCCTTGGGTTTTCAAACTATCTCCGGAGTATTCTCGGCCGCGATGAGAGCATCATATCCCAGCTTTTAGCCTTTAATCTTGGCCTGGAGTTTGGCCAAATAATTATCGTTGCGATATTCCTCACAACCGGCTTTATATTGGTCGATCTTTTCGGAGCGAACCGCAGGGATTGGAAGATGGTTATCTCCTCGGCAGTTGCTGGAATAGCCCTGATATTGATGAAAGACAAAATTTTCTGGTAAAACTCCTCCCCTCAAATAGGGTAGTAAAAAGAACTAATTGTAAACTCATTAACCCATACAATTTCTATGAAGCGTGTTTTGATCTTATCTCTCTCTTTTCTTCTCGTCGCTCAGGTGAACTGGGCCCAGGAAACGCCGAAGTGGCAGGGCAAGTTTGAACAACTTGGCCAAACCTTGCCAACACCTAACGAATACCGAACAGGTTCCGGCGCGCCCGGTCCGAAGTACTGGCAGCAAAAAGCCGACTATACCATGGCCGTAGAACTCAACGACGATAATCAAACCATCACGGGAACCGAAACGATCACGTATCACAACAATTCACCTGATGTGTTGAAATATCTGTGGATGCAAGTAGACCAAAATATTTTATCGGCAGACAATTCCCTCAATACAACAAGCACCGGAACCGTAAAAGACTCTGTGGCCGCCAAGACTTACGCCATTCAGACATCAGACTTCAAAGGTGGTTTCCAGATCAAAGCCGTTAAAGATGCGGCCGGCAAAGCGCTGCCGTATGTCATCAACAATACCATGATGCGCGTGGACCTTGCGCAGCCCCTCAAATCAGGAGAGAAATATTCTTTCACCGTTGAGTGGTCGTTCAACATCGTTGACCGCAGCATCTTCGGCATGCGCAGTGGACTGGAATTTTTTCCGGAAGACGGAAACTATGTTTACACCATCGCTCAATTCTTCCCGCGCATGTGCGTATATGACGACTATCAGGGATGGCAGAACAAACAGTTTTTGGGAAGAGGTGAGTTTACTCTGCCGTTTGGAGATTATAAAGTTAAGATCACCGTTCCGTCCGACCACATCATTGGCGCAACTGGTGTTTTAAAAAACGCGCAGGATGTGTTGACCAAAACCGAACTTGAGCGTTTCGAAAAAGCAAAAACTTCGTACGACAAGCCCGTGATCATTGTAACGCAGGCAGAAGCTACTGCAAAAGAAAAAGCAAAATCAAAGCAGAAAAAGACATGGGAGTTTCATGCTGAAAATGTTCGCGACTTTGCTTTCGCAACATCACGTAAATTTATCTGGGACGCCCAAGCTGTGAAGATCGGCAGCAAAACTCCCCTGGCGATGTCATTCTACCCTAAAGAAGGTAATCCGCTTTGGGAGCAGGAGTCGACCAAGGCCGTAAAAAACACCATCGAAGTTTATTCCAGACATACGATTGATTATCCTTATCCGGTAGCGATCTCGGTTCACGCAGCAAGCATTGGCATGGAGTATCCCATGATCTGTTTCAACTTCGGTCGCCCGAAGAAAGACGGAACCTACACCCCTCAATTGAAACAGGGTATGATCGGCGTGATCGTGCATGAAGTGGGTCACAACTTCTTCCCGATGATCATCAACAACGACGAGCGCCAAACCACCTGGATGGACGAAGGTGTGAACAGCTTTGTTCAATTGATCACCGAGCTGGAGCGCTATCCCGATATCGACTGGTCGCGCGGAAAGCCTTCGGGCATTGTGAACTATATGAAAGGAGATAAAAATGTGATGCGTCCGCTGATGACCAACTCGGAACAGGTAATTCAATTCGGCGCAGAGCAGTATGCTAAGGCTGCTACCGCGTTGTATATTCTTCGTGAGACGGTGATGGGCAAAGAATTGTTTGACAAAGCCTTTAAAGAATATGCTCAACGCTGGGCGTTCAAGCACCCGAAACCCGCAGACCTTTTCCGCACGCTTGAGGACGCTTCCGCAGTAGACCTTGACTGGTTTTGGAAAGGCTGGTTCTACACCACTGACGCAAACGATCAGACGATCGATCAGGTAAAATGGTATAAGCTGAGAAATGAGAAATCTACCGTTGAGAACAAAGATGTAAAAACGAAAAAAGGCGACCTCGCCGCGGCGGAGAATGGTGGAAAGAAATATGACAACTTCAACAACGGCCCTGAAGAGTTCAGCCTGATCGAAACCAATCCGCAGTTCTACGGTGAGTTTCAGAGCCGCGTGGACGATAAGGCTATTATGCAGAAACTTTCAGATAAGAATATTTATGAAGTTACGTTATCCAATAAAGGAGGTTTGGTGATGCCCGTGATCATCGAATGGACTTACAAAGACGGAACCAAAGAACTGGAGCGGATTCCTGCCGAGATCTGGAGGATCAACGAGACCAAAGTGAGCAAGGTGTTTATCAAAGAAAAAGAAGTCACCAACATCATGGTCGATCCGAACAACGAAACGGCCGATATCAATATTGAAGATAATATCTTCCCCAAAGTTCAGAAGGATTCGAAATTCGACGAGTTTAAAAAGAAAGCGAACTAAAAAATTTTGATTGACAGTTAACAGGGCTATGCGCCGATTGTTAACTGTCAATTATTTACGCACCTTGCGATCCCCAAAACATTAATTACTGACTATGAGAGTTCTAAAACGATTTGCAGCGCTACTTTTTATGGCTGCGCTTACGGCCAGTGCTTTTGCACAACAGACGCCGCAGCCTGCATGGAAAGGAAAATTCGAGCAGCTTGGAGAAATTTTGCCCACCCCTAACAGCTACCGCACGGGCTCCGGCGCACCCGGTCCGAACTACTGGCAGCAGCGTGCCGACTATGTGATAAACGTGGAGGTGAATGATGACAATCAGTTGCTCACCGGTTCTGAAACCATCACATATTATAATAATGCTCCGGAAGCGATGAACTACTTATGGCTTCAGTTGGATCAAAATATTTTTGGCCCAAACAGCATGACCGACCAAACCGAAACCGGCCAGGTACGAGATTCTGTTCCGGCGGCTTTCCTCGGGTATGTTTCCGGTGTTACCGTTTCTGATTACAAGGGAGGTTACACGATCAAGTCTGTAAAAGATGCAGCAGGAAAAAATCTGCCCTATACGATCAATTATACCATGATGCGGGTCGACCTGCCTGCACCGCTGAAGACAGGAGAAAAGTTCACGTTCTCGGTAGAATGGAGCTACACAGAATACAATCGTCAGACCTTCAACGGTCGCGGAGGTTATGAATTCTTTCCCGAAGATGGCAACTACCTTTACACTTTCGCGCAGTGGTTTCCCCGCATGTGCGTGTTTGATGATTATGAAGGCTGGCAGAACAAACAATTCCTCGGCCAGGGAGAGTTTGCGCTGACCTTTGGAAACTATCGCGTTCGCATCACCGTTCCTTCCGACCACATTGTTGGCGCGAGCGGCGTGTTGCAGAATCCGAAAGAGGTGTTAACCAAAGAACAGCTGGAGAAATTTGAGAAGGCCAAAAAAACCTTCGATGCTCCCGTGGTGATCGTTTCACAAGAGGAAGCGATACAAAAAGAAAAAACAAAATCTGCCAAGAAGAGCACCTGGGAATTTTACGCCGAAAATGTGCGTGATTTTGCTTTTACCCATTCGCGCAAATTCATTTGGGATGCCATGGCCGTAAAAGTTGGCGATAAGACGCCACTGGCGCAATCACTCTATCCGAAAGAGGGCAATCCGCTGTGGGGTAAAGAGTCGACTAAGGCGATTAAAAATGCATTGGAGCTTTACTCTGAAAGAACGATAGAATATCCTTATCCTGTTTCTTACTCGGTCCATACCGCCAACCAGGGCATGGAATATCCGATGATCTGTTTCAACGGCGGAAGACCGAACAAAGACGGCACTTATTCTCAGCAAACTTTATTCAGCATGATCATGGTGATCGTGCATGAAGTAGGCCACAACTTCTTCCCGATGATCGTCAACTCAGACGAACGTCAGTGGTCATGGATGGATGAAGGTTTGAATACGTTCCTCGAAAAAGAAACCATGCGCGTTCGCTATCCCGAGTTAGCGGGCACACGCGGTACACCAAAAGGTATTGTTCCTTTTATGAAAGGAGATAAGGCGCAGATGCGACCCATCATGGCAATGTCTGATAACATTCGCGGCAATGAGTTCGGCCCCAATGCATACACTAAACCCTCTGCCGCTTTGACCCTGCTTCGCGAAACAGTGATGGGCCCCCAGTTGTTTGACAAAGCATTTAAAGAATATGCACAGCGCTGGGCCTTCAAGCACCCGAAGCCTGCAGACTTCTTCCGTACAATGGAAGATGCTTCGGCTGTTGATCTTGACTG
>JBMOKS010000473.1:9336-10384 GCA_049324355.1 Bacteroidota bacterium
TTCGGCACGGACAACGTGGACGTCGAGGTAAATGAAGTTAAATGGTTTAAGCTGAAAACCGAGAAGCTCGACCCTGAGAAGAAAGAAGTGAAAGTAAAAGGAGGCGATCTGGCTTCGAGTGAAAAGAAAGAGGGTGCGGCCAACGACTTCAGCAACGGCCCGCAGCAATTTACGCTAATCAATACCCCTGAACAGTTCTATGGCGAATTCAAGAGCCGTGTAGATGACAACGCTGTTCGCCAGAAACTGGAAGGAAAAAATATTTACCAGGTGAAGTTCAAGAACGTGGGCGGGCTCGTAACACCGCTCGTCATCGAATGGACCTACAAAGACGGCTCGAAGGAGATCGAGAGAATCCCTGCCGAAGTTTGGAGGATCAACGAAGGCGAGATCACCAAAGTGTTCATCAAGGAAAAAGAAGTGGTGAACATTCTGCTCGATCCTAATTTCGAATTGGCGGATGTAGACACCAACAACAATGCCTTCCCGAAAAAAGCGGGAGAAACAAAATTCGATCAGTTCAAGAAGAACAACTAACAGTTTAAACCGATTTTTGAATTTAAAGCCACTCTTGTAAAACGAAGTGGCTTTTTTATTGGAGAAAAACGATCTTCGTCGGCATTAACCCCACAATTTATGAGACTCTCCGGAATAGTATTACTGATGCTGGTTGCGATGAGCGCAACAGCGCAGGATCAAAAGAATTGGCAAGGAAAATTTGAACAGCTGGAGCAGTTGTTGCCCACTCCCAACGAATACAGGTCGGCTTCCGGCGCGCCCGGCTCGAAGTACTGGCAACAGAAAGCTGATTACAACATAGACGTGGAGATTGACGAAGCCCACAATTTGTTGACCGGAAAGGAAACCATTACGTACTACAACAATTCGCCCGAAGCGTTGAAGTTCATCTGGCTGCAGCTCGATCAGAACGTTAATAAAAAAGGCAATGAAGATTTTGGCGACCTGTTTGGAACGATGAAAGATACCTTGACGACGCTGGGTGTTCAGTATCTGCTTCGCCCCATTGAATTTGAGGCAGGTTATACGG
>JBMOKS010000474.1:0-6034 GCA_049324355.1 Bacteroidota bacterium
AAGATCACCGATGCCACCAGCGATATATGGATTCCCATACATATGAATCATATGTTCGTGAATGAGGCTTACAGAGTGTGGCATGGGGAGCCGTTCAAAGAAGGTTATCGTCAGGCTCCGCCAAATACAGATCATTTTGATCTTCATTCTCAAGGATCAACCACTGACACCCGGTATAAAGCAGGGGAGCTGATCCCCGGACTAAACGTCGGTGGTTTTTTTGACGCTGGAGATTTTGACATCGAGACAGGTTCGAACATCAGTGTGGTGCAAAACTTCGTCCACACCTGGGAATATTTCAAACCATTACGCGATCGGACTTTTGTCAGCCAACAGCAACGTTACGTTGATCTTCACCGGCCAGATGGGACACCGGACGTATTGCAGTTTATCGAGCACGGAACATTGAACCTTGTTGTTCAGGCTGAGGTCGTTGGCCACATGACGCAAACGCTTTCCAACGCCGTCCTCGACAACTACCATCACCTTGGCGACGCAGCCTCAATAACAGACGGTCTGCCCTATGATCCGAACCTTGGCCCATACGAAGTAGCCAAGGATGGCAGGTCGAGTGGGGTAAAGGATGATTTATGGGCATTTACAAGTCGCAATCCTAACCTGGATATCAGGGCAGCAGCAATGTTTGCAGCAGCGAGCCGGGCCTTGAAAGGTTACAATGACGATCTTTCAACAAGAGCTTTGCAACAATCAAAAAGACTTCTCAGGGAGGCAACGGAATTGCTCGCCAGTCTGCCGCCGGATACCTCGCGTTTCGCCAGGTCAGCCAGTGTCGGCACCAATCTTCAACTGTATATAGCCACCGGAGAGAAACAATACGGTGACAAGTTCCAGGAAAGCCTATGGCCTTCACTTCATGGTGGGGGTGTTAATTTCCTTTTGTTGACAGCTTTGAATGCCATACCACACATGGATGCTGCTTATCAAGAAAAGCTCCGCCCGTACGTTGTAAAATATAATGACTACATCAAATCGCTTGAAAGGGATAATCCGTACGGAGTACCGATCACTCTTGGTAATTGGGCAGGCAGTGGTGCGGTCATGAATTTCGGTACCACCGTTTGTTTCGCCAACAAATATTTTCCTGATATTGTAGAAGCCAGCCAGGTGTTCAAGGTCACTAACTGGTTATTCGGGTGCCACCCGTATCACAATTATTCGCTGGTAGCGACGGTGGGAGCTACGCGGCCCAAATCAGTCTTCTATGGTAATAATAGAGGGGATTTTTCATTTATTCCGGGTAATGTTGCGCCCGGTATTTTATTCAGGAAACCCGACCATTTTGAAAACTATGACGACTGGCCATTTCTGTGGGGACAGAACGAGGGAACCATTGCGGGAAATACCAGTTATTTGATCTTTGGGTCAGCTTTTAAAAATCTCGTAAAATCAAAAGATTAGGTCCCACAATTTCCGGTTGTGGTTACCGAAGCTCTATTTTAAAAACAAGTGCGATGCTGTTGGGAGCGGCCTTTGGTTTTTCTATCGTCAGGCGCTCATCGGTTTGTTTCCACGAGATCTCTTCATGGCTTCCCAGCAGCTGGATTTTTTTGATAACTCCGTTGTTTTTTTCTTTGCCGAGTGACCTGATGATTGTTTTTGCATCTGGAACGCCAAGGGTGGTAGCATAAACAAACTTGCCATTCTGGTTAAAGCGT
This sequence comes from Bacteroidota bacterium, assembly GCA_049324355.1. Lineage (GTDB taxonomy): Bacteria > Bacteroidota > Bacteroidia > Cytophagales > Cyclobacteriaceae > Chryseosolibacter. The sequence continues at coordinate 1,677 of JBMOKS010000474.1, forward strand.
ATATCCGTTGATTTGTGTTCCGTCTTGCCTTCGTTGAACCCTGCCGCATTGACAGGATTGGCCAGTTCCGCGGTAGGACCCTCGCCAAATACAATCCAGGGTCTGGTGTTGAAAATGCTTTCTTTATTGATTTCCATCCATTGGGCGATGCGTTCCAGTATCTCAACTTCCTTTTCATCTATGGTGCCGTCACCCTTCACGGGAATGTTCAGCAACATATTGCCGTTTTTACTGACAATGTCGACGAGCATGTGGATAACAGTCCTGGCAGATTTATACTGGCTATTTTCATAAATTGATTTTTTGTAATGCCAATCGCCGATGCATGTGCAGGTTTGCCACGCCAGGGGTTGTGCCTTGTCAGGAGCACCGCGTTCTACATCCCACACCATGCATTTCTTCTGATCTGCGTTAAGCACCTTACCAAACATGACAGCCTCAAGCTTTCCCTCGTGGGTTGCGATATTGTGATTGTAAAAATGAGCAGCAATCTTAAGCCCCACATCATTGACCGGATAGAAGGGAAGCACCGTGTCATCAAAATAAAGAAGGTCTGGATTGAATTGGTTAACCAGGTCAATCACCCTGTTATAAAACTTGTTACAGTATTCTTCTGAGGGTTTTGACGCGCCATTGCTCCAGTCCCATTGCTTCCAAAGAGAATAGATATTTTCGCTGCCCTCGCTGAGATCGTGGTTCTGAGCATAAAGTTCTTGCGGATCTAGGCCTTCCCACCACTTGCCGTTGCCGTCTTCTTTTCTCAGATTTCCGTCATAGGGAATACCTTTGAATTGACCAGCGGTGTCGGCTCGCTGGGCTGTTTCGAACCACGTCCAGGCATGCGATGCATGAATACTTAATCCAAAAGGCAGATTGTTTTCTTTGGCCGCCTTTGCCCAGCCCGAGATAATATCTTTCTTGGGCCCTACGCGCACACTATTCCAGTGCTGGTATTTACTGTCCCACAGATCTAGATTGTCGTGATGGTTAGCCATAGCGAAAAAGTATTGTGCTCCAGCCCGTTTGTAAAGCGAGACGAGTTTATGTGGATCCCAGTTTTCTGCTTTCCAGTCATGGATTACCTCTTTGAATCCTGCGCTGGAGGGATGGCCATAATGTGCAATATGCCACTTATATTGATCGCTACCTTCAGCGTACATAAATCGGCCGTACCAATCGCCTTGTTCGGGCTGGCATTGCGGTCCCCAATGTGCCCAGATACCGAACTTTGCATTTCGAAACCAGTCCGGAACCTTATACTGTTGCAGAGATTCCCAGGTAGGTTCAAACTTCATCGCATCAGCGGTTTGCTTTTGACCTGATGGAGCTTGACAATTGCCCTGGAATGCAAGAATATTTTGCAGAAGAATAACAATTGTGAAGGAGGCAGAAGTGATTGTCTTTTTTTTCATGGATTAAAATTCTGGTTGTCGTCAATTTATTCGATATGGAGGTCCAGTTGTTACATCTGAAAGCAACGCCAAATAAGTGTTGATTTTACAATTTTAAAATAATAGCTTCACGAATCAACACCAATAACAATTTTAATTATTACGACGGCGGTAACCATATGACTACTTCAATGAAAACCTTGGTATGCAGCGAACCGCGAAAATTCACTTACCAGAAAAGAACACAACCCATACTTGAGCATAACAGGGCCATTATTCAAATAAAGCGTATCGGTGTTTGCGGAACGGACCTTCATGCGTATGAAGGCACACAGCCTTTTCTTAGCTATCCCCGCATACTGGGCCATGAATTAGCAGGAGAACTGTTTGCTGCAGACAACGCGCCGGGCTTTCGGACAGGAGAAATAGTTTCATTTATACCGTACTTTAATTGTGGTGTTTGTATTGCATGTCGTATGGGTAAGCCAAATTGCTGCACCAGTATCCAGGTTTGTGGAGTGCATATCGATGGTGGGATGGCTGAGTATTTTTCAGTTCCATCTTCATCCTTATTGCATGGCGGAGATTTAGGTTTGGATGAAATGGCACTGGTCGAGCCCCTTGCCATCGGTGCCCATGGCGTGCGGAGGGCCGCAGTGAGACCGGACGAATTCGTTCTGGTGGTAGGAGCAGGCCCAATCGGCATGGGCACGATGGAATTTGCACGGATTGCGGGAGCGAAAGTAATTGCGCTGGATATTAATGAACAACGTCTCCAGTTCTGCAGACAGAAGCTTCAAATCAACTATACGGTGAACGCGGGCGGCGCAAATGTGGCGGATCGTTTGAAAGACATTACCAACGGAGATATGCCAACGGTTGTGATCGACGCAACAGGCAACGTCAAAGCAATCAACAATGCATTTCAGTATCTGGCGCATGGGGGAAGATACGTATTGATTGGATTGCAGCGTGATAACATCACCTTCAGTCACCCGGAATTTCACAAACGCGAAGGTACCTTAATGAGCAGCCGCAATGCCACCCGCGAGGACTTCGAACACGTTATGGCTTGCATGGACAGGGGCTTCGTGAAGCCAGGCACTTATATTACGCATCGCGCAAAGTTTGATGAAGTGATAAACCGGTTCGATAGCTGGCTCAATCCGGCTACAGGCGTGATAAAAGCTATGATAGATATATGATTATGGGCGCCATTGTGGGGTGCGGTAAGGTGAAATCTGATTGGAAGGAAACAATCCATACAAATGAGAAATATGCCGATTTCAAATTGATGGAAACTTTGGGTGCACATCGGGCATTGCCGAGATGCTGATGCAAAGTTCCGATGGCACGCTCCATTTGCTTCCGGCGCTTCCAGATGTTTGGCCAAACGGTCGCATGGCAGGTCTGCGAGCAAGAGGTGGTTTTGAACTGATTGACATGGAATGGAAAGCTTTCAGGCTTGTTAAGGTATCGATCCGGTCAAACCTCGGCGGCAACTTGCGCTTGCGCGTTCCCAATGCAATTAGTGTTAATAATGGCGGTACTCTGATGCCGGCAACCGGCGGCAACAGCAACCCATTTTATTATGTAGAAGAAACTCCCTCGCCCATCATTTCTCCCAACGCAAATATTCAACCTTTGAAGTTGAAAGTTACAACGGTGTACGATATTTTGACCACACCGGGCAAGGTATACACATTTATAGCGCAATAAGAGTTTGCTCCAGATCTGTTTGAAAGGATCCATTCACACGAAAGCAGGCTTTTCGTCCAAGGTCTTACGTATATCGTTAGTGACTTCAACCGTTTTTACGAACGTTTCTTTTGATTTTTGCCTCGCTTGGCTTATAATTGTATAAACAACACTTATATATTGGTTTCAGGTTGGCGTTATCCCATTTGAATTTATGGAGGAAAATGAAATCAGTTATACGGTTACAAAACCAAGCTTCGAAGTTTTTTACCCTCAACCAATAAAGTGAAGCGATGAAAAAGACCATTGCCTATGTCATTATCCTGATACTTCTTCTTTGCCACGTTACACGTTTTGCGTTATCACAAAGTATCATTAAACATGCCGGTCAGGGTTTTGACGTTGCGCGCGAAGGAATCATGCATGGAAAGCTCGACAGCATCCGGTATCCATCAAAGACGGTAGGCAATACACGAAAAGCGATTATCTATACACCACCGGGGTTCTCAGCCAAACAAAAATACCCGGTGCTGTATCTTTTGCATGGCATCGGTGGAACGGAATGGGAATGGCCGGCAAACTGTCATCCTGAGATCATTCTCGATAATCTCTACGCTGACAAAAAAGCGGCACCCATGATCATCGTCATGCCAAACGGAAGGGCGATGAAAGATGATCGTGCCGTCGGAAATGTTTTCGATAGCGTGAAAGTTCAGGCGTTCAACACTTTTGAAAAAGATCTGCTCAACGATCTGATCCCGTTCATCGAAAAGAAATATCCGACCTATAAAGACAGAGAACACAGGGCCATCGCCGGATTGTCAATGGGCGGCGGACAATCACTGAACTTTGGGCTTGGCAATCTCGACAAGTTCGCATGGATAGGTGGATTTTCGTCAGCGCCAAATACCAAAACCCCCGAGGCGCTTGTTCCCAATCCGGATGAAGCAAAGAAAAAACTGAGCCTGCTCTGGATCTCGTGCGGAGTCGATGACAACCTGATGCCGTTCAGTCAGCGCACGCATGATTATTTGAAAGAACATAACATTCAACATATTTTTTATCCAGAGCCGGGTATCCATGATTTTAAGGTGTGGAAAAATGATCTTTTTTTATTCTCGCAGCTACTGTTCAAGCCGGTGAATCCATTGTCATTCGCCGAATATGAAAATATGGGAAGTGCCGCATCAACAAATGTAAGATCGGCACGGTACCCCCGCGTTTCTCCCAACGGTCGCGCGATCTTCCGTATCAAAGCCCCAGGCGTGC
>JBMOKS010000474.1:6044-10345 GCA_049324355.1 Bacteroidota bacterium
GATCTGGGAAAGAAATACGATATGGTGAAGGATGCGGAAGGATTCTGGGAAGCAACGACCGACTCTCTCAGCCCCGGCTTTCATTACTATTCGCTCATCATTGACGGGATGCCTGTTGCTGATCCGGCAAGTGAAACATTCTATGGCATGGGCCGCATGGCAAGCGGAATTGAAATACCTTTCGCACAAGCAGACTACTATGCTGTCAAAGATGTGCCGCATGGTGATATCAGAATAAAACGATATTACTCCAACGTGTATAAGGCGTGGCGAACATTTTACATTTATACACCTCCCGGCTACGATGCGAGTGGAAACCAACAATATCCGGTATTGTATCTGCTTCATGGTGGCGGTGAGGATCAGCGGGGCTGGGCCTCGCAGGGAAAAGCAGATTTGGTTCTGGATAACCTTATTAACGACGGCAAATCAAAACCGATGTTGGTGGTGATGATGGACGGCAACGGACCCTCATTTGCCTTCGCTGAACAGTCACTGCGTTCGTTCGTATCGGAGCTTAAGGAAAATGTGATCCCATTTGTTGAAAAGAATTATCGCGCCGCACGCGATCAGAAGAACAGGGCTCTTGCCGGTTTGTCGATGGGAGGGATACAAACGCTGTATGCCGGAATTTACAATAGCGATTTGTTCGCTTATCTGGGCGTCTTCAGTTCCGGATGGTTGCCGGCACAGAATAGCATTTCCGATGCACAATACACTTTCATTCGTAACAATTCGGCAAAGATCAGCAGGGATCTGAGATTGCTTTGGATCGCCATGGGCGGTAAAGAAGACATCGCCTATCAAAATTGCCAAAACATGCTGGCAAAATTTGATGATCTGAAATTAAAATATGTCTACCACGAGTATCCGGGAGGCCACACATGGCCAGTGTGGCGAAATAACCTGTTCGAGTTTTCGCAGTTACTGTTTAAATAATCTTACCATGTCAGGGCTTACAATCGAGCTGATCTTCAAAGAAAATCTATTAGTTATGGATTGATCGCATGAACCAATTCTCGTTGCAACAGGGATACTCGCGGGAACTTGATACTTTTCCTCATATCAGTGAGTTCGCGCTTACGAAGAACAACACTATCCAGTTGGACTCTTTTGTTGTGACCAGCTCTGATCACCTTCGCATTTATTATGTAATTGATGGTAAATTTGAATGGACCATCAATCACAAGCACCAGCTACTTTACCCTGGCGATGTGGCTTTAGTACTACCAGGCCAGGAGATGGGTGGCTCGAAGGGTTACCTTGATATCGGTACTCTTTTTAAACTGCATTTTCAAGTGCAACGAATGAATGGATCAGGCATGCAACTTGGAAATTGGAGCAACCTCACGGAAACCGAGCGTGTCACCGTCAGCAGAATACTGCTCATTAATAATATGTCTGTATTAAAAATGGAAGAGGCCGGTGACATCCTGTATGAGATGCGTGGAGAAGTTTTGAACCAGGAAATAGGATACCTCACCCGGGTGAATCATCTTCTCGATTCTCTTCTCATTATGATTGCCCGACAATCAACACGGCAAGCTAACTCACGCAGGGACTTTCCACGCACGTTTGCCAACCTTGAGCACACCTTGAGGAAAAACCTGGCATATCAATGGACGGTGGAAGAAATGGCCTCGCTGGTTGGTCTTGGCACAACGGCATTCACGGAAAAGGTTAAAGGCTACACAGGTTTCTCTCCCCTCAACTATCTCATCAATATCAGGATATCAGAGGCGATCAAGCTACTGAAGGGACAGGATATCAATGTTACTGATATAGCACTGGAGACGGGGTTTTATTCATCACAGCATTTTTCGACTACATTTAAGAAGCTGACAGGATATACACCAGGAGAATTCAGAAAGTTGAATATTCCCACTAAATAAATAAACCATGATGACTAACCGGGACTGCATTGTAACAGTTGAATTGGGCACAAACGGAGTGAGGGTGATGGCTTTTGATCTTGCCGGAGAAGCCATTGGGTCCATGAAAGGCTCGTACCCAACATTTCATCATGAGCCCGACTACAGCGAACAGGACCCCGAGCAAATTTTCATCACGATGTTATACGTGTTGAAGAATCTTCTGACCGAGAAGATCCATCCAAAGCATTATCGTGTTGTTTCCGTATGTTTCAGTGCATCGATGCACAGCGTACTTGCCATCGATCGCAATGGGGTTCCCTTAGGAAACGCCATCACATGGGCCGACAACCGGGGAAAGAGGGAGGCGCGTGAACTGAACAATTCGCCCCTTGGAAAAAAAATATATGACGCCACGGGCACACCCATACACCCCATGTCTCCATTGATCAAGATCACATGGCTGAGCAGGCACGACAAAGCAAGGTTTCAAAAGACGTATAAATTTCTGTCGATTAAAACGTACATCATCCAGCAACTGACGGGTGAATATGTTCTTGACTACAGTCTTGCTTCTGCTACAGGTATGCTCAATATTCACAACCTTGCCTGGGAGCCAGATGCGCTTAGCTATGCCGGGATTACTACCGATGCGCTGCCCGATTTAGCTCCGGTCTTTTCTTCGTCAGGCAAGCTTCGGAAGGAATATCAGAAATCATTAGGACTGCCTGAAAATGTTAAAGTCCTTGTGGGATCAAGTGACGGTTGTCTCGCGACATTGGGCGGGGGTGTATGGGAAGATTGTAAAGCAACGATCACGATCGAAGATAGCGGTGCAATGCGTACCGTTGGGAAACAGGTGATCCGCGACGAAAAGCGACGTTTCTTCAACTACTTGTTAACGGAAAATTACTATGTCTCAGGTGGGCCGACTAATAATGGTGGCGTTGTGTTCGAATGGTTCACGAAGCAGTTTGGTGATTTCAAAGGCCCGTTTGATATCGATTATACCATGGAGAATCTGATGCGTGAAGCTGCCGGGGTTCCAGCCGGTTCCGAAGGCCTGCTCTTCCTGCCTTATCTTCTTGGTGAGCGTGCACCGATCTGGAATGCCAATGCAAGGGGTACCTATTTTGGCATTAATATCAAACATGAAAAGCAGCATTTTGTCCGTGCTACCATCGAAGGAATTTTGTATGAGGTTTACAGCATCGGTAAGACACTACAAGAGCATCGTAAGATCGATTCGCTGACCGTTAATGGCAGCTTTGCATCCATACCACTCTTCGCGCAGATGATTGCAGATATTTTTTGCAAGCCCGTGAGCACCGGAAAAAACCCAGATAGCATTGCGCGAGGCGCCTTTCTGCTCAGCGCGATCGATCTGGGAATTTATAAAAATATGGATGACGCTGCGCGGGCCATTGATTTGCCGGTCACCTATAAGCCTCAGCAGTTTATCCACGCGGCCTATCAAAAGTACTTTCCGATATTCGAACGATTGAGCTCCAAGCTTGCTGACGAGTTCGAGGCTATTGCTGACCTGCAGCACGAACAATATTTGAGCGATCCTTCATCATAACGCCAACATTGAGTCGGGGAGTCCTGCTTCGAGGTGGGCCTTAGAAACCGGAAATTCCCCAGCTTCACTGTTCCGTGCATGGCCACTGGGTAGAGGCGAGCAGCCAACGGAGGATCTTACACCCAATACATCTCCCGCACAAATTATCAGCGTCAATAATAAGAGGTGTTAAAAACACACTTATTTGACAGTTCGTGCCGGTCCAGGCACAAATCGTTTGTATAAAATTCACCACCGGCTATTAATGGAAGATCAAGTCTCTTGCATTTCGAACCTTTATGAAATAGGACGGAGCCGACCGTAATTCATCTTTCCCTTGTAGTGAAACCGAGACGACAGGTTCATGGCAGCCGGAGGGAGGAATTGATCGATGGTCTCCACCTGTGTATAGCCGCTAACAATCCTAAACCGAAACCTATGAAGCATTTTTATCTAATCTTTTGTGTGGTTCTGACAGCACATGTCGGGACATTCGGAGGCAAGCGCCTGACAGATGATTCGGGTTCTTCATCCGTGCATCGCGACGACGGAAACAATCACCGCACAGCCTTCAATGTGAGCGGTCGCGTCAGCGATGAGAAGGGTGCGCCATTTCCGGGTGTCAACATCGTGGTAAAAGGTACTACTCAGGGCACAGCCACCGATTCTGACGGGAAGTACTTTATCGAAGTGCCCGATGAAAGCAGCATTCTTGTTTTTTCCTTTGTGGGATATGCAGGTGAGGAAATAGCCGTGGCAGGTCGGTCTGTCATCGATGTATCCATGAAACCCGATGTGGCAGCGCTGGACGAAATAGTGGTCACAGCGCTTGGCATTGAAAAATCTACCAAGAGTCTCGGCTATGCCAC
>JBMOKS010000475.1:0-10309 GCA_049324355.1 Bacteroidota bacterium
GGGGCTTCGATAAGATGAGCCTCGTACGCGCACGACGGTGGCAAGAGCGGCCCTTCGTTGGCTGTGTTCTATTTTGGAATATTCCTGAACGATGGCTGAAAAATCCTTCATGATCGAACGAACGTGCGATGATTTCTCAGATCAAGTTAAAAAGAAAACCGCCCTGAACATAATAGTTCAGGGCGGTTTTCATAGGGTAATTCCTGCTTAGTAAATGGTTGTTAATGCCGTACGGTCGCCAGTAGTGAAGGGGCGATCGGTTCCGTTAGAACATGCCAGCATGTAAGAGTTAGCCTCGGGCTGAGTGGGTGTTCCGGGGATGTGAACAGCGCCTACGCCGGCAGAACCTTCGTTTCCGCCAGAACCGCAGCTATACCTTCTTCTCATGTAGTCGGTATGTCTCAAACCGATAGCATGGCCGATTTCGTGCGCAATAACGGTTTTGGCGTCAGCACGGGCTGAGGTATTATTGTAATATTTGGTGTTCAGGCGGATCGGGCTTGCGGGATCTCCGCTAGCTGAAGGAAATCCTGCGCTATAACCCAATGTTGTGCTATTTTCATAGAACGAAAGGATCTGGATGTCTGCAGACGCTGCGTCGGTTGTTCTTTGGAAAACGATGTTAAGTGCCAAAGCGTTGTAGCGTGCTAGTGCATCATCGAAAGATGTTTGCATGTAAGTGCCAAAACCACCGTCCATGTATACTCTCAGGGTTCGCGGTGTGCCGGTCACCAGATTGTAGGTGCGGTAGTGTTCTTCTTGAGCTGTTTCGCTGATGCGAACGGGCGCAGAAAGGCTGGTGAGATCTTTAGGAGATATGAAGATGTCATACTCCACCAGGTAGCCGCCTTTGTACCTTGATAAACCTTCGCTCGTATCAAATCCCGCAGCCTGTAACTGGGTGATGACGTCGTTAGGAATTTCATTTTTCAATTCTTCCTGGTCCTGACAGGACAGCATAGCGCCCCATAAGAGCGCTACAGAAAGGGTAGCATAAATTTTTCTCATTGTTAAAATTTAGGTTAAATGGTTTAATGAATCGGGGCGGAAGTAAGACAATTAATATTAACTTTTCAAACTTTTTATATTGGATTAATGCAAAAACTCGAAATTTTCCTATTGCGCAATAAAAATATCACGAAATCTTATGTATGCTTTTTGCTAATTGTTGCAACATTTATTGTAGCAAGGTCGCAAGACGTGGACCCCGCCCTGCTGAGGATTGATGCAAAAAATGAGCGTACAAGCGCTTATTTTATTCTCAAATCATCACGCCACGAACTCAACGATCTTCGCAAGCGGGGAGAAGTTTCTTTTGCGAAAGAGATCGCGCCAAACCACTATGTTGTTACGGCAGATTTTGCGAAAAAATACGACGGCAAATTTCAAATCGTCGGCCCCGCCAGTGCCGAATGGAAACTTTCGCCGCAATGGAAAACCAATGTTCGCGCCAACACTTCATGTTTCGCAATTTCTACGCGCGACTTAAAGGCTTTTAAACAATTTTTGGACGATGAATCGATAGTATATCAGATACAGGATGAACATCAGGCTTCGAACCAACTCATTGTCAAGCTTCGCAATACCCGCGATCTCGACAAGGTCATCCAGCACGATCAAGTAACTTTTATCAACCCACTAAAGCGAACTGCGGTAGAGGAATCGCCAAATAGTTTTCAGGATATCAGTGTGAATAAGGTCAACAAAGTTCATGAAGCCTTTTCCACGATCGATGGCTCCGGCTTACATGTTTCTGTAAAAGAAAAATCGGTCGACCTTTCTGACATCGACCTGCGCGGACGGATCGTTTCGTCTCCGCTCGCCGACGAACAAGTATCGCTTCACGCCAACCTCATTGCCACGATCATTGCCGGAGCCGGCAATACAACACCGTCTTCCAAAGGCGTGGCATGGCAAAGCACGATGTCGTCGTCCAGCTTTTCGCGACTACTACCCGATGATAATAGCATTTTAAAAAGCCAGAATGTGTCGGTTCAAAATCATTCATATGGAACAGCGATCGAAAATTTCTATGGGCCGGAAGCAAGTGCCTATGATGTGAATGTTATGGGTGAACCGGATATTCTCCATGTATTTTCGTCTGGCAACGCTGGTTCGGAGACAGCCTCCACCGGAATATACAAAGGACTGGCGGGTTTTGCGAATATGACAGGCGAAATGAAAATGGCGAAAAATGTTCTCGTGGTGAATGCACACTATCAGGATCACTCTATCGACATACGCAATTCCAATGGCCCTGCATATGACGGACGACTCTGTCCCGAACTCACCGCCTTTGGCCCCGAAGGTACATCAGATGGCGCCGCAATGGTTTCAGGTGTTGCCTTGCTGATGCAAGGTGCCTACAAGCAACTGCATGGTTCGCTGCCACGTGTAGACCTTTTAAAAGCTGCCTTGGTTGCTACAGCAGAAGACATCGCATTGCCTGGAATTGATTTTAAATCCGGATACGGCGCTGTTAATGCTTATCGCGCCGTGCAACTGATCAATGCCAATTGGTTTGCTGCATCTACTGTGCAAGAAGGACAGCAACATGTCATCCCCGTAAACATTCCGGCTGGTGTTAGGTCTTTTAAGGTGGCCTTAAACTGGATCGATCAGTTTGCCAACGCCGGCGATATGAAGGCACTGGTGAATGACCTTGATCTGACCGTAAAAGAAGTTTCTTCCGGAGATCAGTGGCTGCCGTGGGTACTTCGTCACTACCCTCACATCGATTCATTGTCGGCGCCCGCCAGGAGAAGGCCGGACCACCTCAACAATACCGAGCTCGTTACTATCGAAACACCCGAAGCGGGAACTTATAACGTCACGGTTTCAGGGTTCGATCTGGCTACAACAAATCAATCGTTTTACGTGGCCTATTGGCTCGACACGGCTGATGTTTTTCAATGGACGTTTCCAACACAGCTCGACCCGGTGGAGGCGAATAAAGAAATATACTTCCGGTGGGAGAATGGCATCGAAGGAATCGGTTCCCTGGAGGTCAGTCTGAATGGCGGTCCGTTTGAATTAATTTCAGATGAGGTTCCTTTAACGCAAGAGTTTTTTTCGTGGACCACACCCGACACTTCCGGCACGGCGATGATCAGGATGAAAATTGGGAACGACTATTTCATGTCAGATGTATTTACGATCTCGCCTTCACCCCGCATAAAAATTGGATTTAATTGCGACGAATCTTTTATGTTGAATTGGAATAAGATACCCGGTGCGGAAGCTTACCGTATTTTAAATCTCGGCGACAAATACCTGGAGGTGATCGCCACCCAACCAGACACCGTGAAGGTATTAAGCAAAGGCCCGGGTCTTTCACGCATTTTTGCCATAGAACCCGTGATAAGCGGAAAGCCCGCGCTACGAAGCGCCGGGTATGATTACGAGGTGCAAGGTGTAAATTGTTATTACAAGGCTTTTCTCGCCGAAGCTACAGATGCTGGAGATGCCAGGCTCAATCTAAGCTTGAGTATCATTCACAACGTAGACAAGATCATTTTTGAAAAAAGAATCGATGGAATATTCACAACACTCGCCGAGATCGATAATGTAAACGTTCTTGAAAACGAATTTATTGACGAGATGTTGGCTGGTGGCATCACAGTATATCGCGCAACCGTTGTGCTGCAAACCGGCGAGATGATTCAAACCAATACTGCCACCCTGTACTATGGGGAGGAGTCTACTTACCTGGTATTTCCAAATCCGGCGCGATTGGGTGAAGAGCTATCGACGATCACCGGCGGTGAAGGTCTCACTTTATTTTTTTACGACGCAACGGGAAGAGTAGTGAAGGGCCAGGAAATTTTTAACGGATATTTCAGTTTTCCGCTTGCTGGATTGTCGAAAGGTTTATACCTCTATCGCTTTTTTAGAGATTCAAAACCAGTTGCGTCGGGGAAACTGTTTGTGAATTAACAATGCCACGTGACCTCATGTCTGGAACCCTACTAAGATTGTGGAGTCCTGGCTCGATGCAGTGATTTTTTTAAAATCTGCTGTTCTTCTTTCTTCAATAAAAGGCGATGTGAATGGAAATATTTTTTGACAAACCAAAGCGTGATTTGATCGAACTTTATTTCCGGGCGGCAGCAACTTCTTCCGGCGTGACAGCGGCCCCTTTGTTGCCCCACGAGTTGCGGATATAGTTTAATACATCACTTACTTCCTGGTCGCTCAGGTCGAAACCGGTCATTTCACCATTGTATACTTTTCCATTCACTTTGATTTCTCCCGTCACGCCCTTCAGCACTTGTACGATCGATCGTTTTTTGTCGGCCATCAGATAGTCGGCCTTTGCTAAGGGTGGAAAAACATCGGTAATGCCATCGCCTTGTTCCTGGTGACAGGAGATACATTGGGCGGTATACACGTCCTTTCCGCGTACAATGCTGGCTTTTAAATCAAATTTTGGTTTTTGCTGAAAAGAAAAAAGTGACACTATCGAAATAATAGCAATGACGAACAATAGACTTTTTTTCATAAGTGCTGAACAGTTAAATGTTGAGTTAAAAGGAAAAGCAATCCCGTCAAAGAGATTGCTTCCTGATGGACGTTAAAATTAAACTTCGTCTAATACAAACGGCAGTTTTCTGATTCGTTTCCCCGTAAGATCAAAAATGGCATTGGTCAACGCCGGCGTAAAAGGCGGCAAGCCCGGTTCTCCTACGCCACCAGCCTTTTCTTCATTCTCCATGATGTGCACTTCGATCTCGGGGATATCGGTGATGCGCGGCATCTTGTAGGTATCAAAATTTTTCTCTACGGCTTTGCCATCCTGAAAGTGTGTTGCGTGTTTGACTGCTGCACCCAAGGCCATGATGATACTTCCCTCCACCTGCGCTTTGATGATGTCGGGGTTTACATACCATCCACAATCCATCACCGCCCACACCTTGTCGATCTTGATCTTGCCATCCGGTTTTTTAGATACTTTAACCACTTCACCAACGATGCTGTGGAAGCATTCCGTAATGGCCACACCATAACCTGTATTCTTGCCACGTGATTTCCAGCCAGTGATCTCTTCGATCTTATTTGCCATTTCGTGATACCTGGGTTGCCAGAAATGTTGTTTTCTGAAATCGAGCGGATCTTTGCCGGCCTGGATCGCCATCTCGTCGAGGAAACTTTCGAAAGCGAAAGCATTTGTAGATGAATATACGGAGCGCCACCACATAACGGGGATAGGCGAATCTAACGGAAAATCTCCGAAGCTATAGTTGGGGAAGCTTTCCAGGTAAGTTTCCAAAAAACCTTCAGTAGTGCTGTCGTTATAAGTAGTTTTATCGGATCCGGGCCACTGATGCCCCATGTTTTGGCCGGCCATTTTTGTTTCAAACGCCTCAACACGCCCGCCCTCATTCAGCGCGCCCTTACATTGATAAACCATACCTGGTCTGAATGGTCCTTGTGTAGTATCGTCTTCGCGCGTCCACACTACCTGTACAGGTGCTTTTATTTCTTTGGATATTACAGCCGCTTCATGGGGATAGTCGGTGAAGGCTTTTCTACCAAAACCGCCGCCCAGGAAGGTCATGTTCACAGAGACGTTTTCTTTTGGTATACCGAGTTGTTGGCTAATGTCATCCTGTATCCAATCGGGCCCCTGGATCGGTCCCCATATCTCGCACTTGTTGTCTTGAACATGGGCAATACAATTTACAGGCTCCATGCAGCTGTGCGATTCGTAAGGTGTTTCATAAACTGCATCGAGTTTTTTGGCAGCCTTTTCGTAGGCGGCGTCGAAATTACCTTTTGTCTTGAACGAAATAGGTTTCCCCTTCAATTGCTCGTTCATTTTTTCATAAAGCTGGTCGGTGCTGTGATGTTCGAAGCCAGTGTCGTCCCATTCTACTTTTAATACTTTTCTTCCCTGCATGGCCGACCAAAGGTTGTCTGCCACCACCGCCACACCTTCACGTTTGGTGGCGAACACGTTCATCTGTATTTTGATCACATGTTTTACACCAGGTACTGCCTTGGCTGCCGTGTCGTCAAAACTTTTTACTTTTCCGAGAAATCTGGGATTACGCTCAACAACGGCATAGAGCATGCCGGGTAATTTCTTGTCGAGTCCGAAGATTGCTTTGCCATTTACTTTGAGCGGAGTATCCTGCCGCGGAAGTGGTTTGCGCAGGATCTTATATTCTCTTGGGCTTTTAAGCGCAACATTTTTCGGGGGTTCGAGCTTTGCGGCATCCTGAACCAGGTCGCCGTATCCGAGTTTGCGACCGGAAGGTTTGTGGATCACCTGACCGTTTTCTGCATAACATTCTGATTTGCCTACACTCCATTTTTGTGCTGCAGCTTCGATCAGCATCTCGCGGGCCGAAGCACTGAGTTTCAGTAGTCGCTTGTAGCTACCTCTTACGGTGGAGCTTCCGCCGGTTACCTGACTTCCGTATTTTGCGCTGTTGCCAGATGCCAATACAATATTCACTTTGTTGAGGTCAACTTCCAGTTCCTCGGCGATGATCTGTGGCACGGCCTGGAACGACCCTTGGCCCATCTCGGCGCGGTGATTGATGATCGTTACTTTTCCTGATGTATCGATGCTGATCCACGCGTTTAATTCAACGCCCAGATTTTCTGCGGTCTCCTGCTTTAAGATCTCAGCTTCACCTTTTGCTGGTAAATAAAATCCCAGCGTGAGCGCGGCACCGGTCATGCCCGAGATCTTGATAAAATTTCTTCTCGATAAATTTTTTGGTGTTTCCATAGCGCAAATTATTTGGCTGAAGCTTTTTGACTCATGAGTTGAGAGGCTGCTTTGATCGCCTTTCTGATTCTCGGGTAGGTTCCACACCGGCAGATATGACCTTGCATGGCGGTATCGATATCTTTATCGCTTGGGTTGGCATTTTTCTTCAACAGTGCTGCAGCCGCCATGATCTGACCTGACTGGCAATAGCCGCACTGGGGCACCTGCTCGGCAATCCACGCCTG
Organism: Bacteroidota bacterium; assembly: GCA_049324355.1. Taxonomy (GTDB): domain Bacteria; phylum Bacteroidota; class Bacteroidia; order Cytophagales; family Cyclobacteriaceae; genus Chryseosolibacter. Next base: position 6,967 of record JBMOKS010000475.1, read on the forward strand.
CTGTACCGGATGTGAGTTATCTTCCGACAACCCCTCTATCGTAGTCAGATTTTTATTCGCCGCCGCCGAAACGGGTATGGAACAGGAACGAACCGGTGTTCCTTCCATATGGACAGTGCAAGCACCACATTGGGCAATACCACAACCGTATTTTGTGCCCGTGAGACCAGCGAGATCGCGGACGGCCCACAACAAAGGCATCTTAGGATCTGCCTCTACGGTGTAACTTTTGTTGTTGATTTTAAGTGTGTAGGAAGCCATGGTCGGATTGATTTTTGGAGGATAAATGAAAGTTACAAAATAACCCGATAACTGTTCATCTTAAAATTATGAGCATGGAAGCTTGCAGGCACAAATTGACGGTATTCATACACAAATGGTCGCTGCAGCCTGCTAGACTGCGGTTTGAACACGACCGAGGTTTGTGAAATTTGCTTTTTCAATTCGGTATGACCTTTTTACAGTTGATCAACGGGAATCGGCAGTTGGGAAACAAGATTTTTTAAGACTCAGAAAATGCGGTGAAGTTTGAAGAAAAAAACGCAGTTTATGAAAACAACAACATTTGGAATAGTCATGGTAGCAGTGCTTCTCATGGCATCGGCCAACCTTTTTGGTCAGGGCAAACTTGAAATCACTGTAAAGAACATTAAAGAACAAAAGGGAACAATCCGGGTTGGTTTGTTTACCACTGAAAATGATTTCTTAAAAAAAGCGAAAGAAGGAAAAGTTGTCAAAGTATCAGGCACGGAAATTACCGTTGCTTTCGACAATCTGCAGCTCGGCGATTATGCTATCAGCGTTATTCATGATGAAAACGAGAACGGCGAACTTGACTCTAACATGATGGGCATTCCTAAAGAAGGCTTCGCCTTCGGTAACAATGCCATGGGCATGTTCGGACCTCCGTCTTTCGATAAAGCCAAAGTGAGCGTGAGGGGCGAAGAAAAGCAAGTGATCAATTTGAAATATTTTTGAGAGGCTAAAAGCACAAAGCATAAAGCATAAAGCTTTCTGCTTTGTGCCTTATGCTTTCTGTTTTAAGCTTATTTGCACTCCTCCAGAATTTTGCTTGTCTCCTTTACATCAACGAGTCCGCGCTTGTGGGTCCACGTATTGTAGATGTAGGTTGAGATCTCGGCGATCTCGAGGTCGGTAAGCGAAGGAATACCAGGCATCGGTTGATTAAAATTCTTACCGTTCACCACCAGCTCTTGCTGCTTGCCGTGTCGTATGAGACAGACTACCTCATTAAAATTATTATCCATGTAGTCGGACGTATCGAGCGATGGATAGACCAGTCCTAAACCTTTGCCGGTTTTCTGATGACAGTTGCTACAGTGGGTTAAATAAAGCTGCTCTCCCTGAATGTAGTATTGATCAAATTTAGTGGATGAAGTGCCCTTGGTCTCTGATTTACCAGAACAGCTCCAATATGCCGTAACCCCTGCAACGGCAAGCAAAAGAATAACTTTTGTGGCAGAATGCTCTCCCTTCATTATTGGTCGTTGTGGTGATATTCTTCTTCCAGGCGTTCGATATCGCCCAGCAGCCGGTTTACATCTTCTTCTTTGGTGCCATCGTATTTTCCGCGAATCCTTCTATTCTTGTCGATCAGCAAAAATGCGCCACTGTGAATAAAGCCATCGGGTTCAGAGTTGTCTTCCATGGCAGTAGCGAAATAGCTGGTTTGGGCTATATTGTAAATGGAATCTTTGTCGCCGGTCACAAAATGCCACTTGTTGCTTTTTACGCCGAGGCGATTGGCAAAGTCGCGGAGCAGGCCCACGGTGTCGTGTTTGGGGTCGATGGTGTGTGAAAGGATCATTACATCAGGTTTGTTCCTGATCGAGTCATAAACACGCACCATTTGTGTTTTCATGATGGGGCAAATGGTGCGGCAGGAAGTAAAGAAGAAATCGGCAACATAGATTTTGTCTTTAAAAGTCTCGTTCGTAATAATGGCGCTATCCTGGTTAATAAATTTAAATTCGGCTATTTGATGATAAACTGTATCTGGGCCTTCCACTGTGCGCTCGCCGAAAATGGGAAGTCGCGCTTCTTTTTCCTGGCAGCCTGACAAGCCAACGGTCACGACCAAAAATAAAAATGGAACGATCTGAAGTTTATTATTCATGTTTTCTGTATTTCTTATATAGTTTTATCCCCGCCAGGATGAACAAAGTCACCATCAACAGGCCCGCCAATCCCCAAAGCATATCAAGGGCATTTCTTAACACAATGATAAAGACAATGCTGATCAGGAATAACGTTGCTACTTCATTCCACATGCGCAGTTGGTGTGAAGAATATTTTACCTCATCGCGTTGAAGTTTGCGAAATAAATAATGGAGCGAGAAATGATAGGCGTACAGCATTGCCACGAGCGTGAGTTTGATGTGCATGAATCCGTACTGAAGCCATTCCGGCTGATTGATCAGCAGCGATGTTCCCATGCCCAGGGTGATCACGGCGCTGGGCCATGTGATGCCAAACCAGAGCCGCGAGGCCATCATCTTGAGTTGTTTCAATAAAATCGATTTTTCAGGCTCCGGACGGGCATGCGCTTCGGTGATATAAACAAATAATCGGGGCATGTAAAAGAGGCCAGCAAACCAAGTGACTATAAAAATAATGTGAACGGCTTTGAGGTACAGAGAAGTCATGGTGTAAAAGTCAATACTGGAGCGTAAGCGGTCAATAGTTTGGTGAAGATTAATTCAAGGTAATTTTATCGCCCACGGAAACTTCGAAGTCATCCAGCGCCACGGCATTTTGGCCGAAAAGAACTTTATTGTTTTGCTTGCGATAAGTAGACAAAGTATATAATGGTTCAATGCCTTTTTCTCCTGTATCCTGATTCACGGTGGTAAGCACACACCGGGAGCAAGGTTTCACCCCCACGAATCGTGTTTTACCGATCGAAAAGTTACGCCACCCATCTTCTTCGTAGGGTGCACCTCCCGTAAATACCAAGTTGGGCCGAAAACGATTCATCGGAACGGGCTTTTCCATTCGTGAATTCAGATCATCGAGCGAACTTTGGCCGATGATCAGGAATGGAAAGCCGTCCGCCAGACTCACATGTTCATCGTTCACTTTATAATCAGGGTCGACCGGGCGGGAATTTTTTTCGGGAAAACTCACCAGTTTCACGTTCATGTTCAGATGGTCGGTAAACCATTGACTGAGGGCCTGGTTGACTTCAATGGTGTCGACAACGTCATCCCAGATTTTGGTTTGAATTTGTTGGCCCAGCGCGGGTGCGTGAATATTGAATGATATGGAGGACTCGAGGTGAGGCGGGGAAAATTTTTTCGTGATCGTGAGCGATTCGCCCTGA
>JBMOKS010000476.1:0-3494 GCA_049324355.1 Bacteroidota bacterium
GCATTCAGCTGGATCTCGTCATCTGAAGTAATTACACAATGCGGCGCAACCCCCGTATTTGTAGATGTAGATTCGCTGACATACACGATCGATATCCAGGCTGTTCAGCGAAAGATCACGTCGCGAGCCAAAGCTATTGTTGCCGTTCACCTTTTTGGCCAGTCGGCGCAAGTCGGTGAACTCCATAACATCTGTAAAAAAAATGGGCTCTTCCTGATCGAAGATTGCGCACAGGCTCACCTGACGGCGGAAGGAGAACATTACGCCGGCACATTTGGCGACATCAACGCTTTTAGCTTTTATCCTACTAAAAATCTCGGTGCCTATGGTGACGCCGGGTGTCTGGTAACACACGATGACCAACTGGCCGAGAAAGCAAGGCGATTGGCCAATCACGGTGCGCTTCAAAAAGACGACCATCTCATTGAAGGACTGAACAGCCGTATGGACACTTTACAAGGCGCTGTGCTCCTTGCTAAATTGCCCCACCTCAAAAAATGGAACGAAAGAAGATACGCCCTCGCGCAGCAATACACCGATAGTTTAAAAAACATTCCGCAGCTCGTTACGCCCTACCAGCGAAGAGATACACAGCATACATTTCATCTCTATGTGATCAGGACCAGGCGCAGAAATGCGCTGAAAGAATTTTTATTTCAAAACGGAATCCAAACGCTGATCCATTATCCACAGGCCCTTCCCAACCTGCCGGCTTACCAACATTTACAGTTAAAACCAAGTGATTTTCCAGTCGCCAGCGCCCTTCAGGATGACGTCCTGTCGCTGCCCATTTATCCTGAACTCAAGGACGAAGAAGTGACCTATATATGCAGCAAAATCCGCGCTTTTTTCAAGGCCTGAGCCTGCCTCGGCTCCAAAAAATTAAGACATTTCCGCTGTAAAATAGTATTTTTGGACCCGACTGTCGATCATGGAAAATAAGATCAAAATACTGCTACAGGAAATCTCAGAATTTACCGCGCAAAACAAACAGAGCGTTGAGAATTTCCGATTAAAATATATTAGCCGCAAAGGACTGATCGGAGAGCTTTTTGAAGAGCTGAAACAGATCCCAGGCGAGCAGAAAAAAAATGTAGGCAAGATCCTCAACCAGCTTAAACAAGCTGCTGAAAATAAATTCGCCGAGTTAAGTCAATTGGTGGAGTCTGCCCCGGAAACACAACAGGATATTGACCTGACGCTGCCTCCGGTGCCCAATAAGGTGGGCAACCTCCATCCACTTGCGCTCACCAAATATCGGATCATCGAGATCTTCGAACGACTTGGCTTTAACGTTGCCGACGGCCCCGAAATTGAAGACGACTGGCACAATTTCTCGGCGCTGAATTTTCCTGAAAATCATCCTGCCCGTGAGATGCAGGATACATTCTTCATTGAAAAATCGAATCAGGAGGGTGGCGACAAGTTGCTGCGCACACATACCTCCAACGTTCAGATCCGGTTGATGGAAAAGCAGAAGCCACCCATTCGGGCTATCATGCCTGGCCGTGTGTATCGCAACGAAGCGATCTCCGCCAGAGCACACTGCTTCTTTCATCAGGTAGAAGGGCTGTATGTAGACCGTAACGTAAGCTTCGCAGATCTGAAACAGACCCTATTCCATTTTGCAAAAGAAATGTATGGCAAAGATATTAAGCTTAGGCTGAGGCCATCATTTTTCCCGTTCACCGAGCCTAGCGCGGAGATAGACGTTACCTGTTTGATCTGTAAAGGCGATGGATGCGTGGTGTGTAAGCGCAGCGGCTGGGTGGAGATTGCGGGCGCGGGCATGGTCCACCCCAATGTGCTCCGTCATTGTGGTATTGACCCTGAAGAATTCACAGGATACGCTTTCGGCATGGGCATAGAACGTGTTACTCAGCTTCGATACCAGGTGAATGACCTGAGGCTATATTCCGAAAACGATATTCGTTTCTTAAAACAATTCCACACCGAAGGAACAGCGTGAGTGGAATGACGAATGAGGTCAGAAGAACGAAGAACGAAGGAAATACAAACGACCAGTGCCTAATCCTACTTCAAGTTTTAAAATATCTTATGCATGACATGACATTTTTGAAAGGTTCGTTGATTGAAGCTACGAGCCTCGAGCTATGAGCTGCGAGTTTTTTCTCGTAGCTCGAACCTGGCAGCTCGCAGCCGGCGGAATCGACACAAAAAGCGCCATATTTCTGGTAAGTTGACAAAGCAGGACTAATGACCAATGACTAGTGACCAATGCCTAATTCTAGTGACGAACAACCAATGACGAATGACGAATAAAGTCAGCCCCCATGGCTACCAGGGAGAAGGAAAACCAAATGCCCAATGCCCAATTGCCTAATGACCAGTGACCAGTGACGAATGACCAGTGACTAGTGACGAATAACCAGTGACCAATGACTAGTGAGACCAATGACGAATAAAGTCAGCCCCATGGCTACCAGGAGAAGGAAAACCAAATGCCCAATCCCTTTGCCCAATGGCTAATACCTAATGCCTAATTTATGACCATTGACAATATAAAGACCGTAGCAGTTATCGGTGCTGGCACCATGGGTCAGGGTATTTCCCAGATCTGTGCGGCGGCTGGCTATCAGGTGATGTTGTATGATATTCAATCGGAGCTGATCAAAGCGGGAATAGCATCGATCCGCAAGAGCCTGGATATGTTGATTGAAAAAGGGAAAATGAAAGCTGATCAGAGAGATGCAATATTGAGCAGAATCTCGTCGGTGAGCGACTTCAGGCAACTTCAGGTAGACCTCGTGATTGAAGCTGTGATCGAAAAACTTGAAGTGAAGCAAAAAATCTTTGCCGAGCTTGAAAAGATCAACGCAAAAGATTGTATCCTCACCACCAATACATCTTCTATTCCTGTAACACAAATTGCTGCGGCATTGAAGCACGCCGATCGTTTTGCAGGGTTGCATTTCTTCAACCCTGCACCGGTGATGAAACTGGTTGAAGTGGTGAAGGGCGGCACCACACTCGATGCTACCGCCGAACTGCTTGCCCAATTTGCGCTTAAACTTTCGAAGCAACCGGTAATGGCACAAGATTCACCTGGTTTTATCGTTAACCGTGTAGCCAGGCATTATTATGTTGAATCGCTGAAGATCCTCGAAGAAAATGTAACAGACTTTAAAAGCATCGACCAGCTGTTGAAGTCGTCGGGATTTAAGATGGGGCCTTTTGAATTGATGGACCTTATAGGAGTAGACACGAATTTTTCGGTAACTACTTCCATGTACAACGCTTTTCACCAGGATTCGAAGTTCAGGCCCAGTCGTATTCAGCAACAAAAAGTAGATGCCGGCCATCATGGGCGAAAAACGGGAAAAGGTTTTTATGATTATCCGAAACCATAGGCAGAGATCTGCTTTAGCCACGATCACGATAGTTTTATTGATCGCCATCACCGGAATCGAAGCATGCTCTCCTGATCTCAGCGATGACCCTATTCCTTTTATACCGTTCAGTCCGATTGTTTT
>JBMOKS010000476.1:3504-10253 GCA_049324355.1 Bacteroidota bacterium
CGATGGCGGACACAAGCTTATTACCAGCAGCGAAGGTGGTGTTCAAGGAATTATTGTTTACCGCATCAACGCGAGTAGCTATGTCGCCTATGAACGTAATTGCTCTTACCACCCGAATGACGCGTGTGTAACCGTGGAGGTGCATCCGTCGAACTTGTATATGTACGATCCGTGCTGTTCGTCATCATTTGATTTCAGCACCGGCCAACCCACAGGCGGTCCCGCTTGGAGACCCCTGCGTCAATATGAAACGTCACTGAGCGGCTCGAATCTTACCATAACGGACGAGATCATCAACTGATGATATCATCAAACGCAGTGCGCAAAAGGCGGGCATCAAAAAGAAGGTGAGCGCACATACGCTGCGGCATAGCTTTGCGACCCATTTATTAGAGCACGGAACCGACATTCGCTATATACAAGCACTACTTGGGCACGAAAGTTCGAAAACCACGGAGCGATATGCACATGTAACACGAAAGGGTTTGAACAATTGATGAGTCCATTGGATCGATTATTTGAAAAAGCTACCTTTGAAAACAACAAAGGGTTATCAGACATTAATGTCCGATAGCCGAACGTTGGCGGTAATTTTATTTAAAATGAGATTAAGGATACTATTAGGACTACTAATTATTATTTCTTCTTGTGATGATAAAGAAGTCATTATTGATCCTCTAAATGGACAAATGAATATCTTCGCTTTTGATGGAAAAACTTATAATACAGTTGGTGGATCATATTTTTTATACGATAAAGTAGACGAACAATTCAATTACTGTTTCTTGATTGGAACAACTGGAAGTTGGGTTTTCCCAAAAAATATTAACGAATCATATGTGGAATATGGTGACTTTGTCAGAATATTTTTACAAGCAGACTCAATAGGTAAAATTGATGGGTCATTTGACATAATAACCAATGAAAACAATATCATAAGCTTATCGGGACAAACCGAAATAATAGAAGAGGGTAAAATAGGTCTAAAGACTGACTCGCATGGCTTTGGGCCAATTGAAATTAATGCAAAGACAAATTCAGGAAAAAAACTCAATCTAAGAGCACAGCTAATCTCCGGAGGAATTGCCTACAAAATTATTAGAACCGTTGAGGGTGAATTTGAATACAACTCAGACAGCTATGATATTTCACAAGCATTCTCACAATATAATGAGAGTGAGGATAAACTAACCTTGGCAATTCAAGACGAAAGTGAAACTATCGGGTCCCAAATCGTATTCTATATAAACAAACCTGAGAATACAATTCCTGGGACTTATTTGGGCACCTTAAGTGCCACGGAAAATAATTTCACTGGATATATTTCAATTAAAAATATAATTGCTGACAACCAGATTCTACAAGTCGGTTTTAATGAAGGGACACTTCTTGTAGAACAGGAAGGTGAAAAATATAATATTACTTTTGATGTAAAGACTTTTTCCGGACAAATAATAACTGGTCATTATTTAGGGGACGTAATAAAATAAAACTACCGCCAATCGAGTAGACGGCCCCACCAGAAGAAACTGATGGGGAGCGCCTCTCACACCCCTGTACCCATGGGCCTCGTATACAGCGGGTCATTAAACTGCGGAAATACTTTTCGTAATTGGAAAATAATGATCCGTAACCACGCTTTGCCAGCCCTTCTATCGGGATAGGGATCATTGGAATTTTATACTTTCGTCTGTGACTAACTGAGGGGAGCTTTCAGTTGTACCGGTACCGATAGCTACTGGTATTGTAGTCTCGCTTCCTTCAGTGCATGCCTCACGGCAAACCACCTTGCGACTTATTAACAGGCTTCACCAACTCGCCTGTGAGAGACTTACACTCTCTGGAATATTCAAGGTATCTTTGTGTCTTTGATACCTTTGCCCATGCTGGGCGCACACAAAGGCTATAAATCATTACTTAATAGTAAATAAAAGCAGACCTGATAATAAAAAGATGATTGAAGCACTGTGCACAACACAATATAAATCATGCCGGCAGAGTTTGATGATTAATTGTTAACTTAGTCTGCCGGCACGCTTTATATGCGAACGTTGGCGAGCATACATTTTATGACATTTCAGTCTTCGGAAACATTTTCTAAAAAAGGCATTCTAATTGGTGCCTGTTTGTTGACAGTGGAGTATATAATTTATACTCTTTTTTACTCATATGTAAATCCGGACATATGGGACAATGAAATACCACATAAGTATATTTTGTACATAACCCTACTACTGGGAACAGTGGTGGCCTTTGTTGTTGTGAGTAAACCTGAAAAGCAGAAAGAATTGACTGACAACTTCAATAATTTCAATGACTTCAAATTGAATATTTTAGTCGCGCTTGGTCTATCAATTTTCAGTATTGGAACATTTATCTTATATAATATCGTAAAGGCCAAACTCTTTCATAGTACAGTTATCGGTTCATTTGTTGACAATAACCTTTACGTGTTTTCGGCCACAAACTGGCTAAATGTTATTAATCACATTTTGTATCCAATATTTGTCACGTTCATTTTTCAAGGTTTTTTTTTGAATGGTGTGACAAAGGAGATCGGCTTCAAGAAAGCCAACATGGTGACGTCATTGTTCTATGGGTTTTGGTTTGGTGATATATTAGGAGGAACTATTTATAACATTCTTTTAAATCAAATTTACTGGAAGACTAAAAACATATTTTACCCTGGTCTTGTGACGGCAATAACGAATGTTGTATTTATCCTAGCATACATTATTAAAGACGAAATTTGGCTCCTAAAAGCTGACGCCCCAGACTATAACAGCGAGATTGTTAAAGGACTTCTGATTGCCGTTGCCATGGCACCAGTTGCGATAAAAGTCGTAAGACAAGCGATTAAGAGCGAGTGAAAATGCACACCCGGCGTTCGAGTAGACGGCCCCACCAAAACAAACTGATGGGGAGCGCCCTTCACACCGCTGTACGTACGGGCCTCGTATACAGCGGTTCATTAAATTGTGGAGATACTTTTTCGTAATAGGAGAATAAAGATTCGTGTCCTCGTTTTACCAGTCTTTCCAATGTGATCGTGGCTACAAGCATGGGACTTTGGGCAACTGCCCGACCTTTCATTTCGCGTACGGCTCCATGCATAGGCCTGACTGGTAGAGATGGCTAATCGGATCAGATTTTTTAGTCTCCGATCGGGTTTCTTCCAGTCTTCCCAAATGCAATACCTTAACCGGTTGCGCAGCCAGCTGTCCACGTCTTTTAGCTTAGCCTGCATGGCCATTCGAAAGTAGTTAATCCGTTCGCGCTGAATTTCCGAATCTCCTTCAGTTTGGCAATGCGTTGGTCGAAGGACAATTTGGGTCATCTAATGGGGAACTCTATCTCCTATCTCCCGTAAAACTATTTGGACAAATGTTTCATCCTTTACATCGACCGCTAGCTCAAAACCAAACAATAATGAAAAGCAAAATCCTTATAACAACACTACTTATAGGCCTTTCTTTCGGCACAGTTTTTTCGCAAGGCTTTAACAAACCTAAGCTTGACAGCTTGATGGACGTACTTTCTGAAAAAAACAATGCAATGGGCAGTTTGGCAATTTCCAGAAATGGAGTCGCCGTTTACAGCAGAGCGATCGGATATAGCTATATTTCACCCAACGAGAAACTTCCAGCAACCAATCACACGAAATATCGGATTGGTTCAATCTCGAAAATGTTTACCGCGACAATGATCTTTCAACTTATTGAAGATGGAAAACTAAGCCTAACCACGACAGTAGATAAATACTTTCCGCAACTTCCAAACGCCAGCAAAATCACCATCAGCAATCTGCTGAATCACAGGAGCGGGCTTCACAATTTTACGGACGATCCCGAATATGTAACCTGGGAGACACAACCGAAAACACAAGATGAGATGCTTGCGATCATCTCTAAAAGCCCGGTAGATTTTCTGCCCAATGAGAAATTTTCCTATAGCAATTCGAACTACGTTGTTTTAGGCTACATCATACAGAAAATTTCAAAACAGTCTTATTCGAAAAATTTGAGTACTAGAATCACTTCAAAAATTGGTCTTTCCAATACTTACGTTGGAGCAAAGACTGACATTAAAAGGAATGAGAGTTTTTCCTATCGCTTTTTAAATGACTGGGAACAGGGTCCCGAAACAGATATGAGTATTCCAGGCGCTGCTGGCGCCATTGTTTCAACGCCAGCTGATCTGACTAAATTTATTGAGTCATTGTTCTCCTTGAAATTAGTTTCCAATAGCAGCCTATCGCAAATGAAAACGCTGACAGATGGATTCGGAATGGGAATGTTTCAAATTCCTTTTTACGAGAAGAGTGCTTATGGACATAACGGAGGGATCGATGGTTTTGCGTCTACTCTGGCTTATTTTCCTGAAGACAGTTTAGCGGTAGCTTATTGTACTAACGGACAGGTATATCCGATGAATAATATCCTGATCGGAGTGTTAAGTATTTATTTTAACAGACCGTATTCGATACCAACATTCAATTTAAAAGCTGAAGACCTGGACAAATACTTAGGTGTCTATTCCACCACACAAATCCCTTTAAAAATTACAATAACAAAGAATGCTACAACGCTGTTCGCCCAGGCAACCGGACAACAGCCCTTTCCTCTTGACGCAACAGAAAAGGACAAGTTCAAATTTGACCCTGCTGGAATAATAATCGAGTTCAACCCTGACCAGAACGAGATGACTCTTAAGCAAGGAGGGGAAAATGTTTTATTCACAAAAGAAAAATGAACTCTGGAGCGTTACAGACGTGGACGAAAGACACAATTACGAATGAAGTGAGGAGAAGGGGGCCCTACTGCTGCCAATCAAGTAGACGGCCCCACCAGAAGAAACTGATGGGGAGCGCCTCTCACACCACTGTACGCATGGGCTTCGCATACCGGGGGTCATTAAACTGCGGAAATACTTTTCTGTAATTGGAAAATAATGATCCGTAATCGCTAGGTGTTGTGTCTTTATTCAAATCGGCTTCTTAATTTCGTACTTAACCGCGAGAGTTGCGCAGCAGGTCAGGTTTAACATTGCACTTCGTTTCATTTTAAAAACCCTGCTATGCCGCAACTCTTTAAACACAAAACGTTGCGCTAATACTAACCCAAGACAACTGTGGACTACATTTCAATTCTAGGAAAAAGAGTAAATGACGTTTTGATAAACAATTCCGAATATTCAATTGAATACAATGACTTAGGTGCTGACGAGAATATAGAGCCAACGTGGATAGTAAAAGCAAAGGACGGCAGGTATGAGATGATGTTATCTATTGACAAAACAATCAAAACAATATTTATTTTCCCGGTTCAAGACAAATTAGATGGGTTTGATTTTGAAGCAAGCAGAGGAAGAACATTTATAATTGAAAAATGGGGGCCACCATCAAAAAGCGGGCAAGAGATGGTACTTCCAATTTTAGGTAGAAAAGGAGGATTCGATAGATATGACTACGGTGACTATTCGATTCACTTTGAATACACCTTGGGCGAACAAAGGATTAAAAAAATAACTTTAATGTTGCCAGACGTTCTACGAGACATGTGACTTACTAGCGTAAGCAAGAGGGCATTTACATTCCAACCAGGATTTCAATCGGCTACTTACGCACCAATTATAAACTCGGTTTCGTAAAGGACTCAAATCAAATGTGCCATATTAGCTATGGAAATCAATTTGCATTTCCGAAATTGGAAGGTTTTCAAACAACGTTTGGTTTTTGTGAGACACTGACGCGCTTCGAACACGCCACTGCTTACGCATAAACTTGTAGAACACTCGGAATCACCACGCGGTAGAGTAATTTTTTTGAGACTTGAAGCTTCTGAAATCTAAAATGGAAGTAATAAAAGAGAAAGTAGAATATTTACAGGGTCGAGTTGATAAGGTCATCCAAAATTACCTCACTCAACCGGGATTTGAAGATTGGCATTTGTCAGCCCTTACAAAGCTCAACTCGGAATTGGGTTTTTTAAAAACTATTGAGCATCAATTTCACTCCTCAAAAGCCTATTTCTATGTGTCTGCCAAAATCGATATCGTTTTTAGTTAGGCAATATTCTAAGAGCCATTCTAGATTCCTGGAATTTGATATCACGAGGTGTCTCATTCCGGTTTTAAGTGACAATGCATCATTAATCGAGGATTACTCAAAATTAAGATTTAGGGGAGCGAATAACGCCTGTGACATGGATGAAGCTGTTGAAAGGGGGCATTCAGCAATCTGGTGCAATACAATTCAGCACTTCATGGGAAATAATCAAGCTGGCCTGGAGAAAAACCTAAATATCCTTGAAACGAAAACTCTTAAAAATGTTTCAAAAAAAGAAATGAGCTTAAAATATGACTATATATTCTTTAGGTCTTTATATGAAAAGGACAAATCTGGAGCGGAAGCAATTCTTGAAAAGATGACTACTCCTCCAATTCACAAATTAAGGAATGACAATTCCGTTTTTAGTCAACACTTATCCCTTCCGGCTCTAGGCTATGCTAAGCTTGCTTGGCTGACTGGAGTTGAAATTAATGTCGCAAGCCCATTAATTCCTAAAGAATTATTACCCATCAAACCGCTTGTTAGTTACGATATGCCTTTCGAGTTTTTAAAAACAGTTTAGTCGCTAATTTGCAGAAATGGAATTCGAAATTTGGCTGGAATTGAGCTTTGACAGAGCAATGGAAACATATTTGGCCAAAGGGTACATCAAAGAATGGATTAACCAAGAGCATTAGAG
>JBMOKS010000477.1:0-10190 GCA_049324355.1 Bacteroidota bacterium
GGTATGTGCGTGAGTTCCCTGTATTTCTGGGTGAAGTAATGTAACCCTTCACTTCGTGTTTTGATAGCGCCTACGCCAGCCACCAATGCGGTCCAATCGTTTGCGCCCGTCAATCCGTTTTCCCGATTTTTCTTGTGAAGCAAGTTGTGAAGGGTGCCACTTAGGGAAATAATGGGCGAAATAGAATTCATGATTTCATGTGTGAGTACTCTGATGAGCTTTTGCCACGCTTCCATTTCATGAGCATTTAGTTCGTGCGTGATGTTCTGCAACGAGATCAGCTTAAATTCTTTGCTGTCGACCTTAAACACAGTGGCATACACAGCAAGATTGAGCAATTGATTGTGCTTATGCCATTTCACCATCGTGATGCCATTTGGTGCCACGCCTGTCATCGCATCAGCAAGTTGTCTGTTGTCAAATTGTAGTTGCCGGATATGAGTGAGCCGAAGGTGGCCAGTTATTCGGAGGAAGGCGCTATTGACGAACTGAACGTTGCCTTCCTGATCAAAACTTGCCAGGCCGATGGTGACATGCTCTATTAATGTTTCGAGGAATCGTTGTTTGATTTCCTTTTCTTCTCTTATCTTTTTAAACAGAGCCGTGATCCTGTTCAGCAGCCGATAAAATTCTTTAAAAGACCTTTCCTGCTGATGTTCTTTAAAATGTAACGTAAAATCCTGCTGTAGCGTGCTGGTCAGAAAAGCATTGAGTTTGCGGTTAAACTTGTTGATGAATACCATCAGTTCCACCGTCAGCGCCAGAGTAAAAACAGCGATGTATACGCTTCGCAAATACAATCCGCGCACAAGGCAGTAGTTCAACAGAAACAACCCAATGGCTAGGAATAGTATCCGCGCAATGACCTTGATGTAGAAACTTTTAAAGACCATACTTTTCCATTCGTCGGTACATGGCACCGCGTGAAAGGCCAAGTTCATGAGCAGCATGACTGACATTGCCGTGGTGTTTGTCAATCGCTTTACGGATTGCCCAGCATTCAAGCTTTTCAAGATTCAGGTGATCAAAAATGAGATCTCCCGAATGCTCATTGCGGATGATACCGAAATCTTCGAGTTTCAAGACGGTTCCTTCACTTAGGATAACGGCCCGCTCCACAGCGTGCTGTAACTCTCGGATATTACCGGGCCAACGGTATCGCTGCAAGGCCTGCATTACCTCGTCGGGAATAGCTCTCTTTTCTTTAAGGTACTTGGCTGCAAATTTCTGCAGGAAATAGTTGGCGAGTACTGGAATATCTTCGAGCCGATCGCACAACGGCGGCATGGTAATTTCTACGGTGTTGATACGGTAGTACAGATCTTCCCGGAATTGTCCTTCCAGCACAAGCTTTTTGAGGTTGGCGTTAGTAGCACAGATGATGCGCATATCTACAGGAATTGGGTGGTTTGTGCCTAAGCGGGTGATTGTTTTATGCTGCATCACCGTGAGAAGCTTTGCCTGCAACGCTAATGGTAAATTACCGATCTCGTCCAGAAAGAGCGTTCCGCCTGATGAGGCTTCAATTCTGCCCACACGATCTTCTTTCGCATCTGTAAATGCTCCTTTCTTATGACCGAATAGCTCGCTTTCAAAAAGTGTTTCACTGAGCGAGCCTGCATCCACATTCACAAAAATCTGATCTGAACGCAACGACTTTCGATGAATTTCCCTCGCTATTACTTCCTTGCCGGTGCCGTTGCCACCGAGGATAAGGACGGTCGCATCTGTTGTTGCAATTTTTTCTATGGTTTTGCGAATGAGGTGAATGGAAGCCGCTTCGCCGACCAGGCCTTCATACTGTCTATCGATCATCGAATTGATAATCTTTTGCTGTGAGGTGAGCTGTTTGACTTTTCTTTTTTCCTGATATAAAGCAAGTGAATTCTTAATGGTTGCAAGCAATTTTTCGTTTTGCCAGGGCTTCGTTATAAAATCATGTGCGCCTTGTTTCATTGCTTCCACCGCCAGCGATATTTCTCCGAATGCGGTGATCAGTACTACAGGAATTTCAGGCGCAACTTCCATGATCTTTCTGAGCCAGAATAAGCCTTGCGTACTGCTCGTATCACCTTGTCTGAAGTTCATGTCGAGTAGTATGGCGTGAACGCTGTTTTTTTCCAGTATCGCCGGAATGCGCTCAGGGCTGTTAATAGCAACGGTTTCAATCTCATGTTGCTCTAGCAGCAACTTCAGCGACAAGCAGACGAATTCATCATCATCGGCGATAAGTACTTTGCTATTATGCTTGGCCATAAGCTGTTACGTATTCCTATAAACGTACTAAGACATTTCATAAATCCCTTAAAAAATGTCCAATATTGGACAGTAGTTTTTCTGTGAATGGGCGCTGCTTGTTTTGGAAACTTTGTAAAATTTGAAAAACGCGCGTTTTAAAAATGTGGTACTGTATTTTCATTTACCTGTGGTAAATTACTCCGATGCTTCGCAACTACATTGTTATCGCTACCAGAAACCTGATGAATACGAGGCTGTATTCGCTCATCAATATTGCAGGATTATCCATTGGCATTGCCTGTTGTTTGATCCTCGCTTTACCGGTCATTGACCGTCTCAATTTTGACCGCTATCACGAAAATGCTGACGACATCTACCGGGTAGTTAATAAAAAACTCATCGGTAACGATTTGAAAAAGGTTGCCATGACGCAGGGAGTTTTGGCACCCGAGCTGCAAAAGCATTTCGCAGAAATTAAAGCTGCCACGCGCGTTGCCTTTTTACGGAAAAATGTATCATGGAAAGAGAAAGATGTATTTGAAGAGCAATTACTGGCCGTGGACTCTTCGTTCTTTAAAATCTTTTCGATTTCATTGAAAACCCGACCGATTTCATCGAGTGTAATCTCACCTGAGGGTATTCTGATCAGCGAATCAGCGGCGCGTAAAATATTTGGTAAGGTGAACCCTGTTGGGGAAACTGTTCTGGTTAAGGACTTTGCTGCGTTTACAGTCATCGGTGTCTTTCACGATTTTCCTTCTCAATCGCATTTGCAGGGTGATTTCATCATTTCATTTTCACACATTGAGCGCACGCAGCCACTGTCACTTCGTTGGGACTCCAACTTATACTACAACTATCTATTGCTGCAGAAAGATCGAAATATTTCGTCATTTAATAAGAAACTTAATGCGTTTGTTCATCATCATACTCCGGAGGAATGGAAGTCGATTGAGTACTACGTGCAGCCCTTATTATCGATAATTTTGGATGACACTTACTTCGGCAACCCCTTTGCCTCTATTGGCCGGACGTATTTGGTTGCCTTCACATCTGTTGGTCTCATTATTTTGCTGCTTGCTTGCTTTAACTATATGAATATGGCCACGGCGCGGTCAACGCGGCGTGCGCTTGAAGTAGGTGTTAGAAAAGTGATGGGAGCTTATCGCTTGCAGTTAGTGAGTCAGTTTTTGATGGAGTCATTGATTTTGTGCTCTATCAGTTTTTTGCTTGCCATTCTTTGGGCTGATCTTAGCCTTCCATTTTTTAATGCTTACATGGGAGGTCAATTCAGTCTTCATGATTTTTTGGTTGATTACCGTGTGATTGCAGGGTTAATTGGAATTAATTTTTTGCTTGCATTAGTAGCTGGAAGCTATCCGGCTTTTTTCCTGTCGCGGTTTGTACCGGCGTTGGTGCTAAAAGGCAAACAGATCAGTGATGCAAGCAGGACGCTCCGGAAAGGGTTGGTGATGGTCCAGTTCATGCTTACGGGTATTTTGGTGGTGATGGTATTGGTGGTGTTCCGGCAAGCTGAGTTTCTGCGTACCAGGGACCTTGGGTTCAACAAAGAAGGCCTGGTATTATTTACAGCGGCCCGCAACACGGATATCAGCCCGGAATCATTTAAGGCTGAACTGCTGAAAATTCCCGGTGTGGCACGGATCACCGCCTGCTCTTCATTGCCGGGTAGGGTCGTGGAAATAACCGCCTTGCGGATTGCCAACGCACCACACGACGTGAATGTCAAGATGGGGCGCATTACCGTTGACCACGATTATATACCTGCGCTTCAGCTTAAGCTGGTTGCCGGAAGAAATTTTAACCCCAATGGCACAGATGCAAAACGAAGTGTCATACTCAATGAGCTCGCAGTTGCAGCACTTGGCTGGACTGCCGAGGAGGCAATCGGAAAGCGTGTGTCGGGCTTTTTGTTTACAGACTCTCTACCGGGCGAAGTTGTTGGTGTGATAAAAGACTTTCATCTTTCATCGTTGAGAAAAGAAATTGTACCGCTTGTTGTGGTATACGAAAGTTCCAACAATCGCTATATGGCCAGGATTGATGGCAACGATTTTTATCAGGTACGTGATCGTCTTGAAAAAGCCCTTACAACGTTACTGCCGGAAGCTCCCCTCAATGTGGTACTTATGGACGATTATCTCACAGATATGATATACCGCCCCGAGATGATGATCGGACAGATTCTTTCCTTTTTTACCATTTTAGTGATCATCATCGGATGCATGGGGTTGTATGCGCTTTCGGCATATGAAGCAGACCAGCGCGTTAAAGAATTGGGCATTCGTAAAATTATGGGTGCAACATCAGATCAGCTTGTGGTGCTGGTGTCGAGGAGTTTTTTAAAACCGGTATTGCTCGCTGTTATTTTGTGTATGCCCTTGGCATATTTCCTTGGAAATGCTTGGCTTCAATTTTTTCCGTATCGCGTAAGCTGGTCAGCCGGAATATTTATGTACACAATAATTTTTATGATCATCCTCGGCTGGCTAACCGTTTTGTCCCAGGCTTTTAGGGTTTCGAAACTCAACCCTGCGGAGACATTGCGCTATGAATGAGAAGCGATGCTATCGTGTCATAGGTTATATTCCGGTTTCCATCGTTCAGTAGCTTCGTTTTCACATCGCGCGATTAGCCGTATCGACCGCCATGGCGGCCATTTACCTGTGTGGATATTGCTTGCTGGTAATTTGTTAATGCGAATACAATCGGCAAAGTCGATCAGGGCATACGTTGTAGTGTCGTATCCGGGTGTAAGATTAACGGAAACAGCGCAAGACTTACTGGCCTGAAAGTTCTTGGTCGCCCCTGTTACTTTCGCGGGAAGAAAGAACAGACAATCTACATGAATAGATTGGAGGAGACCATTATCGGAACCTTTTTGTTGAAAATCTTCCGGATTTAGGCATTTGCTGGTTCGGTAATCACCGTTCAGTGGCGTGCAAAGATGCCGAAATCTCATCGAAAACTGCATCATTTTCCAAGCATCCCGTCTATGGTGTTGAATACAATTCACCATGAAAGCAAACAATTCCTTACCTGTCGCGATTATCGGAGGCGGGCCAGTGGGCCTGGCTGCAGCCGCCCATTTAACCGTTAGAAATATCTCTTTTTTATTGTTCGAAGCTGGAGATACGGTGGCTTCGAACGTGCTCACCTGGCAGCACATTCGCGTTTTTTCGCCATGGCGTTACAACATCGATAAAGCTGCAAGACAACTTCTCAATGCTACCGGATGGCAAGCACCTGACGAGGAAACGCTTCCTACGGGCGCGGAGCTTTATAGTCTGTATTTTAAACCTCTATCGGAGCACCCCGCCATCAAACCGTTTATCGCCTTGAATAGCAAGGTTGTATCTGTCGGTCGTAAAAACCTAGACAAGATGAAAACCCGTGGGCGCGAAAACGAACCCTATACCCTACAGGTACTGCGCGGGTGGGATATTGAGCAACATGAAGTGAAAGCGGTGATCGATGTTACGGGCACCTGGAATTCGCCAAACCCGATCGGGTCGGGTGGAACCTGGGCTATTGGTGAAATTGAAAATAGCGATCAAATATTTTATGGCATTCCAGACATTCTCCATCAGCATGTGGAACGGTATAAAAACAAAAGCGTGTTGGTTGTCGGTAGCGGTCATTCCTCCATCCATGCGGTTCTTGAATTAAGCAAGTTAAAGGAGTTATACCCGGCCACGGAGATCCATTGGGTGCTTAGAAAAAAGGACGTCCGTGACGTCTATGGAGGACAAGAAGCTGATGCCCTGGAAGCGCGGGGTGCATTGGGCATCAGGATCGAGCAATTGGTAAATGAAGATCGCGTCAATGTTTATACACCGTTCCAGGTTCAACAACTGGTCAAACAAGACAATAAGTTAACGGTGATCGGATCTCAGAACGGCGAAAAGTTTGCGCTACGGGGTATTGATGAAATTATCAGCAACACCGGTTCGCGTCCTGATTTTACTTTCCTGCGGGAAGTAAGGTTGAGCATTGATCCCATGCTCGAAAGTGCGTCGGCAATTGCCGAGTTGATCGATCCCAACGTTCACAGCTGTGGCACGGTTCGCCCGCATGGCGAGCAAGAGCTCAGGCATCCGGATAAGGATTTTTACATTGTCGGCGCCAAGAGCTATGGACGTGCGCCGACGTTCCTCATGGCTACCGGCTACGAACAGGTCCGCTCCATTGTAGCCGCGCTCGATGGCGATATGGAAGCTGCCAGAAACGTAGAGCTCGACCTGCCTGAAACCGGCGTGTGCAGTGCTGATGCCGGCGACACCGCTTGCTGTGGTGCCGGGCCTACGCAAAAACAGAAAGCAAAGGCGTGCTGCTGAACCGCAGATGAAACGAAACGGTTTGATAGTGCCTGCCTTTGCGGCGTTGACCTTGGCTTTCGCGAGCTTTGGTGATGCTTTTTTGTACCCATTTTTGCCTGTCAATGGTCTTGCCGTTGGCATTCCGCTCGCCTGGGTCGGTGTGCTGCTTTCGATAAATCGGTTTGTGAGGATTCTCTCCAACGGCCTGATGGTGCACACTTTCTCAAGATATGGCCTTCGCGATGTTATGATCGCCGCCGCATTGCTGGCTATTCTTTCCACGGCGGGCTATGCCTTTGCATCAGGGATTCTCCTATGGCTGATCCTCAGGATAGTCTGGGGGCTTTCTTTCTCTGCCTTGCGCCTGGGCACGTTGGCTTACGCGCTTCAACATCCTAAACAAGGTACGGCGTTGGGCGTCAGCAGAGGCCTTCAGGAAGCTGGCCCGATGCTGGCATTGTTTGCCGTACCGGTTTTCATTCAAGCGTTGCCGCCGACTTATATATTTATCGGGTTATCGCTCCTGTCGCTACCTGCGTTATACTTTTCGCTGAGTCTCCCGAATCGAAAAGTAAATGTCGAAACATCCCGATACAACCTATCCTTGCGATGGCCATCGACGCTTAACGCCATTACGCTTTTGTCGGCCATCCTGGTAGACGGGATCTTTGTCGTGGCATTGGGAATACTTTTCCTCCACGGCCGAAACATCTCGTTGATCGCAGCTACCTCGTTGGCTGCTTTCTATCTTGGTTATCGAAGAATATGCCTTGTGATTTTATCACCCGTTGGCGGATGGATAGCAGACAAGATAGGATTTGAAACGGTATTTACAGCCACGCTCGCGTTGGTCATCGCCGGCCTGATCCTGGTTGCCTCGGGATGGATAGCGCCAGGGGCCATCGTCATATTTACTTTTTATGGCATTCAGTCGGCAATCACACCAGGAAACGTATCAAAAGCGCAAAGCTCCCTAGTGGCAGTGGCTGAAAATGCCACGTGGCGCGACATTGGCGCTGCTGTAGGCACCCTCGCCGGTGGATTTTTGATTGGCTCGGCATACCTCTCGCCAGCCTTGTCGATTGGCACCTTTGTATTGATTATCTTAGCCTTGGTTCATTTTAAAACACGTTGGAAAGAATTCTCATTCGCATGGAAATAGCAGGAATATATCAACAATTTCACAGCACGCTGTTGTCGTATATTCAGAGCAAGGTGAAAACAAAGGAAGACGCGGAGGATATCGTTCAAAATGTCTTCATCAAAATATCGGTCAATATCAGTAAGCTTGGAGAAAAAGAAAAGCTCCAAAGCTGGATCTATGCCATCACCCGCAATGCTATTATAGATTATTACCGCGCCAATGCCAATAAAAGAAGTGTCGCTATCGACGAAAACCTGGAAGAATCTTTGGCCGAAGAAAAAAGAGCGGACGACACCAAAGGCCTTGAACAATGCCTGAGTGGAATGATTACGTTATTGCCCGAGGAATACCGCAACATCATTGTCGATTCTGAAATCAAGGGCATCAAACAAAAGGACCTGGCTGAAAAATACGCCATGGCCTACCCTTCCATGCGCTCACGCGTGCAGCGTGGCCGGGAGAAACTCAAACAGCTCCTTCACAACTGCTGTCATATTGAGACCGATACCCTTGGAAACATCCTGGATGCCCACAACCGGAAAGACTGCAATGGTCCCTGTAATTCATGCGCGACGGAATAAAAAAATTCCATTCGTGCATCACTTTGTATTTCCACCGTCTTTAGTAATGAAAACACTAAAGATCATGAATACAAAAACAACTGACATCCCAGCGCTTCAAAAATCGAAAGTCTCCAGCGAAAAGGCCAACGCCGCTGCATCATCGTGTTGTGCCCCGAAAGAAAATGCTTCGGTATGCTGCACCCCCAGCCAAACCGAGGAAGATAACAACGGGGCGTGCTGCGCTCAGCCGGAGGATGGCTCCGCCTGCTGCGACAAGTAACAATATTTCTAAAAGCCAACAGACGCAGGGAAACCCTGCGTCTGCGTTTGAACAGAATTCGATCACTCGCACTTCTTGGCACATGAAGATGCTTTCTTCGAGCCGTCCTCGATCAGCGCGGGCTTGGCAAAACTCTCCTTTGCCTTTTGCGCCCACTCTTTCTTCACGAGCTCAAAATCCTTCAGGAATTTTTCATTTTGAAAAAGCTTGTTCACCAGCTGGCGGGCAAGCATTCGCGAAGCTTCGGAATCGCTCGGATAATGCACACCGATGATCTCGCGCGAGTGCGCCATGTCGTATGCATCTTTGATGAAAGTATCGGCAAACTCGGGGGCAAGCTCCTGGTAGATGTAGGCATTGACGTAGGAGTTGGCGGCATGCCCGCTCGG
The DNA here is from genome assembly GCA_049324355.1 of Bacteroidota bacterium. Taxonomy (GTDB): domain Bacteria; phylum Bacteroidota; class Bacteroidia; order Cytophagales; family Cyclobacteriaceae; genus Chryseosolibacter. The sequence goes on from JBMOKS010000477.1 coordinate 8,955, forward strand.
GTACGCCGCCCAATCGGTTTCTTCCAGGTTTTTGATGCTGGTGTCGATCTTGCACGGACGAATGCGTAGGTACTTGTACTTGTAGCTCCAGATAAAATAACTGGCATCCTGCCACACGTGCGCGATCAGATCGGCCGTGAGCGGAAGGTCTTTCGGATTAAACCAACTTCCGATCGTCCTTCCGATAAAGAAAAGGTTTTGACGATACTGATGGTACGTAGAATCCTCCGGCTTCACCCGCAGGTTATAAAATATTCCTGCCATGTAAAGACTCGACTCCACGTCCAGTTGGGTGCGTTGCTGTTGAAGCGCCAGGAGATAATTCAACTCGGCCCGTGTCTGCTCGGAACTGTTAGCCGGAGGGTCGGGAACCGTAAAGTCGTTGACCGTGGCGTTTTCAAGATAATAAGGCTTGAGGCTTAGTCGTTTTTCTGCCGACGCGGCATCGTATGGGAACTTTTGCTTGTCGATTTCTTCATTGGCCGACTTGGGTTTGGGACTAAAGGCCTGAAGACTCTTATAGTATCCTCGCGCCGAAGTTAATTCTTTGATCTTTGGCTTTTGAGCGGTGGCCAGGGTTGAGAAGGTCAACCACAATAAGATTGCTAGGTGTATCCGTTTCATACAAAATGGTTTTTACACCCGTAAGACGCAACACCCTAAAAATTGATGCAAGTGTTAACAGTCGTTTTTGCAACAGCGGGGCGTGCGGTCTTCGCAGACGATCACATTGCCGTATGCGTCAGTCTTGACCACGTAGAGCGCGTCCAGCTTGTCGCGCAGCATTTTGCGGGCACGCTGCACGCGCGACCGGGCACCGGCGTAGGTGATATTTAACCGTTCGGCAAGCTCGTATTGAGAGAGGTTTTGGATCTCTGTCAACTCCAGGGGTATGCGATATTTTTCGGGCAGTGTCGTCATCAGTTTGGTGAGGCAGGTGGCCACACAGTCATTGAAATCCTGCTGATCCTCTTCCCAACGCACATTGACCGGCGCGACGGTGCGCGACACGCTTCTAAAATGATCGACTACCGCATTTCGCGTTATTTGGTAGATCCACGCCGAGATCTTTTCGGCTTCTTTAAGCTGCCCTGCTCTGGTGTGCACTTTTACAAACACGTCCTGGACGATGTCTTCGGCCGTGGCTTTGTCCTTTGTCTTCCTGTGCACGAACGAAACCAGCTCATGATAAAGATCATCCCATGCAATGGTTGCTACGCTTTGTGTCATAAAAGT
>JBMOKS010000478.1:0-10148 GCA_049324355.1 Bacteroidota bacterium
CATCAGCAGAAGCTCATACAATCGGAGATCGTCACCCTGGAGCGCGAGCGAAACCGGATCGCCAAAGAGCTGCACGATGGCGTGGGCACCAACCTCACAGCCATTAAACTCATGGTAAATCAGCTGCTGAAAAATTACAAAGAACCCTTGGCGCACGATGTGGAGGAACAATTTCAAATAGCCATCAGGGAGATCAAAGAGATTATTTACGGACTGACGCCACCGAGTCTCGAACGGTACGGGCTGTTTACGGGATTGAAAAACTACGTCACCAAACTTAACAAGAGCATCCCGATAAACATCTCGCTGAAAACCTTTGGCAACGACAGTACGAAGTACGAGTTAAACATCATGGTATTCAGGGTGCTGCAGGAGCTGTTGTCCAATTCCATTAAACACTCTTACGCCAGGAACATCACGATCCACATCAGCTCATTTGATGACTTGCTCAACATTGTTTATGAAGACGATGGAATCGGTTTTTCATACAAGCCCGAACAAAACGGATTGGGCCTCGACAGCATTGAATCGCGTTTACAATCTATCAACGGAACGTTAAAATTTGAATCCGGAAAATTCGGAATCTCATACACCATAGATATACCACTAACTTTAAAACAGGAGGCAACTTGATCAGAACTATACTTGCAGACGACCATCGTTTATTTTGCGATGGACTTGAACGGCTACTCACGGAGTCCGGCCACTTTGAAGTGGTTAGTAAATTTTACAGCGGACAGTCTTTACTGGAAAACATCCATGCCTTTGCACCCGAACTTCTTGTCATCGATGTAGAAATGCCCAACCTCAACGGCTTCGATGCCATCAAACGGATCAGGCTGAATAATTCGTCCACTAAAATTGTCGTGCTGAGTATGCACGAGGAGACTGTTTTCTCACAAGAAGCGAGGATGTTAGGTGCAGATGCTTATCTGAATAAGTCCATGGAAAGTCTTCACCTGATCGAATCGCTGCTGAAGGTTTGCCAGGGCAACAAGATCTTCCCGACGACTTTTAGCACCGCGGTGAAGAGCGAATCTCCATTCTCTGACCGAGAAGAAGAGATTTTACGATTGATTGCTTCGGGCAAAACCAGCGAGCAGATCGCAGAGCGTCTAAAAATATCACACCTCACGGTAAAAGCTCATCGTCGAAATATGATGCGCAAACTGAACGTGAATAATTCCGCCGAAATGATCACCAAGGCGTTGGAGATGGGATTCCTCTATGGCCTGTCCTGACGATCCAATAAGTGTGCAAGCTGTTGGGTGATGTGGCGACGGGAGTATTTCTCGGCCTTCACGTTTTTAGCATCGCTGCCGTTTTTATTTTTCCAGGCGATGAATTCGTGCAGCAATACTCTTTTGATCGCTGCAATGTCATGACTCTCGATCATTTCTCCAGCCTGGGTTTCTTTTAGCACCATGGCGGCATCGCCGTTGACGGGACCAACCGCCATGATCGGCAAGCCTGTAGCCATATATTCAAACAACTTTCCAGGCAAGTAACCTTCCGCGTCTTTGTAACCAGTTAAAACGAGCACCAATAGAGAAGAACTCCCATACAATGTCATAAGCTGTTGATGCTGAATATTGCCCATAAACTCCGTGACCTGACGAAGGTCGTCGCGGCTTTCAACGTAGGTTTTGAAATCAGCATGAACTTCACCGATGAACTGCACACACACCTGGCGCGCAAACTGCGCATTCTCCTGGATAAGTTGATGAACCGCTTCCATCAACGATCTCGGGTCGCATTTTTCATTTACGATTCCCACATGGCGGACCATAAACCGCTCTGACTTAGCATACTCCAGCATTTTAAAATCGTCGGTATCAAATCCGTTGGTGAGTAATCGCACGTTTCGTTTGCTGAGTGCCTCAAACCGGCGGGTATAAAAAGGTGTGATGGTAATGACTTCATCCGCGGCTGTGAGTATCTTGTTTTCGAGACGTTGATGCGACTTCCGGGCGAGACTTCCCACCATGAGGCTGTCGAGTAACCCCCACTCCGACCACGGATCTCGAAAATCAGCCAGCCACCGCAGGGTTGGGTCAATTTTCTTCAGCTGGTAACCGATGAGGTGCAGGCTGTGCGGTGGGCCAGTAGTGATGACGGTCGTGATTTGTTGGTCGTGCAAGTATTTTCTCAAATACTTTACCGACGGCCTCACCCAAAAAACCCGCGGATCGGGAACAAACAAGTTGCCTCTGATCCAGGTGCTAACAGACTGAATGATCGATTTATTTTTTCCCGAAACCAGATCGGTAGGCTTGGCCGAATGCTTGCGTCCCATAAGTCTGGAGATGCTCAAAAAAAAGCTGTAGGGTTCCCAGATCGGAAACCGCACTATTTCAGCCTCGGGTGGTACATCTTTAAGAAGCGATTCATCGCGGATGGCGAACGATGGATTTTCAGGGGTGAACACGTAGGGCTTCCAACCAAATTGCGGAAGGTACTTTACAAATTTCAGCCAACGCTGTACACCGCTTCCCCCGCTCGGCGGCCAGTAGTAGGCGATGATCAAAACACGCTTAACGTTCAAAGTTCGGGTTTCAATGTTAAAAGGTTAAAAGTACGAAGGGGAACGTTGAAAGCACAAAGCGGGAAAAAGAAAGTATACAGAAGAACTACTGATTGACATGGGTCAGGATCTTTTCCCAATCGCCCGGGTGGAACCAGGTGATGGCCACATCACGCTTGAACCACGTGAGCTGACGCTTTGCGTATCGGCGTGAATTTCTCTTGAGCAACCGGATGGCCTCTTCGCGGTCATACTTACCGTCCATGAAGTCGAAGATCTCCTGGTAGCCCACCGTCTGCAATGCATTTTGGTCCTTGTACGGATAGAGTTCGCGGGCTTCGTCAAACAACCCTTCTTCGATCATTTGATCCATACGTCGATTGATGCGCTCGTACAATTCTTCGCGCTCCAGTTCAAGGCCGATCTTCACAATTTTGAAAGGATGATCTTTCACAGTTTTTTTCCGGAACTCGGCTATGGAAACGCCGGTGCCGATCTTCACTTCGAGGGCGCGGATAAGCCGATGTGGATTTTGCTGATCGATGGCGCCATAATGTTCGGGGTCCATTGCTTTCATTTTATTCTGCAGCCAGTGGATGCCTTTCGTCTCGAATCCGGCGATTAACTCAGCGCGGATTTCTTTGGGCACTTCGGGTATATCGTCAAACCCCTCGCACACGGCTTTTACATACAACCCGGAGCCGCCGCATAAAATGACGTGGTCATCCTTTCTAAAAAGATCATGGATCAGGGCGAGTGCCTGTTCGCCATATTGAGCCGCATCGTATGGCTCCGTGATAGAGTGGCTGTTGACCAAGCGGTGCTTCACCTGTTTCAATTCCGCTTCGGTGGGCTTAGCGGTACCGATGGTTAACTCCCTGAAAATCTGGCGCGAATCGGCCGAAACAATCTGCGCGCCAAGGTGTTGGGCGAGTTGAATGGCCACGGCAGTTTTGCCCACGGCCGTGGGACCAGTGATAATAATAAGCTTTTTCTGAAAGTTATCCACAAGGATCACTTTTATCCACAAGAAATTCCACAATTGCGGACTCAAAAATAACAATTATGGCTATCTTTGTTGTCGAAGAATGTTATGAGCACTACGATTAAGTATACCAGCCAGTTCCTGTTAAAGCTCGAAGATCTGATCGCAGAGTCAGACTATACCTTGAGGTATGAAAAAGGCAACTTCAAGTCGGGTTATTGCGTGCTAAAAGATCAGAAGATCATCATCGTCAATAAGTTTTATCCTACCGAAGGAAAGATCAACGCCTTGTTGGATATTTTGAAGGGTGTAATTTTGGATACAAGCCGCTTTACCGAAAAGAGTCTAAAGCTTTACGAAGAACTTTTTCACCAATCAGCAGCCGCCTAAAAAGTCCTGATCACGCATGAAAGTTACATTTCTGGGCACCGGAACTTCACAAGGTGTGCCAGTGATTGGCTGTACGTGCGAGGTCTGTATGTCGCTGGACTTTCGCGACAAAAGGCTGCGCACTTCCATACACCTCGAAATTGACGATCAGAGTCTCATCGTAGACACCGGCCCTGACTTCCGGCAGCAAATGCTTCGGGAAAACATCCACCGCCTAGATGCCGTGTTATTCACCCACGCTCATCGCGACCATACTGCCGGCCTCGACGACGTAAGGGCCTATAACTTCAAGCAGGAAATGGACATGCCGGTTTACGGCACTCAGGCTGTGCTGGAACAGCTCAGAATCGAGTATGCCTACGCCTTTGTAAAAGACTATTATCCCGGCATCCCCCGGCTTACACTCAATAAGATCGACGGACACGACTTCGCGGTAAACGGTGTGCAAATAACGCCACTGCCTGTAGTTCACCTGAAGATGCCCGTCTTCGGATTCCGGTTCAAAAATTTCAGCTACATCACCGACGCCAACTACATCCCCGACGAGACCATGGAAAAACTCAAGGGAACCGACGTGCTGGTACTTAATGCACTCCAACGCGAACAGCACATATCACACTTCAACCTCAACGAAGCGCTGGAGATGGTAGAAAAAATCAAGCCGGCACAGACCTACTTCATCCACATCAGCCACAAACTCGGCCTCCACGCCGACGTGATCAAAGAACTGCCCGCCAACGTCGCGCTAGCCTACGACGGGCTGCAAATCACAATTTAAAAACGATGCTGGAAACTTGACTCTAGTCCTACTTCTATCTTATGTATGACGTGACGTTTTTGAAAGGTTCGTTGATTGAAGCGACGAGCCTCGAGCTATGAGCTGCGAGTTTTTTCCCTTAGCTCGAACCTGGCAGCTCGCAGCCGGTGGAATCGACACAAAAAGCGCCATATTTCTGGTAAGTTTAGCAAAGTCAGGACTAGTTGCAGGATAAGGGCAAAATTAGCCGTCAGGTATCAAGGGAATCTACCAAAGGAGTATCTATGATCCAGCATCAAGAAGTATCCAGCATACAGCATCAAGTTTCTATCTTGCAGCATTAAAAGAAAACGGGTGCACAACAATTATTACTTTCTACGTCAGCTCAGTGGGTCACTGGAGAAGATCCTGACCGGCACCGTGGTGTCAGAATGCTTTAGTCAAAACAAGGACGAACTGGTACTCCGGCTGGAAACGCATAGCAAGCCATTTTTTGTAAAAGCCAGCTTGCTTCCAAACTTCTCCTGTCTCTCATTCCCTGATCATTTTCATCGCGCCCGGAAAAACAGTGTGGATCTTTTTTCAGCACTCATCGGACAACGTATTTTAGATTTCCGCCAATTCGAGAATGAGCGCAGTTTTGCTGTGCAGTTCACCAATAACCTCCAATTACTTTTTAAAATGCACGGCAATCATGCCAACATCATTCTATTGGATTCTGACGTCGCCGTCGATCTGTTCAAAAATGGAATTCAGGCTGATTGGGATATTAAACTCCAGCAACTCGATCGTAACATCGACTGGGGCTTCGAAAATTTTACAGCGAATGAAGATCGTCTCCAAGCCCTGTACTTCACCTTTGGCAAGTTGGTTTGGCAATACCTCGAAGAAAAAAACTTTTCCACCTCCACCACTGCAGAGAAATGGGAGATGATCCAAAGCGTGCGGCAACTGCTGGAGAACCCAACCTTTAATGTGAATGAGGTACAAAAAGTGCCTGTACTTTCATTGTTGCCAGATGGAAAGAATCTGAAGACGTTCAAAAGTCCGATTGATGCAGTTAATTCTTTCTTTTTCACGTACACGCATACTTACGCGTTCACGCAGGAGCGGGCCGCGGCACTGGCGACCATGAAAGGCAGGTTGCAAAGTAGTAAAAACTACTACCAGAAAACGCTTGGCAGGCTTCAGGAGCTTGAGCAGGACAATAATTACAAGGTCTGGGCCGACCTCCTGATGGCAAACCTGCATGCCATTGAACCCAACGCAGAAAAGGTGACGCTCGAAAATTTTTACCATCAAAATCTTCCCGTTGAGATCAAGCTTAAGCGGCAACTGAGCGCGCAGAAGAACGCCGAAGTTTTTTATAAGAAGTCAAAGAATCAGCAAATTGAAGTTCAGCGGCTGCGTCAATTATTAAAAACACAAGAAGCTCTTATTATTTCGATCGAAGAAAAAATCGCAAAAATCGAATCAGCCGCCGAGTTCACCGAACTCAGAAAACTCAAAAAAGAACTCCAACTCGAATCGGCAGAAGTTAAAGTTTCAGAGCCTTTGCCTTATTATGAATTCTCGTTCAACAACTTCAGGATCTGGGTGGGTAAGAACGCCCAACACAACGATGCGTTAACCTTGAAGTATGCCTATAAAGAAGATCTTTGGTTGCATGCTAAAGATGTGCCCGGATCGCATGTAGTGATTAAACATCAGGCCGGCAAGAATTTCCCAAAAGATGTGATTGAACGCGCTGCGCAGCTAGCGGCCTACAATTCCAAGCGTAAAAATGATTCGCTTTGCCCGGTTGTGGTGACACCCCGTAAATTTGTGCGTAAACGGAAGGGCGATCCACCGGGTGCGGTAGTGGTAGAACGCGAAGACATCATTCTTGTGGAACCGAAATTGTAAAAGTTCCATGTCCGAAGTTCCATATTTGTTGTTTTCAACATAGAGCATCGAACCTGGAAACCTGTCTGCCGACAGCAGGCCAGCTTACCGGCAGGCATCGAACTATTTAACGATGTTGATCTTCAGCGTATTGGTCCTTGCCTTTTCCTGAATCGGCATACTGGCCAGCACGATGAAGATATCACCGGACTTCACATGGCCGTCTCTTTTCAATGTAGCTTCCACATCGGCAATGGTCTCATCGGTTGAATTCGTCTTGTCGTAGTGATACGCTTGTGAACCCCATACGAGGTTGATCTTTGTGAGCAGCGACCGGTTGGATGTGAATACAAAAATATTTGCGTTAGGCCTGTAAGCCGACGATTGGAACGCGGTATATCCCGATTGAGTCATACCTACAATAGCTTTGGCGCCAACATCTTTGGCCAATTTACAAGCGGCCAATACGAAGTTGTCGTGGATGTAGGTAGGCGATTCTTTATTGACATCCCGGAATCGAAAATACATTTTAGGGTTCTTTTCTACTGAGGTAATGGTCCTCACCATACTGCGGATCACCTCGATCGGGTATTTGCCGGCAGCAGTTTCGGCAGAAAGCATCACGGCATCGGCACCGTCCATGACAGCATTGGCCACGTCGTTGGTTTCGGCGCGTGTCGGGCGCGGGTTCTCGATCATACTTTCCATCATCTGGGTGGCTACGATCACGGGTTTGCCGGCAGCATTACATTTTTCTACCAGCATTTTCTGCACCATGGGCACTTCTTCAAGCCAGATCTCCACACCAAGGTCACCGCGGGCTACCATCACCGCATCCGTAGCTGCTATAATATCGTCGATATTGCTTAATGCTTCGGGCTTTTCAATTTTAGCCACAATGCGCGAAGCAGATTTGTGCGTGTTGATGATCTCGCGGAGCGCCAGGATATCGGAAGCTTTTCGCACGAACGACAAGGCTATCCAGTCTATATCATTTTCCAAACCGAATTCCAGGTCTTTTAGGTCTTTTTCCGTCAGCGACGGAGCAGAGACTTTAGAGAAGGGAAGGTTAATGCCTTTGCGAGATTTGAGAGGGCCGCCGTATACCACTTCGGTAACCACGTCGGTGTCGCGCACCTCTTTTACCTTCAACTCGATCTTACCGTCATCTATCAATATCATATCGCCATTCTTCACGTCTTTTGGAAGCGATGTATACGACGTACTGACAATTTCATTGTTTCCCAGCAGCTGACGGGTGGTAATGATGAGTTCCTGACCTCTTTCAATCACAACATCAGGCTGCATTTCCTGTATCCGGATTTTTGGGCCTTGCAGGTCCTGCAATAACCCGACTGTAGAGCCCAGCTCCTTGTTTAACTCGCGCACGTATTGTACGACCTTGAGGTGGTCGGCATGGGCGCCGTGAGAAAAATTTAAACGAAAAACATCGACACCTTCTTTGATCAGTGCGCGTAGCATTTCTTTAGAGTTGGATGCAGGGCCGACGGTGGCAACAATTTTGGTTTTGTTGTACGAAACTTTTTCTAACATAAAGGTTTAGATAATGCGTAAGATAAATGATCAATAAGTGATGAAAGGCCCATGTGATCAAAAGATAAAATTTGATTTCGACTTCAGGCCCTCCAACGGAATGGAAGCTACCAGCTCTACGGACGAGATGGTTTTGATCGAATCGATCAGCCTTTGGTGTGTATGTGGCTCTTCCATGGCTGCCAAAATTATAAAATCAAAGTGAGGAAATTCAGGGATCAGGTAATACTTTCCTGCCTCAGTATCAGCGGGTTTGTTTTTAAAGACTTTCAAACGATTGAGGGCTGTCTGATAAGCATAAAAAGAAAAGCTTTTTTCTGCATTATTTTTGAAGCCGACCACCAGATCGGGTTGTTTTACGAGCTGTATGCCGAGCAACCGATTGATCTCCCAAGCCAGCTTATACCCCCGAGCTGCCGTGATGACACCGAGCAGTTCGAAGTCAAATTCATAGTCTATGACCAGCTTGGTTTTCTTCATTTTCAAGTGAAAACACACGTTTTCTCGACAATCTGCCAAGATCAAAAAAGTTTGACAATATTGCTGTAAATCTCTTTCTTTGCAGAGATTTTTAAATTCAAAACCGCAAAAACATGTCTGAAATCGCACAAAAAGTAAAACAGATCATCATCGAGAAACTTGGTGTTGAAGAATCTGAAGTTACTCCTGAGGCTAGCTTCACCAACGATCTTGGAGCTGACTCTCTTGATACCGTAGAACTCATCATGGAGTTCGAAAAAGAATTCAATATTTCTATTCCAGATGATCAGGCTGAAAATATCTCTACAGTTGGCCAGGCCATCTCTTACCTGGAGCAAAACGTGAAGAAATAATTTGGCAACCGCCTTTCCACAACCTCATCCCTTAGAACATGATATTAAAGCGAGTAGTCGTTACAGGACTTGGTGCACTCACTCCCATCGGCAATACCTTACCCGAATTCTGGGAAGGTCTCAAAAATGGTAAGAGTGGAGCAGCCCCGATTACACGCTTCGATACTACACTATTCAAGACCAGGTTTGCCTGCGAAGTGAAGAACTTTGACATTGGCAACTTTATGGATCGCAAAGAGGCCCGCAAGATGGACCCCTTTGCGCAGTATGCGATGGTGGTGGTGGACGAGGCTATAAAAGATGCAAACCTCCCGTTGGCTGAACTCAATCCAAATCGCGTTGGCGTGATCTGGGGTTCAGGTATCGGGGGGTTATTAACTTTTCAGGAAGAAGTAAAGTCCTATGCAAAAGGCGACGGTACGCCGCGCTTTAACCCATTCTTTATTCCTAAAATGATACCCGACCTCAGCGCAGGCCACATTTCCATCAAATATGGCTTCAGAGGTCCCAACTATGTTACGGTATCTGCATGCGCATCTTCTACCAACGCCCTCTATGACGCTTTTACCTATCTCAGGCTGGGGAAAGCTGATATTATTGTATCCGGTGGTTCAGAGGCTGCCGTATGCGAAGCCGGTGTCGGTGGATTTAACTCGTTAAAGGCGCTCTCCGAAAGAAACGATTCTCCTCAAACCGCCTCACGCCCTTACGACAAAGACCGCGACGGTTTTGTGCTGGGTGAAGGCGCCGGCGCGTTGATCCTGGAAGAGTACGAGCACGCCAAAAAACGCGGAGCCAAGATCTATGCAGAAGTGATAGGCGGTGGTATGTCATCTGATGCCTACCACATCACCGCACCCCATCCCGAAGGTGCAGGTATCATCCAGGTGATGTACAATGCACTGGAAGATGCTGGTATCACTGCCGACCAGATCGACTATATCAACACCCACGGAACCTCCACACCGCTGGGTGACATTGGCGAGATCAAAGCCATCCAGAAAGTTTTCGGTGATCACGCTTACAAGACCAATATCAGTTCTACCAAATCCATGACAGGGCACCTGTTGGGTGCAGCCGGTGCGATCGAGAGTATTGCCTGTATAATGGCTATCAAACAGGGTGTCATCCCTCCTACGATCAATCATTTCAACGACGATCCTGGCCTGGATCCGAAGCTGAACATGACGTTCAACCAAGCCCAGCAGCGCGACGTAAACA
>JBMOKS010000479.1:0-10083 GCA_049324355.1 Bacteroidota bacterium
TTAATGATCTTTAAATCCGCTCACGCCACCGGAAACGATAAACTTCATGGCACTGGGGCCGGGAATATCCAAAGGTTTTATATTTTCTCTCGGCACAAAATAGTGATAACCTGAAAAGGCATACGAATGTGGAAAATACACAACCACCATGTCGTTTAGTCCAAGGTCAGTGAGATCGGATTGTGTAATAAATCCCAATTGATAGAGATTGTTATCCTTATTGATCCTGACCAGCACGGGCTTGTTGAATTTCTTTTTATCGCCCACAAAGGCACCAAGCAGATCCTTTACCGTGGAGTAGATCAGCTTCACCAAGGGAATCCTGTTCATGCCGCGGTCGAACCATTCAGCCACCGTTTTAAAGGCAAAGTTGGTGGAGAGATACCCAACCAGGGTAATAAAAGCCAGGATGATAACAAAACCTAATCCCGGATATGGCAGATTCAGTTGTTTGTCGAGCCAGCGAAAGGACACAAAAATAAAGTAGGCCGTAGCCACGAGCGGTACGATAAACAATGTCCCACTGAAAAAATATCGAAGGATCCGGCCAGCGAGGGTTTTCATAGCGGAAAGTTAGAAACTCCGCGCATCATATTTATACATGACTTCGAATTTACTATATCACTTTCGCTAAGGCCAGCCTTACCACCTCATCTACCTGCTCGTCGATGGCAATATGGGTGGTATCGATAACGAGGGCATCGTCAGCCTGGCGAAGGGGGCTCTCTTTGCGCGTAGTGTCGATCTTGTCGCGCTGTTGCAAATTTTCGATCACTTCGTCAAAGTCCACCAATTGGTCTTTTAGCATCAATTCCTTTTGTCTTCTGTAGGCCCGGGTGGTAATATCGGCGGTCATAAAAAGTTTAAGCTCGGCCTCTGGGAACACAATCGTCCCGATATCACGTCCATCCATCACCACACCTTTTTCTTTTCCCAGTTTTCGTTGCTGTTGAACCATGGCGACGCGTACTTCCTTGATGGCACTAACCTGGCTCACGTGCTCTGAAATTCTCATCTTCCGGATCTCATTCTCAACATTCAGGCCGTTGAGATAGGTTTCGGTGACATTTTTTGAATTGACTTTAAAGGAAATACTGATCCCTTGTAAATTCCTGCTAATCTCTTTGGGGTTGGTGAGGGCTACATGGTGGTCCAGAAAATACAAAGTCACAGCCCTGTACATGGCACCGGAGTCGATATATCGGTAGCCCAGGATATTGGCCACTTCTTTGGCGGTCGTACTCTTGCCGCAGGCCGAATAACCGTCTATTGCGATGACTATTTTTTTAATATTCATCAGCAATCTTTTTGGGGACATGGAATAGGCTTTCCGGGTTTAAGCTTTTTCTTGTTGGTATGCGAAGAAGCGCATCCATTGGCTATCAAAAGGGTGATAGCAAAAAGTAGGACAAACAAAGATTTGAATCTCAAGGCTTCTGACTTTTAACAAGGTAAAAATAAAAAAAATGATCAATCAACCCTCAGTTTTATTTTCGTAGCTCATTCGGAATCCTATTTTCTGGCCTGCACCCAATTCGGGTGTGTGCTCTCGTTTCTGATGGAGGGTTATGGACTTGACCTGGGTGTAGGGAGGAGCAATGAGGTCGTTTTCGATAGCCATTCGCAACGCTATTTTTACGATTTTCCTTAAACAGGCCTCCGTAATGGGTTTTTCAGAGATCTTGTTAAAATCGACAAGCTGCTTCTCCCCCTCCATGAAGAACCGCTCCTCCTGGTTAATCATCAGCCGGCCTAGCAGGTACCCGGGGTCATTAGGGCGGTTGAATTTAAGTGAATCCGCCATAAAATTATAAATCATGATCTGCCCAAAATACCGATTCGTCTCATTCGATTTTATATACTCATCTTTCATGATCGGATGCGTCTCGTCGAATGTTACAACATTGGTGTGCATGACGAAAATGAGCATATCGCCAGCCAGTTTTACATCAAATTCATGTTCGTTGATGGTGTTGAATTCCACGGTCACATCTTTGTCACCCGGGCGTGTTTTTCTTTGGAGTTCTTCTACTACGTGCTTGGCTTCGTTAGACATGATGGCAAATGCATTGACGATGTTTCGATAGGCTGCCTGTTTTGCGGTTGACTTACTTTCCAACAGGTGTCGTATGCACTTTATGGGATCGTGATCGGAATTCATTTCAAGCAGCTATTTGTTTTCTGGCAAAGGGTGTCTAATTTCATACCCACCACAAAAATTTTCACTGACACATGGAAGCTAAAGAAGAAGGCAGGAATGAAAAATCATTCAAGAGCTTTGGAAAAAAAGTAGACCAGTTTATGGACGAGTTGAACGAGGCCGGAGAAAAACTACAGAAAGAATTTCAAGAGAAATACGAAGAACTGAAAGAATCCGCCGAAAAGCTTAAAAAAGAAGTTGAAAGCAAAGAGCGCTGGAAAGAGGTGGAAGCAAGCCTCAAGAAAGCAAGCGACGAACTAAGCAAAGCGTTCAAAGCGGCTTTTTCGAAACAACCGCCACCAAAATAATAGTCATTAGTCAATGGTCATTAGTCAATAGAAACCCAAGGCATTCCCAATGACTATTGACCAGTGACCACTGACTTAATGCCGCCGAACTATGGATTACCGATGAGATGTAAGCGAGGACTATATCTTGACCGCTTTCCATTTTCCCTGGCGAAAGATCAAAATACCGGCGATGGCGATCAACGACTCCGCGATAGAAATCGCCGCGTAAACACCTGGGGACCCGATATCGAGAACCAATGCTAACAGGTATGCCAGTGGGATCTGAAACAACCAAAATCCAACCAGATTGATAAATGTTGGTGTCCGGGTGTCGCCGGCGCCGTTGAACGACTGTCCGATCACCATGCCGTAAGCATAGAACACATAGCCCAGACAAACGATCTGCAAGCACTGAACGCCATTCATCAACACTCGTGAATCAGTGGTAAAAAATCGAAGAAGCGGGCTTGCAAACATCAGGAACACCACCGTGATAGTTCCCAAAAATATCATGTTCAAAAATGCCGCCCGCCAGACCGACTTCTCCGCTCGATCGGGATGACCGGCGCCGAGATTCTGACCCACCAATGTAGCCGAGGCATTGGCCATTCCCCATGCCGGCAAAATTGCGAAGATGATCAAACGAATCGCAATGGTATAACCTGCCACTGCCACACTACCGAAAGTCGACATGATGCGAACGAGAAATATCCAGCTTGCAGAGCCTATCAAAAACTGCGCAGTACCTCCGGCAGAAACTTTCAATAAGCGAACGACAATATCCCAATCGAACGTCATGTTCCGTCGGTGCAATTTGATAAGTCCTTTACCTTTCAGCAGATGATATACTTGATACAACACGCCGGTGCCTCGGCCGATTGTGGTACCAATTGCAGCACCTTCAACACCTAGTTTAGGCAATGGACCTATACCAAAAATAAACAACGGCCCCAAAATGATATTCAGAATATTCGCGAGCCACAATGAACGCATCGCCAGCGAAGCATCGCCGGCACCGCGAAAAATGGCGTTGATCAGAAACAACATCATAATTGTCATGTTACCGGCAAGCATCCAGCGGGTATACCCTGAATTGTTGGCGATCAATTGCGCGTTGGCGCCCATCGCCCGCAGCACGTCTTCCGAGAAAAAAATGCCGACAACACTCACGACCAACGACAGCGCCACACCAATGTAGATGGCTTGTGCCGAAGCTATTTCTGCAGCTTTAATATCTTTTTCACCTACTCTGCGAGCCACCATAGCAGTAGCGCCCATACTGATACCGATCGCAATGGAATACACCAACGTAAGAATGGATTCCGTGAGACCTATGGTGGCCACGGCATCATTGTCATTCAATCGGCTAACCCAGTATACGTCGACAACCGCGAACAGCGACTCCATGACCATCTCGAGGATCATGGGAACAGACAATAAGAAAATGGCACGATCGATACTTAATGAAGTATAATCTTGCTGTTCTCCCTTAACTGCTTGTTTGAACAAACGCAAAAACGAACTGATTTTAGTAAAAACAGTCATGCTTTAAGAATTAAAATGTTAACAATAAGATTCTTTTGTCTCAGATGATGAGACCTGGAGAAAAAGGTCAGGACGTACCAAACTCAAAGAGCGAGCTTCATGGTCTTCTTAATTTGAAAAGCGATAATCACCTGTACGGCATACTGAAGCAAATGTTCCGTTTGTTGGAAATATTTTTTTGTCATTTATCCGACAAAAATAGTTTTTGGGTTCACAAACTCTCTGATACCCAGTACCGATAGTTCTCTTCCGTATCCCGATTTTTTTATTCCCCCGAAAGGAAGTCGCTGGTCCGAACGCATCAGCGAGTTGATAAAAACTGAGCCCGACTCGATCGCCAGGGCCACTCTTTCGCCTCGCATTTTATCACTTGTCCACACGGAGGCACCAAGTCCATAACGACTTGCATTGGCCATTTGAATGGCTTCCTCTTCATTTTTAACGGCGATCACCGCGGCGACGGGTCCGAAAATTTCTTCATCAAAAGCTACCATGCCTGGCCTCACCCGATCGAGCAGGGCTGGCTGAAAATTACAACCTTCACGCTTGCCCCCTGTGAGCAAACGGGCACCGGCGTTCACCGTCTGTTGGAGTTGGGTTTCCAATTGCTCGGCCAGATCAAGACGCGCTATGGGCCCCGTTGTGTTCTTTTCATCTAGCGGATCACCTTGCCTGAGCGCTTCGATATTTTTTTTGAATCGTTTGGTAAACTCTTCAATTACTGATTGAACAACAATAAATCGTTTGGCTGCAATACATGACTGTCCGGCGTTTTGCATTCTTGACGTCGTGGCAACTTTTGCGGCGAGTTCAAGGTCAGCGTCTTCCAATACGACAAATGGATCGCTGCCACCCAATTCAAGTACGGTCTTCTTCAGATGCTTGCCCGCGGCCGAGGCCACTTGTGTTCCTGCATATTCGCTTCCGGTGAGCGTCACAGCGGCCACCTGATGATCTGCGATAATACCTTCAACATCTTTTGCGTCTACAAGCAACGACTGGAACACACCTTCTGGCAGGCCTGCTTCCTGGAATATCTTTTCAATCATCAGGGAACACTGTGTAACATTGGCAGCATGTTTCAGCAAGCTCACATTACCGGCCATAAGTGATGGTGCCGCAAACCGGAACACCTGCCACAGCGGAAAATTCCAGGGCATGATCGCCAATACAACGCCGAGTGGTTGATAAGCCACTACACTTTTTGATGCCTCAGTCTTTATCGGTTCAGATGCAAGAAATTGCTCTGCATGCTGCGCAAAATAATCGCAAGCGCTGGCACACTTCTCAACTTCGGCTCGTGATTCAGCTATCACTTTTCCCATTTCAACAGACATGATCTTCGCATATTGTTCTTTGTTTTGCCGGAGCAATTCTGCCACGCGTTGCATCAATGTAGCTCGCTGCGAAAAGCTCTGCGTCCTCCAATATTTAAATATCTGAGCAGCTTTGTCTATTTTATTCTGAACGGTTCGCCTGTCGTGCAGGTCAAACTCTGCAATAACGGTTTGATCGAATGGATTGATAGACCTGAGCATATAGTTGCTTGAAGTGTAGGTCTAAGTTCACGTAATCTCTATAAACAAAAAAGTATCAGCGATTAAAAAGCTGATACTCGCGGATTAGGTTTAAAAATGATTGATTTAGATCTTAATCGGGCCGCACAGAACTGGATCCCGAAACCTCTGAAGTTACCGAAGGATTGCCCCGATATATGACGACACTTGCGCCTGTGGCTGTTACCCTTAACTGGTCGCTCACGGTCACATTTCCATCACTCGCACCTGACACATAGAGGTTTGCGTGGGTCACAGGAAAATTGAAGGCCTTAAGTACCGACGCTCCGGAAATATCGGCCTTCAGTTCCTCACCTGTTCCTCGCAAATTCAGGTACGACGCTCCCGATACGTCAAGATCAACGTTTGGCGCATCGATATCGAGTTGACATGTCGACGCACCTGAAAGTGTAAAGTCAAGCGACTCAAGGTCATCGAAGCCGGTTACTTTGCTATCGCTGCTGCCGGAGAAGTGAGCACCAACAAAAGTCGGCATCGTAATCTCAATGTAGGTATCATGCTGACGGCTGCGGTTGCTATCGAAGCGTATGACCAGTGTACTGCCTTGTTTCGTTACAATCAGATCGTCAATGTTTCTGCGATCGCCTCGTGTTTTTATTTCGAAATAATCGCCTTGCCTGACAGTGATTTGAAAGGCGTCGCCCATTTCCAGGCGATCAAAATCTTTCACTGAAAATTGTTTCTCCGTTTCCTGGATGGGGCCGGGATCTTCCCTGTAGCAACCTGTGAGCACTAACGCAGAAACCAGGTATAGGAGCAAAGAGAGGGTTTTTATGCTGTTGGCCATATGAAGTTGTTTCGCATGAGACAACTGCCCCTTGAGGCTACCCCTACTCCCGCTAAAAAAGAAAAAGGGGCTTTGGGCCCCCTCTTCGCTGTTTTCTCTAGAAATTGATTAACCGATGGTTACGCGCTTGAATTCGGCAACGGTTAAACCTTTTGAGATCGTATCCAAGTATTGTGCTACGGTCTTCGTGTTGTCTTTTACAAAAGCCTGGTGCAACAGTGTGCTTTCTTTGAAGAACTTCTGCAGTTTGCCCTGAGCAATTTTCTCTACCATATTCTCAGGTTTGCCTTCGGCCAGGATCTGTGCTTTGGCAATCTCAAGTTCTTTTTCGATCAGTGATTTGTCGATAGACTTCTCATCTACCGCCACGGGGTTCATGGCTGCGATCTGCATACCGACGTCCTTGCCGGCTTCGGTTACGTCTTTGCCATTCACACCTTTCAGAGATACCAAAACGCCGAGTTTGGAGCCGGCGTGGATATATGATACCACGGCTTCACCTTTCATGTGAACGTACTCGCTCACTTCGATCTTCTCACCGATCTTACCTACCAGGTCAACGATCTTGTCATTCAATGTCAGATCTCCGGCCTTCAGGGCCAACAGGTCTTCTTTTGAAGCGGGTTTGTTCTTATAGGCAGTTTCGACAATCAGTTTGCCCAAGTTCTGAAACTCGTCATTCTTCGCCACGAAGTCGGTTTCGCAATTGAGGGCAATAAGGAATGCTTCTTTCTTATCGTCGCTCACTTTTACGAATACCGAACCTTCTTTCGCTTCTTTGTCAGAACGGGAAGCAGAAACTTTCTGTCCTTTCTTTCTTAATATCTCGATAGCTTTTTCGAAGTCGCCCTCGGCTTCGGTTAGAGCTTTTTTACAATCCATCATACCACCGCCGGTCATTTGGCGGAGTTTGTTTACATCTTGTGCTGAAATTGCTGACATAATTTTAATTACGAATTACAGGTTTTTGAACTTCAAATTTGGATAGCTCTTTTTGCGGAGCCCTAAAAAAACAAACATCGGCTTGTGACCGATGTTTGATTGTGTATTACAACCGAATTCCTGCAGATTCCGAATCTGCACATCGGTACAATTCAGAATTATTTCGCTTCTTCTACGGTCTCGTCTACTTTTCTCTTTTCGTCTTCTTCTTTCTTGTGCGCAGCGTCTTCCTTGTCTTTCTTACGCTCCATCAGTCCTTCTTCGATCACTTTACCAATGTGTCTGGTGATGATATTGACTGACTTGAAAGCGTCGTCGTTGGCAGGGATAGGGAAATCTACGCCAGAAGGATCAGAGTTAGTATCCACCATAGCGAATACGGGGATGTTAAGTTTCTGAGCTTCGGTAACGGCGATGTGTTCGCGTTTTACGTCGATCACGAAAAGTGCAGCGGGAAGTCTGTTCAGGTCGGTGATTCCACCCAACAGTTTCTCAAGCTTAGCTTTCTCACGGGTTACCATGAGGCGCTCTCGCTTAGCCATATTTTGGAAAGCTTCATCTTTCATGAGCTTTTCAATCTGCGCCAATTTCTTCAACGATTTGCGGATCGTAGCGAAGTTGGTGAGCATGCCACCTAACCAGCGCTCCGTTACGAACGGCATGTTAAGTCTTTTTGCTTCTTCGGTTACAATGTCTTTCGCTTGCTTCTTGGTCGCTACGAACATGATCTTACGACCCGAACGTACGATGTTCTTCATTGCGAAAGCCGCTTCTTCCAGGCAAGCCAGGGTTTTGTTAAGATCGATGATGTGGATACCGTTGTTTTCCATGAAGATGTACTCTGCCATCTTAGGGTTCCACTTGCGGGTGAGGTGACCAAAGTGTACACCTGCATCCAACAGATCCTGATATGTTAATTTTTCAGCCATTTCTTTTCGATTAACGCTTGCTAAACTGGAATCTTCTTCTTGCCTTTCTTCTGCCTGGCTTCTTGCGTTCAACCATTCTTGAATCGCGGGTCAAAAGACCTTCTTTCTTCAAAGCAGGTTTGTTTTCAGCATTGATTTCAACCAATGCGCGGGCAATACCCAAACGAACTGCTTCAGCCTGGCCTTTGATGCCACCACCTTCAACATTGACAGTTACATCATATTGGCCGTCTGCTTTAACTGAAACAAGGGCTTGCCTCACTGTAGTTTGATGAATCTCTGAAAGAAAATATTCTTTCAGATCGCGGTCATTCACCACAATATCTCCTTTGCCGGGTTTTACATATACCCTGGCGATGGAGGTTTTTCTTCTACCGATTGTGTTGGTAATCTGCATTATATCAGAACTTTAATTCTTTGGGTTGTTGTGCTTGATGAGGATGCTCATTGCCGGCATAAACATGCAGGCTTCTGAAAAGTTCGCGTCCCAGTCTGTTTTTAGGAAGCATACCACGAACAGCATGCTCGATCAGGCGCTCAGGGTGCTTGGAACGGATCAGAGTAGGCGTATGTTCGCGCTGACCGCCAGGATAACCAGAGTGCGTAAAGATTACGCGATCTGTCCATTTTTTTCCTGTCATTCTCACCTTCTCGGCATTGATAACGATAACATTATCGCCGCAATCCACGTGGGGAGAATAGCTTGGCTTATGCTTGCCGCGAATGATTTTTGCAACCTGACTTGCCACGCGACCCAATACCTGAGCATTGGCATCAACTACAATCCAGCTTTTTTCTACTGTTGCCTTGGTGGCGTAAGTGGTTTTATAGCTATTATGATCCATCTTTTTACTTAAAAATTCAAATAAATGCACCCCTTCTCTTAAAAAGGGACACAAAGGTAAATTTCTCACACGGGAAATGCAAGCCGAAGCCTGAAATTGCTAAAAATTGACCCTATAGCCCTGATCTTCAATAAAAAACCGAGACCTTTTTCGGCTCTTTGTCAAATTTAAGTCAGCTATTTAATTCCAATTGGCGCACGAGCGCCTGAAAATCCTTCGGATAAGGAGCTTCCACCTTTTGTTTGGTGCCGTTCAAATCTGCGAATTCAAGAGAAAAAGCATGTAAAGCCATTCTTTTCATTAACGGCTGCTCTTCAGTGTCTTTTTTTAGATTAAATCCGCGCTTAACCAGCGATAACAAAAATGGTTTTCCTCCATAGGTATCGTCGCCTGTAATGGAAGCGCTTTGCGTGGCCAGGTGAATCCGGATCTGATGCATTCTGCCAGTAACAGGCCGGCATTCCACTAAAGTGTGCATTTTATACGATTTCAGAGATGTAAACCAGGTTTGTGCGGGTTTACCGTCGCGGCGGCTGATCTTTACTATCCCGTCGTCCTGCTTCAGAATGGGCTCATCCACCAGCGTGTCTTTAAAATTATGAATGCCATCTACCACGGCATGGTATATTTTGGTGACCTGCCGCTTTTCAAACTGCATGCTCAGATGCCGGTAGGCTTCCGGGTTCTTAGCGATAGCCAAGATCCCCGAGGTGTCCTTATCCAGCCGATGGCATACCTGGGCGCTGGGAATGTGCTCACGGGCAAGGGCCAATAGGTTTATTTTCTCGACCCGGTCTTCGAGGGTTGATAAAAATGGCGGTTTATTGACAACAATGAAGTCATTGTCTTCAAACACCATAATCTCCGAAAAATTGATCTTGGGCTGTTTCAAACTTAATTCTTGGCTCCGTCAGGGCTTTCGCCGCTGTCTGATTTTACACGCGGCAATTTAAAACTAAAAGTTGAAC
>JBMOKS010000480.1:0-10066 GCA_049324355.1 Bacteroidota bacterium
CACCATTTCCCACCGGTCACGATCCAGCCCGCCGGTATCGGGCTGCCGGCGCAGATGTCTTGCGATTCGCACACGATTTTAAGACTCGCGGATTCGGGTGATTCGGTCTGTCGCTTGGCTTTGACGGAAGTCATTTCTGCGATTGGAGCTTTCGCACCGGCGAGCGATGTACTTGCATAGACGGCCCGTTCATTTCTGTTTGTAACTGCGCTGCCTACAAGTACTATTGCTGTAGGAAGAAAAAAATTGATGCGATTGTTCATCTTTTTATTTGATTGGGCCTAGCAGTTCATCAACGCTCGTTCCGATAAACACCCCCATGGTGAAGGGTTTGTTCAATGAAGACACGTAGTTGAAATAGATGCCGCCGTTGAGACTTAATAGTTTGCCTTCTTTTTGTTGCTGCGCCAGGTAAATTGGTATGTCTATAACAACATCAGAAGAATTTTGCCTGTAAGTAACACTTGGATTTATGCCGACCGGAATCTGAAATTCCTTTACGAGTTCAGCGCGAAAAAGAGTCTCTGACTTCTTAACCGGTGCACCAATGGCTAGCTCTCGTTTGATTAAGGAAGATCCCCCGTTAAATGTGAGTAGGTATTCATTCTTTTGATTCTGCTTGTAGTAAGACTCATAGGAGACGATGAATCTTACTAAAGTCTTCAGCGCAAATCCTGTATAAAACCCTCCATAGATGGACCCGACGAAAGAATGTTTCTCCTTCTCTTCGATAATTGCGAGCGTTTCGTCATTAGCATATTCAACATCCTGTTTACCCGCGTTGCCCGTTACTCCGATGAACCAGGGAAGGCCGAGATTTAATTTTCTCAGCGCCTTGATTTTATCTTTTTTTTCCTTGATGTCCATGAAACCTTCGACGCCAAATTCTTTGAGTACGTTTATAATCTGTTTTTCTTTCGGAGCATGGCTCCATTTTTTGTATTGGAATCCTATAGTGATTTTACCATCTGAGGCGAGGCCATCTGAAGTGGCAGGCCTGGTTATCCCATTTTTCGAAATTGGACTAGATAAAGCAACGCTTCCAGTGATAACGTTGCCATTTTTTTTCCTAAGGATAGCGCCAAGGTTGATGTTGGCTGTTGTTCCGTCAGATTCAGTGAAAAACATGCCGGTAACATCATTAACAACAAGGAAATTTAATGGCACAAAGGATGCCTTTTCGGCTCTCACAAAAGATCTTTCTCGGTAAATGGAATCAGAGTGCGTCTTGTAGTAATAAAAGATCTTGGCGTTTGCAACGGAATCTCTCTTTTGCTTTCTCTCATGGGCGTTGTTTTGACCCCAAACAAATGTCATCGGCGTCAATAAAAGGATGTATAATAACTTTTTCATAACTCTATTTCATGATATCCGAAATCCAATCCGAAACTATCCAGAGTGACCTCTCTTTTCCAGGAGGCGCTTGCCGGAGATACTATCTCCAGAACGTACTTATCACCTTTGCCACCTTTCATGCGCCAAGTGAGTACATGAATGCCGGGCTTTAGAGCTCCATCTTTCCAGATGTTGTTCTCGTCGAAGATGATCTCTTCATCGTCGATCCTGATCACGTTAAAATCAGCATTGGAGCTGAACTTGATGGTTAAGTTTGACATAGCTTTAAAATTTTAGTGGAGAGCGAATTTGTTTTGATTACAGATCAAATGTCCATTTTCCCCAACCCGATCACCTCACTTCTATCAGCGGATTTGACTCACTAGAATTAGGTATTTGAGAGGGGAGTATGACGAAGCCAAGCTTTCACCGTCACGAAAGAGTGTATTTTTAGCTGCGAGCCTTGAGCCGCCAGCTACGAGAAGGACAAAATGATAGGAGGAACAAGATGCGCGGAGCTATTGGAACTTGTCGTCGGTGAGGCCGTTTTGAACGGCGTAGTTCACCAGGCCCGCCGTATTTTTCAGATTGAGCTTGCTGAGCAGATTTTTGCGATGGGTGTCTACCGTGTACGTGCTGATGAATAATTTCTCGGCAATTTCGGCAGTAGAGTACGCCTTTGCCACGAGTTTTAGTATTTCAATTTCGCGTTTGGTAAGCTCTACCGTTGGGTCGGCGCCCGACTTAAAACTGTTCATGATCGTTTTGGTCACTTCAGAACCGAAATATTCTTCACCGCCGGCTACGGTGCGGATGGCACGCAACAACTCTTCCCGCCCTGTGTTTTTTAGAATATAACCCGAAACGCCGGCTTCGATCAGACCCTTAATGAACGTGGGCTTGTTGTACATGCTGAGGATCAGAATGCGCACATGGGGATGTTTCTGCCTGATGATTTTGGTTGCTTCTATTCCATCAATGCCCGGCATGTTGATGTCGAGCAAAACGACGATCGGTTGACCATCTGATTTTCGGAGCAGTGCCAGCAATTTTTCACCATCGAGTGCTTCGCCCGCTACCTTGATGTCGTCTTCCTGAACAAGAATAGCTTTCAGACCATCTATCACAACTTGGTGATCGTCGGCAAGAATTACATGGATCATGATGGTAGGGGTATGTTGATCAATATGGTAGTGCCATTGCCTTTATTAGAATCAATGAGCATCGTGCCTTCCAGCGATTGTATTCGCGATTCTACATTTTGCAATCCAACACCTTTCGATATCAGTTTTATTTGGTGATCGAATCCGACGCCGTTGTCTTCTACGGTTAAGATTAATTCATTGGCTTGTTTGGTGAGTTGAACCGTGATCTCCGAAGCATTGGCGTGTTTGAGTGCATTGCTCACCAATTCCTGGATGATCCGGTAAAGATGTAATTCTGCTTTTGTGTCGAGGCGCCCGTCGAGCCCATGTATAAATAATTCCATGTTCAGGCGGTTGCTGTTCGTGATCGTTTCTTTCAACTCCTGCAGCGCCGTAGCCAGTCCGAATTTTGTGATCGCACCCGAAAGCAGGTTGTGTGAAATTTCTCTTACTTCTTCCACAGCCGTATCCAGCAACTGGCTAGCTTTTTCTAACGATTGTTGGTTCTCGGCACCCGATCCGTTAAGCGAGCCAAAATAAAGTTTCGTAGCCGAGAGCGTGCTGCCGAGGCGGTCGTGCAGGTCTACGGCAAGACGTTTTCGCTCTTCGTCCTGGCCGTTGAGGTAGGCGCGCAGGGATTTGATCTCTTGGTCCCGCAGCAATTCGTCTACTTTTTTGTCCATGAGCGTTTTGTCGCGTTCGCGGAGTTGTGCTACCATTTTTTGCCGTTGCGAATAGATCCAAACAACGATGGCTGTCATCACAAGAACTACAATTAATGTTATCATCACTGAATCACGTTGTTGAGTGCGAAGATTGATCTCGGCTTGTTTTTTTTCCGTGTCGTATTTGGTTTCGAATTCTTTGGTAGCAGCAATCTTTTGTTCATTGTTTGCATGCTTATTGGCGCTGTCGTACAGCTTGAGATAAGCCAATGCCAGTACAGAATTTTTTTCCTGCTCGAAACACCAGGAAAGTTTGTTGGCCAGGTGTAAGAAGAGAGGACTTTTCACGTCCCTGGCAACCTTGATGCCTTGTAAAAATGTTTCTTTCGCCTTTGGCACGTCGTTCTTTTTCAAAAACACATTTCCTAAGTTGAGATAGGATTTGGGTAAAAAGACCTTGAGCCCTAGCCTGTTTTGCAACTCAATGCCCCTCGTATATTGCTGTTGCGCCTTATCTAGGCTGTTGAGATTTTCATAGATCACACCGATGTTCACATGAAGGCTGGCGATGTTTACCGAATCGCCCAGTTGTTCATATTGGGTTAAACCTTGCTGGTAGTACTCAATTGCCTTGTCATAGTTGTGCTGTGCGAATTTTGTATCGCCGTAGATGTTGCCGATGTTGGTTAGCGCAAGCGCATGCATCGATTGGTCTGCTGGCCCTGCATATTGGAGAGCTTTTTTAAAATTCTCCAGTGCACTTTCATACTGGTGACTGGAATCTCCCTTTTCGGCGTGGGCGAAATAATTTCCCAAAGCAATATAGTTTCGAAGCAGCCCTGGCTTATTTCCCAGCTTCAGGTTCATGGCCTCGCTTTTGGAATAATAAAACAATGCCTGCTCATCGTCGCCGGCCCGCCAGTAGGTAACGCCCAGGTTGTTGTAGGTTGCGGCTTGCAGTGCTTTGTCATCTATAAGTTCAAAAATTTGGATCGCTTCGTTCAGTGCGGCTACCGATTCATTGAACTTGCCATAGTCTTTTTGAAAGAACCCTTTTTCACGCAGCAGTTCCCCACGTCTTTTATTTTTTGCCAGGTTGTCGATAGCCCGATCCAGGTAAAACAATGCGGAGTCATAATTTTTATATTGATGTTGCTGGTATCGCCTGAAATCGGCCTCTACGCGCGCGGGATCTTGCATGGTGCCTTGCAGCACAACGGTGAGGATAAGTACTAACTTCATGGGCCTTTTAATGACCCAATGAAGTTAGTTATTCCGTTGGATTTTTCAACTACTTGGGGTCACCGTAGTGTGCTGAACTGGTGCCGTCGTGGTTATGGTGTGGTGGAACATGCTTGGTATCAACACGTATTTTGATATCCTTGCCGTCGCCGGTTTTTTTGCCATCAATAATAAAATTGAAATCTACCGGATCAGGATTCGTTGTTCCTATAGACCGTTCGAACAGCAACTCAATTACTGTTTCCTTTTTTCCCTTGTTTGGACCATGTTTTATGATCTGATCATAAGTTGGCCCGACGATATCCTTTAATTTCAGATTATCATCGACATACATCAATACCGACAAATTGTAGTCATCTGACCCGTGGATCTTTTCCAAGTAAAGGTGTGGTTTAAGGAAGTTCATATATGTTATTTGTTTTAGGGGTTTGTTTTCGCAAGTGTTACATTAAATGCTTTTTGAATACTTACCATTGCCGTCGCATGCGCATATTCGGCCTTAAGGTTTTCGTCGATATCACTGTCGTCGCCGCCGCACTCGATGCCTACCAGTACATCAGAAGGATTTCCATATTGGTCTGCCTTGACCCATGGCGCGCCGGAATCACCGGAAACTGAAATCTCCAAACCGTTGGGTAGGTGACGGGGATCAGGTTCAACAATGAACTGGTTCGTGACATATCGGTTAAATGGTTTTTTTACAACAGCATGGATCGTCCTTACGATACCCAAGGTACGTCCGGATACCAGACCGTATTTCATCACCGAATCACCAATTTCCGGAGGCAATGCTTTGAGAGGCGTGGTGTCCAAATTGTAAATACATTGAGTGTAATCCCGTTTGGCAATTTGCGAGATAGCACAATCCAGCAAACCATCTGATTCTTCAACGCATCCGATCTCGTTTTCTGCTGGCTCGTGAACATGGTCATCGGGTTGATAAACTTTGCTCCCCTTGTCTCCAAGAATGTGGGCGTTGCTTAAAACATAGGCAAGCTGGTTTTTAAAAACAATAGCACTGATGGCTCCTTTAGACACGCCTAATACTTCTATTCCCGGTCTCAATGGGTCATGTCGCTCGGTGGAGGAGAGAGCGTTAAGTTGAATTAATTTTGGAAACTTGCGACTTTTAGAGATCACGTCGAAGTCGGCCATCTTGTTAAGTTCCTTGTCTTGCCGTAAAATGGTGTTCAAGTCAAGCCTGTCATTGTCGATAGCAAATCGTATAACATAGTCCCCATCGACTGAGTTATTTCGTTTTGCTATGCCGATAAATACTATTTCACTATAACTCAGCAGATATTTTTGTACCAACCGATTTTCAATGAAATCTGATAACTTGTCCAGGTCTGTCATCATATTGATCGCGTTATTTATTCTCATTGATCTTAACACCAAGATACCCCGCCGAGCTTACGCCGGATAAAATGAGCAGCGTATCGTCGAACACCGGCATCTTGTTAAACTTGGCTACGTACGCTACAAAACCAATCATCAGCACCACCGAGAAAATGACGTTCTGAAATCGCAATAGGCTGATGCCATCCTTGTCAGATAAAATATCGCGGAAGAAACCCTCCGACGGAAAATTCTGATTCATGCTTTGAATGGCTCCATTGGCAAGATTTTTCTTATCAGACTCGTCGATGGTTTTGCCGATCACGGCTGCGCCGGCGCCGATGCCCAATAATATCAGGGCTGTTCTCTCCAGCTTCAGCTTTTCGCTGATGATCATATTCTCCTGGCCCCACAGGTAAACAAAGCAGCAGAAAATGATCAGCGTCCACAGCGCCATTTGTGTTTTCGCCAGGCTGAACGGTTTCTGGCCTTGCGGTTGTGTGCTGGTATCCCGTATGATTTCGGTCTTAAAAACGAGGACGGCCATCAATGCAATGGCAGTCGCCATAACGCCATAAGTGAGGTACATAATTTTATTTGTTTTAATCTTTCTCAAATCTCACACTTGGATGAGGCTTCCGGAAGACGAAAACTAGGTGATTGCCATACCTATTTTTGGTGATTGTTGCCGTGAGCATATTCTCAAATAAGAAAACCCATCTTTCTGCCGCTTCAAACGACAGGACAGATGGGCTCGTAACCTGAAAGTAGGGAGGAGGTCAATATTTTACAATACTTAACCCATATTAAATTTCTACCAGCGGCGTTAGCATTGTGCTTATAGGTAGTAGACCGGAACAATTGTTCGAGATCGCCAAGATCCAATTCTTGCTGGTCCTTAGCGAGCAATTCACTCTGCCCGGCCCTAACTACCGGAAAAACGATTCTGCGATGAAGCAGATATTTTGTCAACTGTAAAGACGACTGCTACTCGTAGGCAAGAGCCTCACGTGTAGTGATCTTATTTGCGCGCCTCGCCGGCAATACCGTGGCGATATAAGAACCAAACAAGATGATCGCCACCCACGAAACGAGGCCTATCAGAGAAACAGTAAGTGCTAGCGGCGTACGAAACGACATGTTGCCGATAAGCCTGCCAAGATAAGCCGACAAAACCAGCGATAGTACAACCGACACAATAATGCTGATCGCACCGATCGTCAACCCTTCGCCGGCAATTAATCTTCTGATCTTGGCTGGTGTTGCACCAATTGCCCGCATCACGCCGATCTCGCGCGTACGCTCTAACACATTCATACTGATCGTGGATGTTAAACCCAATGTTCCCACAAAGGCCATCAGTATGGCCATTGCCATGAGCGAGTTTACCAGAACTTTCATATGGGCCGCAATAGCATTGTGGAGTATCCATACGGGTGTACTCGAGCTCACGGAAATATTCTCTTGGCTTAGCAAGGTTTCCACTTGTTTCGTTTTAGCCGAGGTGAAAGCTCTATCGCGTTGCGCAAATGCTATGCGAAGCACATTGGCAGACCGCGGCTCGATGCCATAACCTGTAAGTGTTGCCAGGTTTACGTACGCTGTACCGGGAGTGCCCACATCTTCTGTAAAGCCAACAACTTCCCATGTCGAAATTTTTTCGTTCACGAATAGCCGAATGTTGTCGCCTAGTTTAATATTTCCACGCGCGAGTTGATTGAGAACGACTTCGTTGTTTGCGCCCGGGTTTAACCAACGACCTTCCTTGATCACAGGACGTAAGAGTTGTGTGGGAAGCGGTAGGCCTTGTATGGTGAAACTGCCGTGACCTTTGTCCGGGTAAGTATGTGAAACTTCGTATTCAGCATCTTTTGCAAACGCCGTGGGAGATGAATACCAGCCTTCAACGATCTTTACACCGTCGATATTCTGTAGTTTTTGAACGATGCCCTCCGTTTTAATGGCTTGACTGAGCTTCACGTCCAGGTCATACGATCGTTGTAAATAGATCTTTTGCAAATTATTTTCCCACGCCGACGATACGTTCAGCGCCGTCATGAACATGGCGCCGCCGGCAGCAAGCAGTCCCAGTGTCATTACTAACCGCGATCGCTGGCGAAATACATTTCTAAGCGAAAGCATGAACATTTCTCCAAAGCGGAATATCTTTCCAAGACTTGTGCTCCACGATAAACCTTGCTGATGTTTTTGAGATACACCATAGTTGTCCATAGCATTGCGAACGGAAATACGACTTCCATAGCCAACCGGAAACGCCGCCGCAACGAGTGGGATAACAATACCCGCCGCAACTTGCACGGCAGGAACCCAATACGGTATTGTATCGTCTGTCAGCTCAAGATTTAAAAGATGTGATATCTGAGAATACAGCACACCGGCGGCTATCCTTCCCAGCGGAATACCAAGCACCAATGCAGCCGCACACAAGATCACCATCATCGAAAGATACAGTCCGGCGATTTGTGTGGTGGTGGCGCCGATGGTCTTCATTACACCAATCTGCCTGACTTGTTTCACCATCAATGTGGCCATCGACGTAGCGACAAGTATTGACCCCAGGATCAGAATCAAAAAACTGAAGATGATGAAAATAAACATCACGGTGTTCATTTGGCCCTGATGGGGATGCTTATTCGGAGGTGGTATCTGAATTTCATGAATAGTATACCCTTTCTGCTCCAGCCACCGCGCAATGTTGTTGGCTTGACCCTGAATATGCTGGTACGAATGGCCCTGCTCGGCAACTATGATCCTCAGTTGGTCGAAACCATGTTCTCCACCAATGCTGTGCAGGGTTGACATTGACATATAGCCGTATCCGGCTTGCTCTTGCCATGCCGGCGCAAGGCCAGGATCGTGAACGGTGCCACTGAGCTTGATTATTTTTTCCTGTCCATGGGGTAGCTTGATGGTGATCTTGTCGCCTTCGTTGGCTTCCATCATTTTTAAGGCTGTGCGTTCGGCCAGCATTGTTCCTTCTGGTGGAACTTCGACGCCAGAAATAAAATTAAATTTGTTGGTCCGGAGATTTTTAAAATCGTCTTTGACAAAGAGCAGTAGCGGATACCATTTATCATCAACTTTCATACGTGCCAGCACCGTGGCATGTCGCTCGGCTTCTTTTATACCCGGCAATTGTTTGACGCTGTCTACAAGCGATGCCGAAATATCTTCTTCGACCTCGATCGTGGCAGATGCGGGTGACGTGCTCATGTAATTGACCGTCATCTCGCGCTTAACTACCGAGTAACCCCCGAGAATAGCACCTATTCCAAAAACACCGATGGCAATCGCAAGCACGAGCATAAAATTTTTGACATAGTCTGTCGATAGATCGCGCCAGACTTTAAAGTATCTGATTTTCATATGTGCGGAGTGTTTAAGCCAAGACGGGTTCAGCATTGTAGATCACGCCATCGGATATGGAAATGGTGGTTTCGAATAGCGGTCCAAATTCCCTTTCGTGTGTTACGACAATCACGGTCTTACCCGCTTTGGCCAGGGACACGAATAATTCAATAATAGCAGCAGCCGTGTGCGAGTCGAGATTACCGGTGGGCTCATCGGCTACAAGGATCGGCGGATCGTTGGCCAATGCGCGGGCGATGGCGGCGCGCTGTTGCTGGCCTCCGGAGAGTGAAGAGGGAAACTTGTCGGCCTGCTCTTTAATATTGACCATGTCCAGAAGCTTCAACGCCCTGTCTTTTCGGTCGCGTTTTGGATAACGATCGCAAAAGTCCATGGGTAGCATCACATTTTCAAGGATTGTGAGCGTGGGCAATAGCTGGAAGAACTGGAAAACTACGCCGATATTTTTTCCACGCCAGGAAGCCAGCTCACTTTCAGAAAGTTTATCCACACGAATGTTGTTAATGAGAACTGTGCCATCCGTAGGCTTATCGATGCCGGCGATAATGTTTAGCAGCGTGGATTTTCCGCTTCCGGATTTGCCCGTCACAGCAATAAGCTTCCCTTGCGGAATTCCAAGGGTCACATTCTTTAAAGCCTGAAATTCTCCCGACGCCAGCGTGAAAGCCTTTGTGACGTCTGTGAGTTCGATCAAATTTTTGTTCAGCATGTTGTTCATGTTTTTTGAGCAACACTAATGAACAAAGGCATCGCTATCGTCTATGGAAATCCAGTTGGACGGCTTATTTCGAAAGATTCTTCATATACTCCGAAGGGGTGAGTCCGGTAAAACGTTTGAAGATCAGGTTAAACGTAGATTTTGATTTGAAGCCCGCCTCTAATGCCAGTCCGAGCAAGTTGAAGTTCCGCATGCCGGGGTCGTTCATCAGTCGTTTTACTTCTTCCACCCTG
>JBMOKS010000481.1:0-10058 GCA_049324355.1 Bacteroidota bacterium
TACATGATGCAATAAACAGATTTGAGCAAGCGCAACGACGTGCCTCAGACTTCAAATTTAGGGTAATATTAGCCAGGGATGCCTATAACATTGCAAGAACCATGGTTAATCTGCACGAGCGTTCATTGATTCAGGCTAAAGTTGCCCTTATGGCCAGCCCGACCCAGGCGAATCAAGCTGTATACGACGCGGTCATCGAAAGATTGGCCTCGGCAACTTTTCATAAGGGGCAGACCGGCCGCCGCTTCGATCAGGAGAAGAGGGCTTGGAAAGCAGCACACGAAGCTGAGTTAAAAGCGGAGGAAAACATTAAGATGGCCGAAGAAGAACTCGAAACGGCCAAAACCATAGCTCAGTCGCTTGCCGGGCAAGCCTGGCAATCCGCGGTCACCAGCAGACTTAGTACGTTGTCAGCCGACAGTGCTTCAACCGCAGCGCTTACGGCTAGAGTAAGGGCTATTGAGGCCGGCATGGCTGTTCATTTGCTAAGGGCAAGGGTAGGTGATCCCGCGCAAGTTCTGGACGTGAACATTAGAATCGCAGAGTTAAACTCTAACAACGCCAGAGCCAGATTATCCGAAGTGCAACGCGATGTTGAAGCAGCAGCTGAGGAATATAATGCGGCAGAACAAGCAAACAAAGAAGCCCTTGCTGTTTTCGAAAAAGTCGTGCTTGCCAGGATTGAAGCCTCTGCAGACGTGATTGAAGCCAGGAAAAAATTTGATGACGATGACAACGAAGCCGGAGCGGCTGCGGCCGCGGCGCAAATCGCTGAATTAGCCGCCGATCCTGATCTTAACCCATACCTTCTGCAGAAATTGCTGTCCATTTTTGGTTACCCCTATCTCGTAAATGATGTATTAGATTTAGAACTTTTTCATAACCCAACTACAACCACCAAAGCACAAGAAGATTTTCTGACGGAATATAAGAACTATGCCATACAATCTGCCCCGAACAAGAGTTGGTGCGACTGGGTCTCGCCTATGCCCGTTGTCTTGGTAGAGCTTGTTGTAAGAAATTCGGAAGTTTATGCTATTAATGTTCCGGGATTACCCTGGCTAACGCCGGCTCATTTTATTCCTAAATCGCTCCATTACATCGATGATGCCGCTGATCAAACTCTTCCGGTGACCTTGGGTACAAAACTCACCACCACTTCTGCAGTTTACGAAATCGAGCAGACGCCCTATATAACTCAAGTTGACCTGATCGGGTTTCCGAAATATGATCACATTGTGCTACCTGATTTTAACACTATCGCGACCAGCGATTCCAAACAAGAATTCACAATGGATAGTTGGAACAGGTTGCCACTGGTGGGAACTGATGAAACATTTTGTGACTTAAAAGAGCAATTGGAGGCTGCAGCAAAAGAGGCAGGTGCAGAGAACAACTATTACGCACTCACGGAGATAAGCCATGATTATATGATGGTAAAAAACCTTACAACCAACCAAATAAACAAATTTATTCTCGCCGTACTGACGATCAACAGAGAATATGACAACACAGTTTCTTTGACGGTAACTGATAGCGGACCTTTTGTGGTAAACAATGGCGTCAGGTCAAAACAGCAGCTACCTATTGATATTGATAGCGAAATTTTCATGCGCAAAGCATCAACTGAAAACGTCTTGATACCTGATGCAGATGGTAATCAGTCCGTTTATGATGGACCTGTAAAAGTATATCCCAATCCAACTGTGGATTTGGTTAATGTTGAATTTAACCTTCAGGAGAAGTCTCAAGTGACATTAAAGATCATCAATGCCTGGGGCAACAGCGTTTACGAAGAAAAAGCTTCACTGCTCGCCGGATGGCATTCAAAAGAGATTGACATCAAAAAAATGTCACCTGCAGGACTTTATATCATCTCGGTCACAACTCCGCATGGAAGCAGGATGACAAAAGTACTGGTCGAGTAGCAGAAGTGGTGCTGAAAATATCCGCTTTAAGATTTGACCCCAGCAGGAAAATGCCATGTTGAGTTTTGTTCCGAAGTTAGCCACCAATCACGTTATCGCTGCTTGATAATTGATTTTATAATGTTAGACGAGTTGCGACTAAATAGTTTTGAAAATCGCTGTCATAAAAGTTTTCAGGAGTAATATTTTTGATGTTGACTGTTCGACCGAAAATAGAATTCAGGCCGAGTATTTACCTTTCCGAACTTTTTGCTTCGGGTGATGAGCTTCATTAAAACCATAAAATTGAAACTGATGAAAAGAGAAAAGATTGTTTCGTTTTTAAATTCACCCAGATTTTATGCTACAATTTTTATCGTATCATTTGCTCAGTTTACGTTAGCGCAGCCATCGCCAGTTTCGTTTCAGGTCGACGGAAGTGTATCTGTAACAAACGATGTGTTGCATCTGCAGACAACGGCTATGTTAAACCTGATGGAGCTGTACCGCCTGCCATCAAGCCCGAACCTGGGTCAGGGCATTTTGATGTGGACGTCACCCGCCTATGGACCAAACGCCAAGGTAGAAGTGAGGGTCTACGATTACGATGAAGAACGTAAAAGTAAAGGTATGCTCATCTATGCAGTATCGGGCACGAAAAGTGGGTGGAACAAAGATGAATGGGATGCTTCAAGTTCAATGTTCACTACCGATGCAAAGTTTTCTGATAAGCTACAAGATCGGTTCAATTTCAAAATAGGAAACAACGCTACGTTCAGCACCACTAACATCAAAGTACTGTCGCAGTTTGCAGGTCTTGGTTCAATATGCGATGAGCCGGGAAGTGTGAGACCAATTGACAATGAATATAGTAAAGGTGTTCTGGGAGGCCGGTGGTCATCCATGGTTTATTTTGGAGGAATGGCAAGCGCCAGGGCCAGGCGAGATGATGACGATGACGATGATGATTGCGGCCTCAACAGTCCGCCTCAAAACAATCCGGCTCTTAACCAAGCCAAAAAAAAGCTGGAAGAAGCTAAAGCTGATGTTGAAAAAGCCTTAAGTAATTTAACAGTTGCTTTTAACAAGGCATCTGTCGCTGAAGCCAAAGCCAAGGCATACGAGAAAGATGCCGAGAACCTGACTGGCAGGGTTGAGCAAGCGGTTACTTGGCTCGATGCCGTAAAAGAAAACGTTAGAGAAAAGGCCAAAAATTATTTGTCAAGAGTTCAAGAAGCCGCGAACGCACGGGCCGATATGGCCGATGCTGAGGGTGTAGCGGAAAAAGCCGCACAAAAGGCATCCGATATGAAGAACAGCGCCAAAGCCTACAAAGCTGAGGCAAAGAAAAATCGACAGATAGCCGATGAGTTGAAGCGTCTGGCCGAAATTGCTGAAGATACTTATGAAGAAGATGAGGGAGTGGCTTTGTTGTTGGAATGGCAGTACACTGTTGCTCTGGAGCAGCATAAAGCAAGCTTAGGTGGAGGGAATACATTCGGTAATGCGATAGAAGATTTGGATCTAGCGATGATGAAGATAAAGGTAGATGCGGCTAAAGCTAAAGCTAAATATTCTCAATTTCAATATAATAAAGCTAAGAGGAAATTTAAAGAGGCTGACCAAACCGCCACGTTGGCCGAGCAGTTAGCCAAGAACGCTGAGCAGATTGCCAAACTCGCTCAAGCTTCGGCCGAAAAAGCCAAAAAAGAGGCCGCTGATGCCCGGGCTGCGGCGCAAGCCGCTGACCAGGCCGTCACAGATGCAGATCAAGAGTTGGTTAGGGCAATGGCTGCACAATCTGATGCCGAACGCAAGCTTGCGTTCGTAACAAATGAAGCCGAGATAGCCACGGCCCTTGTAGAATTGGCACGGAATGATGTTGAGCGCGCTGTGGAAAAAGTCAAGGAAGCCCAAAAAGCCTTGACCGATGCACAAAAAAAATTGAAGGCGTCGGCCGAGGTGGTTGAGGCCCTGCAGTTTCCTGACGATGACGACGACAACCCCGGTGTGCCTCCCATCGTACCTGTTACCCATTATGTTGCTGATCCCGAACTAAATCCCTATTCCTTCATAAACGCGTCGAATGCGTTTGGTAAAAGTTATTTGTTTGGCGAGCAATATTATGACGATTTGCTTTTTCATAATCCGTCGATAACGGAACAAGGCAAGCTGGATTTTCAAGATCACTTTCTCACCTGCGCAGCCCGCGCCTTTGAGAAGGAGCCGTGCGACTTGCTTTCGCCTATGCCTGTTGTGCTGATCGAGGTTGTGATCCGAAATGCAGAACTTCGCGCGATTAAAATTCCAGGACTGCCGGAAATTTCAGCAGGTCTTTTGCAATCAGCTCTGCCGCTGTACGACAATGAATTAAATGCACATTATATCAACGTTACCGCTGCCGATCAGTACATTACATCGAATGGATACAAGGTTATTGAAGCTGATTTCCCCGAACAAGTTCATCCAATCGGTTTCCCAAAATACGACCATGTAAAAGTGCCTGATTTTAATAACTCTCCATCGCAGGAGTTTAAGACCGATAATTGGAATAGAACGATTTTGGCTGGAACATACAACGCACTGTCCGGCTTACAAAAGCAGCTCGAGGCAAGGGCAAGTGCCGCGGACGTTGATGCAGAAGAATACTTTTCGATTACGCACATGAGCCATGAATTTATGAAAGTAAAGAAGGTACCCGAAGGCAACGATGTGCTCACGTACGAACTCTGGAGCCTTACACTCAACAAAGAATTCGTCAGCAAGTTCAACGCAACCGTTACGGCCGAAGGGCCCTTCGAGGTCAGCAATGGTTTATCGGATACGAAGCCCTTACATGAGTGGCAAGACAATGAAATTTTTGTGCGCGCTGCAACCAAAGATCTTTCAATCGCTGACAACGCCGTGGAAGCAGCCATCGAAAATGGTGCGATTAAAATTTATCCTAACCCCGCTCGGGAAATAGTCCACATTGAGTTTACACTACTCCGGAAGTCGCCGGTCAGATTGCGTTTTTTTGATATGTTCGGGAATATAATTTATGATGAAGAAGAGATGCTTGACGCAGGCGTGCATCATAAGACTATTAATGACGTCAAAAATTTCCACCCAGGCATGTACGTCGTTGTAATATCCGCAAATTTTGAACAGCAGGTTTCCAGGATAGCGATAGAATAATAAAGCCCCCGTGTTGTGATTGATCGCAACCCCGAAGAAAACGGTTGACCTCGGAGGAAGTTTTTTTTCAAAACTTAAAGTGAAACTCATGAAAAAAGAATATCAGGTACTATTTCTAAATATGTCAATATTTTATTGCGCGGTTTTCCTGGTCTCACTGACAGTTTCTGCTCGCGCTCAGTCATCGTCAGCAACCTTTAATATCGACGGAAGTTTCGAAGGAGCAAATGGCGTGTTTGTTTTACAGACCACACAGCTATTGAACTTAGAGGAGCTATACGGCTTGCAATCTGCCGATCCTACGGGAATATTGATGTCAGCCGCAGCTGAATACGGACCAGGAGCTAAGGTTGAAGTTTTGGTTTATGATTATGATGAAGAAAATAAGAAAAAGGGGGCACTCATCTACGGGGCAATGGGTACTAAAACCGGATGGAATGAAGATAATTGGGATATCACCGGGTCAATATTCGATTCTCCGGGATGGGAGAAACCCTACTTTAGCCCGTTTGTCGTGAATAGCTTTGATATATTCAAAAGCAAAGCAGGTGCAAAAACCACTCATATCAAAGTCTTGTCCCAGCACGAAAAGGTAGGTGCTGTTTGTGTGGAACCGGTGGTTTCTAATATATCCAGTTATATTAAAATGGCATTTATTGTTTGGTTATTGGGCGAACGGTTTAACACGCCGCCGTTCCATGTGGCCTATCCACCCCAAGTAGCTATAGAGCTTGCGCTTTTCGGTAGCGCGTATATGATTACAAATTTGTGGGGCCACATCGTTGCATGGGAGAAACAATTTTATGAATCGGAGTTGCAATCCTGGGCTAAGGAATATCAGCATACTTCAGGCGCTTGGTGTGAGATCGCTTCTCCAACACCCGTAGTGCTAATGGAAGTTGCCGTAAAAAATGCAAAACTTAGCGGCATAAAAATACCAGGTCTGCCATATTTAACTGCAGATATTTTTTTTTATCGGAGTCTTGTTTATGACCGTCATGTGAATTTCCCGCACGTAGTGGTTACAAATGCTGATCAGCATATCTTACCCCATGGCTTTCAAATTATTGAGTCAGCTTATGCATCGGACGTTTATATTAAAGATTTTTCAAAATATGAGTCCATCATGCTGCCTGATCCTGATTCAAAAGAAGAAATGGAGATACGAGATATCATTGGTGAAGACCACCGGGTTCATTTAGTGGGAACTCGCGAAAGATTCATTGCATTGCAAAATGAGATCACGAACAAAGCAGACGGTAGTGGTGAGAAGTTATTTTCTCTTCGGCCTGTCAGTTTCAATTTTATGAAAGTAAAGAAAGATCCTCAAAGCGTTGATTTATTGACCTATGAACTTTGGAGCCTGACCGTCAATGAGAAGTTTGATAAAGGGCTTTCCATAAAAGTAACGCCCGAAGGACCCTTTGTCGCCAATAACGGACTAAACCCCAGCCTGGCCACCGATAATGAAATTCCTCACGAGCATGAGTCAAAGCGAAACATGTTGACCGAAACCGCATTTACTGACCAAGGTTTGGTTGAAGAATCGCGAGGACTGGAGTCTATTGTGGTACATCCCAATCCAACTAAAAAAACAATCAATATTCAGTTCAACCTTCGCCAGGGTTCACCAGTCAAATTGATACTTTACGACATTTTAGGAAACCCTGTTTATGATGAGGAAATGGTGCTTAAAGCAGGGCTGCAAGTTAGAGTTATAGACGGCGAAAAGATCATGGTTCCCGGAATGCACATCCTATGTATAACAACACCCGTCGAAACCAAGATTGCCAAAGTGTTGGTTGAGTAGATATTGGCCACCGATGTTTTGAAATCCGCTTCGAAAAAGTAAAAAAAAAACGGTCTATCAAACGCGCGGACTGAGAAACATCTGCCGGAGCGACAAAAAGTGAAGAGTGTAGGCAAGGGGCACCAAAAACCCGGGAAGCCACGATGCCGGAAAATGAGCAACTATGGTGTTGGCGGGTTCGTTCATGAACACACGCACCGGAGTAGGGGTGGAAAGTATGGCGATGGTTACAATGTTGATCAGTAGTCCAAGGCATGCAATATTCCATAACGCAACAGCGGTTTTCGAGATCTTACCCTTCATCGCGAACCAGCCTATGATCGGCCCGGTAATGCCGGCCAGAATGTCAAAGTTACGTCCCTCGAAAGTCATCTGAATCGGCAGCAAGCTGTTCACAAATAGTGCCCACAAAATGAGTTCGACAAAAAAACGAAAACTTTGCAGCCGGAGAATATTTTCTGAAGGAATATGTTTCAAGATGTCGCCCACGCCTTTCGAAAAAACAAAGATCAACGAACCCACCAACGGAATTAGAATGACTGGCATAAAGTTGAACGGAAATTTTGTGAAGTCGCTCATGATACCCGATAAAGACCAAAAGCTGACAAACAGCGACCACAATACCAAGATCACAATGATGCTTTTGATAAATTTGTTTTTCTGCGACTCGGTCCATCCGGCAACGATAATCCCTTTTTTGAATTCGCGAATAAGAAGACCGAAATAGATGATGGTTAGTACAATAAAACCAATTTGCGAAAGAAGTGATAGGGTAGATTCCATAATTTTACAATTTACCCCATTGTACGGCCTCGGCGAAGTTTATGACATAACAAAAATTGCTAATTTTTTAGCGTTGTTAAATGCTTTTCGAATTGTCCTTCGTGCAAAAAAAACTAACGCCGAAATTGCGAGGGATATACACCCACCTGTGAAAAAAACACTCTGCTGAAAGCGCTGGCATGGGCAAATCCCAATTCATGTGCAATATCCCTTACGTCAGTCTTAGAGTGTAGAAGCATTTCTTTACCCTTTTGAACCCGAACATGGTTCAGGAATTGGTGTGGCGTTTTTCCAAAAGTTACTTTAAACAATCTCAGGAAGTGAAATTTTGATAAACACGCACTGTGGGCGAGTTCTTCCAGCGAGAGATTCCGGTTCAAAGAATCGTGAATATAGTCTGCCGAGCATAGTAAACGTTTCATTAGTTCCTGTCTCGTGGCATTTTTTATCACGGGAAGTTCCGCC
Organism: Bacteroidota bacterium; assembly: GCA_049324355.1. GTDB lineage: Bacteria > Bacteroidota > Bacteroidia > Cytophagales > Cyclobacteriaceae > Chryseosolibacter. The sequence goes on from JBMOKS010000481.1 coordinate 8,143, forward strand.
GCTGTTCGTTGGATCTGTTTGTCTTCGCGAATGAGATGCGCCAGCAATTCGAATAACTTTTCCTGCCTGAGCAATTCATCATGGCTTGTGTTGCACAGTTCTCGTATGAGGCGGGAAGTGTTTTCGTCTTTATGATACAGCTTATTGTAAAACTCTCGTCGCACGAGCGGGGGAAAGAATTTGTTTTCGAGTAGTTTTTCCGGCGAGTCGCTAAGCGATTGGAAAACCTCATCCACCAGATATTCAGAGAAATGGATATTGGCTGTGAGGGCAGGTTGGCGTTCTACTGATAGCGTGTAGTACTGATCGTGATTGGTAACAAAGAAAAAACCTTCTCTGATCCGGATGGTCCTTCGGTCTGCCGTTACTAAGCTTTCGCCTGAAAGGTTGGAGAAAATAGACAACGGTCCGCGGATGTTGTCGCGGAAAACTCCTTTCGTTTCCACATTTAAGACCACCGTGGGCCAGCCATTTTGGGGCAAAGTTTGGCCATTCCAGGCCTTTTTCCCAGCGAAGCGGGCCTCCGCCTGTTTTTTCAGCCAGTGCAGATCCGGAAATTCACGTAGAACCATGCGTTTTAGTACGAAGAAGGTTTTTTATCGTTGTTTTCCCAAATTGGAACCAACGTTCCATGTTTAGCCACGAATTTTTTGATCATGTAAGGTTAAAGGTCGTTTTTGAGCCTTTTTTGAGGGTGAAATGGTATTTCAATGCATATGTGTACTTTTGGTAGTTGATTTGCCAAGTAATAAACAACTCAATTAACCTACGAAAATGACAAGCTTTTTTGAACACCAGAAACTAAGTTTTAAGAAGAGTTACTTCAGAAACTTGATTTTGTTAGCCTCAGCCGACGGTCATCTGGATGAAACGGAAAAAGAAACACTGTTGGTCATTGGCAAGAAACGTGGCTTGAAGGAATGGCAGATTGAAGAGCTTTTCAACGACCATACGCCCTTCGAGATATTTATCCCCGAATCATTCAATAACCGCATGAACCTTTTGTATGATCTGATGCAGGTTATCTATGCCGACGGCAAAGTTGACGAGAGCGAGATATCATTCGTAGAAAACACCCTGGCTTCTTTCCACTTATCCAAGGACATAGCGATTGAATTGATCCGCTTGTTTAAATCAGGGGTGCCTTCAGCAACTGATTGGAGAAACTTTACGGATGCCATTCAGGACAGCAGCAGCTGGTCGTACGCAGCGTAAGATATCACCATAAATAAGGCCATCGATCCGGTTGCTAAGTCAGTTGCATTTTAGGTATTTTGCCATCTGGCAAACCTGAAATAATATGACGACTGCAGCTGTGGAAATTCCTAAACGCCCTGTTCGAAAATTTTTACCGGAGAATTTTTCGGTCTCCACCTGGGAAGCACTCAAGCCTTATTTCGATGATCTGCTGGCGCGTAAGCTCCAGTCGTTAACTGACCTGCGCAAATGGTTTCTCGACCGTAGCGAACTTGAATCGGTCATTTCCGAAGACCTTGGCTGGCGGTACATCCGCATGACTTGTTACACCGAAAACAAAGACTACCTTAACGCATACCGGGATTTCATACAAAACATTCAACCTCAGGTTGCGCCTGTGGCCGATCAGCTAAATAAAAAGGCCGCGTCGTCAGAATTTCTTCCTATACTGGGCGAAGAAAAAGGTTACGATATTATGATCCGTAACCTGAAGAAGGAGATCGAGATCTTTCGCGAAGAAAACGTCCCCCTGTTTACCGAGATCAGCACGGAAACTCAAAAGTATGCACAAATCTCCGGTGCCATGACGGTCACCATTGACGGCAAAGAACTGACTTTGCAACAGGCGTCTGTATTGTTAATGTCGACCGATCGGAAAAAGAGGGAAGAGGCTTATCGCAACATTACCGCGCGCCGGTTGCAAGACAAAGACACACTCG
>JBMOKS010000482.1:0-10044 GCA_049324355.1 Bacteroidota bacterium
GATCCTTCGATATACATAATGTTAATTTATTTTGCCGGCAATTTGTTTTCCCCAGTTGTAGGCCATTGCGACGGCCACATCAACGTTGGGTTCGTCCATTTTTTGGCTGTCATTGGGTCGCCATAACCATAGTGAATAGGATTCGAGTATTTTACCTCCGGCGTTTGTAATGATTTGTTCAAATTTCCTTTGGGATGTTGCAGTGGATCCTGCACCCAATGTGATCGCAACAATCGGTGCCGTCAATGCCCGGCGTTCTTCGATGTAGGAAGTGATCGACCAGTCGGGTCGCCAATTGTAGGTGTTTGCGCAATAGACCAGAACGTGGTATGAGTTTGTCTTTATGCTGTCTGTCGCGGCTACAGTCACGACAGTAACATTCATGTTCTGTTCGGCAAGTGCTTTGCCGAACGACAAACATACCTGTTCATCCAGGTTGTAGAATGGATCAGGATCATAAACAATAAGAGCTTTCTTGCCCGTTGAGCTGCCAAGTGACCATTGTTTGGAAGGCCCCTTTTGTTCGACATAAACCGTTATTGCTAACCATCCGATAAGCATAAGGCCAATCGTTGCGAGCAGATATTTTAAAAATAACCTCCTTTTCATTTATTGGTGAAATATGTAGACCGGATAATTCGAGATCGCACTGATATTTTTAATAATGCTCTTATGGAAAATGCTTTGGATAAGATTTCTGTGAACGGAGCATAAGGCAAGTACGTCTGGCTGATTTCGCAGAATATAGCTATTGATGCTGAGTGACACTTCGGATGACCTGATGGTGTCGTACTCATAATTCAGATCGTCGCCGTAGAAATTTCTAATAATAAACTGAAGTTCCTTCAGGTCGTCTTCGGCGTCTTTGCTATAAGCTTCTTCCATCACCTGTAAGACGGTAAGCCGGCAATTTACAGCTTTGATGAAAGGGACAAGGCGCGTTAGGGGGAGATTTCTCTCGCGCAGATAATCGTATGCATAAACCATTGACTTAATTTCACAATAAGTGTACCCCTCGGGAATTAGCAGGAGAGGCGTTTCACTTTTTACAATGGCATTATAAGTATTGCTTCCGCTAAAAAATTGATACAGGTCTTCTGCACCATTTGAACCCATGACGATCAGATCATATTTCCTGGCAGCGTCGCGAATTACGGTACTCAACTTGGCGAGTTTTGATACCACCTCTGAATCACAGGAAATTTTAAAGGTCCTACTGACCTCCTTGCTTTGTTCCTCCAGCCGTTCGCCGACGTCGACAATGGATCCGCTTTTTGACCTGGTTATCTCGGCCAGAGAAAAATCAAAAATAGATTTGACGTGCAACAATGTCACCGACGCACCAATTGCTTTTGCGAGCTTTGCAGCGTAAGCAATCGCATCATGGGCTGCGTCTGAAAAGTCGGTAGGACACAATATCTTTTTCATATGGATAAGGTTTAGTTCCTTTTTGCTTCTGTGGTTTTCTTCTGCTCCTTTTCTAGTTTTTTAAAGTATCTTCTGAAAAGGAAATTTGATTTCAACGCCTCCATGTTTTGATTGAAACGATCTGTTCCTTGCTCAATGTTTATCGCGCTTTTGAACAATGTTTGTCGCAAGAGGGTATCTTTTAGCAGAAGGCCGGCCGTGCCATGGCCATGGTTCATTTCATCTACGACCGCCTTCAGGTCTTTCATCATGACGGAGGTTTGATTACTTGCCTGATGTATCTGTTCGAGTGAAGTAGTAAGCTGATGTGTTAATGTTGTGTCCCTGAACAATTGGTAGGCCAGGCCATTTCCGCCTTCAAGTTTTTGGACCATTGTCTTCGCTGTTGCGGTCATGTCTGCCGTGTTGGCTCCCGCCCTTTTGAACTCTACGACTGCGTTTTTTAAGTCTTTGGTAATCACCGTATCCGACAGCAGCGTCCACAAACTTTCACTACTGTTTAGTTTCACGGTTATCTCATAAAGGTTGTGGGTGATCCTCTCGATGTTGTTGTTGGTCGTGTTAAGAGTTCTCAACATTTCGTCAGTTTCGACGGGCTTCCTGGATTGAATGATATCGTCCTTCTCAATGGGCAGCGAAGAGGTCGTGTTAGAGTTTATATTGATCAGTTTGTTACCCATCAATCCGTCTGTGCCTACCGAGGCAATTGCATTTTTCTTGATAAAGGGTTTTAATTTTTCATCAATGGTCATCGTCACGAGAATTGATGTGTCGTTGGCCACAGTTATCGATTTTACAGTGCCGACATCGATTCCTTTGAACCTTACGTTGTTGCCTGGTACCAAACCATTGACGTTTGTCAGAACCGCTTTGATGGTAAAGGTTGAGCCGAATAGATTTCGATTCTTCCCTATCATATACAAAGTAAGCACCAGGAAGACCAGCCCTGAGAGCACCAGCAATCCAACTTTTGCATTATCGATGCGTTTGTTTTTCATAATCAATCGAAGAATTCACTGATGCGGACGTCTTTTGAGTTTCGGAGGTTGGCATACGTGTCGTTTGCATAACATTTTCCGTCAATGAGCATGATGATTCGATTTGAGGTTATGTTTATACAATTCAAGTCATGCGATATAATTATCGAGGAAGTGTTATACTTTTGTTGAACCTCTACGATCAGTTGGCTGATTTCTCTCGCGGTTATTGGATCAAGACCCGTAGTGGGCTCGTCATACAGGATGATCGCGGGGCGCAGGATAAGGGCTCTTGCCAAAGCTATTCGTTTTCGCATCCCACCTGATAGTTCTGCGGGCATCATGTCGATAGTATGCGCTAGTCCAACATCCGTGAGCGCTTCCAGGACTGCACTTTCGGCTCCCTTTTCTCTTTGTTCCCTATTCCAATGACGTCTTAATGGAAATTCAAGATTTTCTCTTACGGTCATGGAATCGTATAGTGCGTTGCTTTGAAATAGAAAGCCGACTTTTGCTCTTAATTCATCGAGTTCATCCTGCGAGATCTCGTCCACAAAACGTTCGAGCACTTTTATCTTTCCCTCTTCAGCAGGGATGAGGTTAATAATACATTTTATCAAAACAGATTTGCCGCACCCGGATTTGCCCAGAATGGCAAGGTTTTCGCCTTTGCCAAGCGTCAATGAAAAATCACGAAGCACATGGTTTTCACCAAATGACTTATAAAGATTGGTAACTTCTATGACGGGTGCATTTTTCATACTCTCATGTTAAACCAAGTAAGTCGCTTATTTGAACAGCAATCAGGTCGATAATAAATACCAGTAATGATGCGACAACGACAGCTGAATTTGCAGATCTTCCCACTCCCTCCGTGCCCTTTTTGGAGTTGTAACCCTTGTAACATCCGATCACACCGATGGCAAAGCCGAAGAAAAACGTTTTTATCAGCGATGGCATCACATCGCCAAAGCTGAGCGCATTAAAGACCTGTGTCCAATATAAGTTCCAGCTCGCCTGGCCGCGAATATTTACCCCCAGGTATCCGCCATACAACGATATTGCATTTGATAGGCTCGAAAGAACAGGGAGCATCAATGTTGTGGCCATTACCCGGGTTACAATGAGGTATTTGAAAGGATTGGTGCCGGATACGTCCATCGCATCTATTTGTTCCGTCACACGCATGGACCCAAGTTCTGCACCCATACCCGATCCGATCTTTCCTGCGCAGATCAGCGCGGTGATCACAGGAGAAATTTCACGAACCAAGGAAACCGATACCATCGCGGGGAGAAGGGATTGGGCTCCAAATTCAACAAGTGTTGGGCGTGATTGTATGGTAAGAACGAGTCCCATAATGAAGGCTGTGATCCCGACAAGTGGTAAAGACTTGTATCCGACCCAGAAGCATTGCCTTAAAAACTCCTCAAATTCCTGTCGTGGTTTCAATATCTCTCTGAAAAAGCGGACTGTGAACCTGGAGATGTCTCCGATTTCATTGAGAAAGGCTGTATTCATTTTGAATATGAATTCCATATCCGGGTTTGCTATCATTCAAATATCCTTGCTGTGAAATGAAAAAAGTCTGACGTTTGTCAAGACTTTCAATGATTGATATCATCACGGTAATCTCCAATGATTTATTTAAGGCAAAGCGTCCAAATAGGTTTTTTTAGATGGTTCACAAGGTCTTCAGCCGTGCTACCGACGAAAAAATGCGCGAGGCCCTTCCACGCGTGTGTTCCCATGGCAACCATATCAGCATTTATCTCTTTTGCGAAGTAGGTTATGCCCGCTTCGATGCTGAAGTCTGATCGAACGTTAAGAGTATAGTTGCTGAATTGTTTTGCGCTGGCAAATTTGCCTAACTGCTCATTTGAGTCTGTGTCATTTTTGAAGAACAGGGGTGTATTGATATATAGCAGATGGATCTTCGCCTGGAAGAACTCTTGCAGTTGCTTCACCGCTTGGATGAAGTGGTCATCGTCAGCCTGATTGGGTATCAACGGCAGTACGATATTTCTGATGTGGTCTGGCGCTGTGCGGATGGATAAAACAGGAACCGTGGAGTTCCTTACAATTTTTTCAGTGTTCGATCCGAATGTTGCTTTACTGTCGCCATGCGTACCCATCAATACAAGGTCAATTTGGTTGGCGACTATGTAATTTTCAATTTCTGCCGTCAACGAGCTTATGACATGAGTAAATTTAACGGGCATTGTTAACGGTGCGTAATGGCCCCGCATAATTTGAAATTTTTGTTCGGCTTCCTTTTCAATCTCCGTAAGGAAATTTAGATCGAATGCAAAAGAGTTTTCCAATGTCGGATTGTCCCTTAGAAAGGTAATATCGATCACATATAACACATGAATTTGGCCTTTGCTTTGGTTGGCAATACTAACAGCAAATTTGAAAGCTTCTTCTGCGGTTTTGGAGAAGTCGCAAGGAACCAGGATATTCTTCATTTTTTTATCACAAAATAACCACACGAGGCTAAACCGGTGATGATGCTAATCTTGCCCGGAAGATGATTGTAATCATGAATGACGTTTCTCTCTTTTAGTAATGACCAAGATCAGTGATTGCGCTGTTTGTCCCTTCTTAATTGAGGGATAAATAATACCGGATATGAAAAAGCGAAAGTCACCACCACTAAGGAGAGTTGGTTGGCAAAGATTTAAGCCTTCTCAAAAGCTTCTTATATTATTTTACACAATCTCAATCTTGCTGTTTAGCCATCACTTTATCTTTAGGCCCATTTTTCTGGACTGGGGTGCTCCCGACCATCTCAGGGAGATGAGATTGTCAGGAGATGTTTTTACAGATGGCCGTAGTCACACCAGAGCAGTGCTGGTTGATGCTACCCCGGACCAGATTTGGCCGTGGCTCATCCAGGTAGGACAAGATCGAGGCGGATTCTATAGTTATCAATGGCTTGAGAATATTTTCCAAGCAAATATGAAAAACGTGTATGTTATTAAGCCCGAATTTCAGTATCCAAGGCAAGTAGGCGATACAGTTTGGCTTGCAAACAAAGATCACTACAATGGAGGTGGGTATCAAATACTGGCAGAGGTGACTCCCTTCAAATCCTTTGTAATGGTAGGCGGTAAAGACTATGAAAGATTGCTGAATGGCGATAAGGCGTTGGGATCCTGGTCTTTTTATCTGTACCCTGATGAATCAAACCGGACCTGGTTGATAGCAAGATCGTCTGAGGGCGACATCAATTTTACAAACAGAGTGCTCCGGTATTTTTTCTTTGAGGTACCTCACTTTATCATGGAAAGAAAGATGCTGCTTACGATGCAGAAACTTACGGAAGAAGGTCTGATGCCGCATGCTACAGAAGAAACGATCACTAATCAGTAAATATTTGCGCTGGCAACGGGGCTGGAAAGTCCAAATAGATAATAGATGTTGGAAAATATTTTAATGCTAGTTGATGCGGGTGATATCCGGTCGAGGAGCGGAATGTACGCCAATACTATTCACGAGTGAAAGAAGAGTAATGTTTCTTATGTTCGTGCTGGTGTCTGTGTCTGGTTTAATCCTAATCAATCATGTTGAAATATTTTAGGACACGCGACGCCCGTAGTGTATTCCATCGACTTGGCTTACCCGTTTTTTCCATGTCAAAGTGAACAGCGCCTTTGTGCTTTTCCTGTAATGGCCACGTGCCACTTTTATCTTGTTTGCTGACGAGGATGTCAAGCGCCTGTTGCATACGATCGTCGAATGGTATTTTTGAACTACGGAAGTAATCCAGACATCGAAGGACATCATACCTCCAACGACCCGGAAACGAAAGCCGCAGGAAACGGCTATCTATTGTCTTGCCTGTTCTATGTGATTGGTAGAGGTTGTGCAACAATAGAAATTCCACCGCGTGCTTTTCCGCATCCAGAATTTCATCAATGCGATATTTTCCATGTGACCTTTTGAATTCCATCAAACCTTCGAGTACGCTAAGTGTTGAGTGCATTGAACTATGTGTTGTTCCAGCGTGCAGATACTGGCAGTTCCATCCGCCATCGGCCATTTGGGTTTTCAACAAGTAGTCAACTATTTTCAGAAGCCTCTTATGTTTAGGGGAAAAATAGGATGCATAATTTAAAATCATGCCATTTACACAGACGTCACTGTATTTTAGGGATCCCGCTAAATTGATGCCTCCATTATTTCCTTCCGGTTGCTCAAGAACCATTACAGCGCTTTTGTTGGCCTGTGGATTATCATGAGGTAGGCCAATTATTTTCAAATCAAGAAGCGTGTAATGTGTGCTTGTCCACTTGGGTTGGTAGAAAGTTATTCCCCAATGCCCGTCTTTTTTTTGTTTTGCGAGGAAACGAGCTCCCCAGCCTTCCCGCGCAATCCTTTTCTGCAATGTCGAAATCATTTCTCTTTCACCATTCAGAAGGTCACGGTTGGTTTGATATCGAATCGCCACGTCGCCCGCCAATAACCATTCGATCGCAAAATCTTTAATCATGTTCGAGTTTGTTTTTAAGATACGTAACTATTTCTCCACCAATCATAACGAGAGATGACATTTCGTGAAAGCAGTTCTTCCTTCTTCGATGGCATGAACAATACCGGAGAAGTGATCGTCCGCGAGCACCCAGGCATCGATCAAGCCAACAATGAGAATGATGTAGGCGTCTGTAGTGCGCTCTGTAAACCAAAACAATACCACAGCGAGGAGCTAAACACTATCCAGAACGCTTTTAAATTGTTTGAAGAAAAAAATGATAGCGGGCGTTCCTCGGGTCAAGTATTTCATTTCTCGCTAACCGCAGATGCCTTTTATCAGCTACTTCTTTTGTCAAACCTCTTCGCAAATCCTGACTGTGTGGAACACATCTTTGATTACCGGCCCTGAAAACTCAGCGATGTCGTTCATGTTATTACCCATGATTTCGAAAAATAGTGTTGACCAACTTTCACGGTAATGACAACTATCATAAAACGGGATGACTATTGTCATTACCGGCGACTGGAAGAAAGTCTTACTTGGCCGGAGATGAGTCTGAGTTATTGATCCTTAACCTCTATTGGATATGCCTAATTCGAGTACGATCAGTGTGACAAGTAACAAGGTGGCTTATTACGCTATTAACGGTATCACCATGTATCGCCTGGTGTCGGCACCATTTCTTTTGTTGCTGGCATTTACGGGAGAGGTGATTGTATTCAAGTGGCTGATTGTTTTAAGTTTTTTCACAGATGCAATTGACGGCCCTTTGGCAAGAAAGTTCAACGTGACTAGTGTATTTGGCTCCAGGCTTGATTCGGTTGCTGATGATGCAACTGTTTTGGTGTCTGCTTTGGGACTTTGGATCATCCATCCAGAGTTTATTCGGGCAGAGTGGGTGATTATTGCCGCACTGCTTTTTCTTTTAGGAATACAGACTGTAGCTGCGTTGGTGGCTTACGGAAAGGTGACAAGTTTTCATACGTATATGGCAAAAGTTTCAGCTGTGGCCCAGGGAGTATTTTTCATTTCATTTTTTTTCGGTTATGGACCTTCCTATTTGCTCTTTTTGATCGCGGTGACAACTACCGGTATTGAATTAATTGAAGAGATCGCTCTTGTGATCATACTTCCTGAATGGAAAACCAATGTTAAGGGCATCTATTGGGTACTTCGGTCTCGAACGCAAACTATTACAAACCAATAAAATTATTTTTGATGAAAACCCTCATCGCATACTACTCCTTTACTCAGAATAACGAAAAACTTGCAAAACACTTGCAAAGGCAATTGAATTGTGATATTGTGAAAATCGAAACCAAGAACAAACGTAACGGTTTTTCGATTTTGCTGGACCTTGTTTTCAAACGTAAGCCAGAAATCAAACCCGTGTCGTATTACCTCCATGACTATGATCATGTGATTTTTTTAGCGCCGATTTGGGCGGGTAAGATTGCAATGCCGATGAAGTCATTTTTGAATAAGGAAAAGGCAAATATAAATCAGTATTCATTCGTCACGCTGTGCGGGGGAAATCCGGGACAGAAAGAGAAGATACTGGATGAATTAACTGCGACGCTCCAAAAGCGGCCTGTTAAACTACTTGAATTGTGGGTAAGTGATTTGCTACCCGCTGAGAAGAGGGGTGCCAATCAACACTCGTCGAGGTTCAGGATCGAAGCGGACGGGTTTGCTGGCTTTGAGAGCCAGATCAGCAATTTTATTAAGGAGGAAAATATGGTTAACTCAATATGAGTAATTCAGCTTAATGTCTGGTAGTGAGGTGAATGATAACTCGTCTTCAGATCTATGAAACCTATTTGCGTATTGTATGGTTTGAATCTGGTATGGAAATAGCAGGAAGATTCAACAACATATTTGAAAGTGACCTTATCCGGGAACTGGAGACCAAGGGAAAATTGCTACGCATAAAGGCTGGAGATACGATCTTGGACATCGGCCAAACCGTAAAACAAATTCCGTTTGTCCTTGAAGGAAGTGTGAAGGTTTTTCGCACGGATGAGGAAGGACGTGAGCTATTGCTCTACTATATAAATCCTAACGAAAGCTGTGCGATGACGTTCACCTGTTGTATGCAACAGTATCCAAGTGAAATTCGGGCTGTTGCTGAAGATGATGTAGCGATACTCACGCTTCCTGTTGCCATAATGGACCAGTGGCTTGTGAAATATCCGACCTGGAAAGCATTTGTCATGCGTACAATAAGGGCCCGCTTCAACGAAATGTTGAAGACGATCGACCAGATTGCGTTTCAAAAACTGGACGAAAGACTCGTAAGTTATCTTAAAGAGAAAAGCAAATTATCAGGTTCCACGCTAGTCAATCTTTCACATCAACAGATAGCTGATGAACTTGCTACTTCCAGGGTTGTGATCTCACGGCTGCTCAAGAAGCTTGAAAATGATAAAAAAGTGATTTTGTTCAGAAATCAGGTAAAAATCCTGAAAGACTTGTAACATTTGTCACTGACTTTGTCCTCCATTCAGGACTAATTTTGAGAAAAAATAAACGGTTATGAAAACAAACATGGGGAAGTTTGACAGATTGGTTAGAATCGTTGTTGCGGTCGCAATCGCCGTTCTTTATTCTTCCAACATGATCACAGGGGCCTTGGCCATCGTTCTGCTGATCGTTGCTGTTGCATTTGTAATCACGAGTTTCGTTGGTTTTTGTCCTCTTTATCTCCCTTTAAAGCTTTCAACCAAAAAGAAGAAACAGCCGGCGGCATGAACTAAACATTTGCTGACTCTTTTTGAGGCTGATGGCTGCTTGGTATGGCCAATTTCCTGGCATTGGAGCGCACAAGGTGCTTATGCCGGCGTTCTGATCACCGTCAAATACACGAATTATGAAAATTCAACAAATTTATACCGGATGCCTTGCACAGGGTGCCTATTACATTGAAAGTGATGGCGAGGCTGCTGTCATCGATCCCCTTCGTGAAATCGATGAGTATTTAAACCTTGCAAAAAAGAGGAACACCGTGATCAAATACATCTTCGAGACACATTTTCATGCTGATTTCGTTTCTGGCCACGTCGACCTGAGTCGTAAGACCGGAGCACCGGTCGTTTATGGTCCGACAACCACGGAGACCGGATTTAACGCGCTTGTTGCGAAGGACGGGCAGATGTTCAATTT
>JBMOKS010000483.1:0-4475 GCA_049324355.1 Bacteroidota bacterium
AGTCGTCTTCTATCTCCGGGCCATCGGAAACACTAAACCCCAGTCGCTCGAACACATCAATAATGCGGAGGCGTGTAAGTGTAAGCGGATGAAGGTTGCCGGTTTTGTTGGGTATTACGGGGAGGGTGAGGTCGAGGTCGTCACTTGAATTAGATCCAACTTCATTGAGCTTTTCAGTAAAGTCCTTCAACTTAGCTTCGGCAAGTTGCTTCAGCTCATTTAGTGTTTTGCCAAGCGTCTTTTTTTCTTCAATGGATGCCGATTTAAGCTGTTCGAACAACTCGGGAATGATCCCCTTTTTCGACACGAATCGAAGGCGAAAGGCCTCCAAAGTGTCCTTGCTTTCGATAACAAATTGACGCACTTGCGCGTCGACTTCTTTTGCTTTTTGCGTCAACATTAACGAACCGTTTTTACTGTTTTTTTGATGATGAGTCGGTCTAAAATCAGACTCAAGATACCCGCAGCGGCGATTACGCCCAAAAGTTTGTAGAGTTCGGGAACTCCTCTTAACAAGAAGGATCCTAAAACAAAAATAAGGTTAAAAGACGCGAGAATTAGTGCAGTGCGTCCATGCGTTAACCCTAAACGCATTAACGCATGGTGAATATGGCTTTTGTCGGGAGAGAAAGGAGACTGGCCGCGCAAGGTTCGGAGAATAACGATTCGGAGTGTATCCGCTAGCGGAACAATGATGAAACAAGCCGCAGAAGCGATTGGCGCAGAGAATTTCGCAGGATCGGAAACGCCAAGATCTGCATTCACGTCCATGAAACGAATCACCATGATGGATAGCATCATACCAATCACCATCGCACCCGTATCACCCATAAAAATCTCAGCTGGTTGCCAGTTAAAAACGAGAAACGCAAGGATTCCACCCACCAGAGCAAAAGCGAATAGTGAAAACGTAGTATCTCCGACCCAAAAAAACCACAAGCCAAACGCCATCAGGGCAACCAACCCAACGCTGGCGGCAAGCCCATCCAGGCCATCAATAAGGTTAAATGCGTTGGTAATTACCACAATTGAAAACACAGTCAAGGGATAGCCAACCCATATTGGGATTACATCCACACCAAGAAAGCCATAGAAGGACTGAATCGAGATTCCAGAAAAAAGCAGGATCACGATGGCGACTATCTGGCCGTACAGTTTATGCAGCGCACGGAAAGGCACAAGATCATCGCGTACGCCAATCATAAAAATAATAAAGAGGCTTGCCAATATATATCGAATGAAATCCCATTGATTAAAATCCATCCAGATGACAGCGGCGACCAAAAAGCCAAGAAAAATGGCGATTCCACCCAGCGAGGGGGTCACTTTTTTGTGGATTTTTCTTCGACCGGGTATGTCCACTAGGTTCTTGCTTAGGGTATATCTTATGATCAAGGGAAGGATCATGAAAGAAACCAAGAATGCGGTGACGCAAGCGGCCAAGTTAACTGCCATAAAAAGCGAAAAATTTTGGCAATTTATGCGTAAATAACGCCAAATTCAAACCCAGGCTAACCTTGAGTCCGGATTGAGTACTGCTGATGGTAGATCATAAGGACGGGGCACAATAGTGCAAAAAATGTCGCCCCCTTCTGGGCACTGAAAATATTCTCGAATATTGCAGTGGTGACAAAAAGAATTATGAAGGAGCCGAACAATGGCGCATTCGTTTGCCTAGCATAAACAAACACGTAGCCAAGTAACGCTATCAATAACGACAAACCTATCAACCCGTGGCGATGCAATTCGGCGAAATACTCATTATGCGCGTCCATACCTGCTTCCGCCAATTCCATATAACCCTTCGCGACAAATGATTTATGCAACTCGTCTTTCCCATCACCTGTACCATAGCCATAAATAATTTCCGGCCATTTCAGCAAATCGATTGAGGACTGAATGATGTGCTTTCGAGCGACTATAGGGGCAGAGTTAGAATTGATTAGTTCCTGTTCAGACACAGAACCTTGCAGCACTTGCAAAGGTGCGTCAATAAATCTTTTTCGCGAAAATGGTATAGCCACGATTACAATTAGAATCACACTTAAGACAAGAAGGGCTTTTACGCGAGCTGACGCTTTATACTTAGAGAAAATATAAAAGACTGCCGCGGTAAAAAAACAGAAGATGCCTGGCCTAGAGTTAATCCAAATCAGAAAAACCACAAGTACGGTTAAACCAAAAAGTACCCAACCAACACGAACACGATTAGTACTGTGAAGAGGGAGATAACGGTCGAACAAAAATAGTATCGAAATAGAAATGTACATTGACAAAAATGCTGGATGAATTTTGACAATGGCATTGTTCGCCAAGCGAAGATTGGACTGGAGGTTCTGCGGATCCCAAACATCGTAAGAGATGAATATGAGAGAAAGCAGATTAAGTGAGATTACGCCTGCAGTAAAGCAAATCAGCCCCAAGTCCGATATTGGCCGGAGTTCATTGCCATTTATCAACAAGAAAACGGACAATACAATAAGCGGGCCTAAAGATTCCAAGTTCGCCAGTCCCTGCGTCAAGTTTGAAGAGTAAGTAAGACCCACCACATACAGCGCAAAAAAGGCAAACAACAATGAGAGATAGGAACGGTGTTTGGCAACAGAGGTTAAATTCCAACTTTTATAGTTCAGTGCACCTAACACACACATCAGGGCAACTAACTTGCCATGAATGTGCGGTACAACAATAGGAAGCGCGAAACAAGCAATAAAGAACGTCCAGCGAAATATAACCTTGGTATAATTTTCGGCATTAGAAATCATTGTGGTAAAACTAGCGATTTTGAGTTCTATTGCTCTTTTTAAATCAAAAAATTGCCGCTTCTGATAGAGGTTTATCAGTCAACGTACACCTTGATAGCTTACAGCTTAACTGATTTACTTGTCCCCCCCACATCCTTCACCGCGATACATACAAGACTCCCTCCGAACGGCAACCTTAGTCCCACTTTTACAAGCAAGACATCAATCTTGGTAAAAAAATAGAAGAGGCAATTAATCAAACTAGGCAAATGCAATTCACTCGACAGTGCACTGGTACGTCTTCGTCGTAACAAGCGCGATCCAAGCATTACTGGAAAAAGTGCAGTGACAAAACTTGAAGTAAAAACAACGCTGAACCCCGCCTTGACGAGCTTACGGTGAAGTTCCGAACGAGAATATCTTCGTTGATGGTGAGCGCGAACATCTACCTGGCTCCACAAAAACTGGTACTGCGGAACAGATACAAGAAACTTACCTCCCGGTTTCAACGCACCGTAGACATTTTCAATAACGCGTTCATCCTCATTAATGTGCTCTAAAACGTCAAAGGCTCCAATCCCATCAAATTCATTGTAGAACGGCATAGCCCTGGCATCCACCTGAACAAAATCAACACCAGGGTTGCGGCGCTGTGCAAGCTTCAATCCCTGAACGTATATTTCGGATCCAACTAGGCTAAGATTCTTTAGTTTAGAAAGGCCGCTCAAGACGAAGCCAGTGCCACATCCGATTTCCATGTACTTGGTTCTAACTGACGCAGGATGGTGCTTCTGTACCAGAAATACTATTAACTCATTCCGAGCCCGAAACCAAAAGTTTTTTGACTCTAAGCCGTAAAGTAGTTCGAACGCCTCCTTGTTAAATCCATCGTTCTCAGAAGCAAATTCGGGAGCATAGCATTTTATCCCTTCAATTAACTCATAGTTCTCCTTGTTCATAAAAGAAGTGCAGCCTGATGGGTAAGACGTGGAGGATCTTTTTCCTGGTTCAGCACGAATCTTTAAAGATAAAGAACGATTTTCAATTAATGAGGAGATCAACTTATTTTGCAGCGATTCTATCTATGGTGTTTGCCAGGATCAACTATTTGGCATGAAATCGGACGGACTTTGACAAAAAAATGAAACTAATTTTAGTAACCGAATATTTCCACCCAGCCAACAATGCACCTGGCGCAAGATTCAAACCGCTTGTAGACAAACTTTCCGAGCACTCTTTTGATGTAACAATTTATACATCAAAAATTTCCAGAAATGTGACTGAGTACAATGTCGTTTGGAATTGGATCAAATTTCCGTCCAATCAGAAAAGCACCCTGATTCGACTGTTTTTTGAATTGGCATATGGCTGCGAGACGTTTTTTCGACTACTATTCTCCTCGGGCGATATTTACTACCTCACAAGCCCCTCTTTTATCAACTGTGTTTTAGCCAGATTTTATTGCCGTCTCTTCGGTAAGCGATACGTGGTAGATATTCGCGATGATTACCCTCGTGTTTACTTTGATACTGGATTAATCTCACGTCAGAGCTGGATAGGAAAAATACTGTCAGGACTTGAACGGGGGCTTTACACAAAAGCTGACCTCGTAATCGCCGCTACTGGCGGTCTGAAGGCAAACATCGAAAAAATTACGGATCGATCTGTGTGGCTCCTCCGCAACGGATTTTCAGAAAAACTGTTCTACCCTTCGGTAGAAAAGGACGCCAC
>JBMOKS010000483.1:4485-5701 GCA_049324355.1 Bacteroidota bacterium
AATTATTAGCAAGTTTCAGGACATAGACTTACTTATTCAACTAGGCAAATCAATTCATGAACAGAATTTACCGTTCCACATAATCGTAATTGGTCAAGGAAACCAGGACTACAAGCTAAAAAATGATATTCCGCCTGTAATAAGTTATCTGGGACAAAAGTCGTACGCTGAAATTCCAAAACTTATCTCCCGGGCCCACATCGGCCTTTCGTTCCGTAAGAAGGGAAAGATTAGCGAAGACTCTTTTCCCGTGAAAACCTACGAATATTTGGGGGTTGGCATTCCCATCATCGTTACCCCCGTAAGCGAAGCTGGTGAGTATGTTTCGGCCAATGACTTAGGATATCAGTTTGACCCCGCGGACATAAAGGGAATACTCAATACGATCACTCAACTGGCCAACGATCCTGGTCTGTACGCGGGGATTGTGGAAAACATTAAAAAGGTAAGGAATCAATTCTCCCGTGAGAAAATGAGTGACATCTTGGCAGCCGAACTCCGATCGATGGCATCGAAGCCTTAGTGCTCAAAAAATTCCTTTACTTTGGCAACAACATAGGCGATTTGATCATCTGTCAACTCGGGGTACATGGGCAACGAAAGAATCTCACTCT
This sequence comes from Bacteroidota bacterium, assembly GCA_049324355.1. Lineage (GTDB taxonomy): Bacteria > Bacteroidota > Bacteroidia > Cytophagales > Cyclobacteriaceae > Chryseosolibacter. Next base: position 5,100 of record JBMOKS010000483.1, read on the forward strand.
GGTAACGAGTTGCTACAGGAAATTCCGCTGGCTGGTGATTCAAGTATCTGTACGCTGGCAGATTGGGTAATGCTGTTGGATAGTGTATGGCTGTTTGAATACCATTAGATTCTAAGAATTCCTTTAATTCATCACGCTTTTTGGCTCGGATCACATAGAGGTGAAATGTATGCTTGGTGCCTGTTCGTACGGAAGGGATGCTCACTTGTTCCACCTGTTTCAATGCCTCATTGTACACTGCTGCCCTACTAATTCTACTTTCTGTCCATTTCAAAATGTGGTCAGCCTTAACAGTCAAGATGGCAGCCTGTAGGGTATCCAAGCGGCTGTTGATACCCTCCATTCTATGATCATGTTTTTTGATTGCTCCATGATTGGCAAACATTCGGCAGTTGGTTGCGAGTTCATCATTGTCGGTCATTATGCAGCCCGCGTCACCATAAGCGCCCAAGTTTTTCCCTGGATAGAAACTGAATGTCGAAGCAATTCCAAGGCGACCGGCCAACACATCGTTTTCGGAGCTGAAGTGAGACTGCGCACAATCTTCGATCAAGAACAATTTATTCCGATCACAGATTTTCTTTATCTCATGTACATGCGCG
>JBMOKS010000483.1:5711-10037 GCA_049324355.1 Bacteroidota bacterium
GTGAACAGGAATGATGGCCTTTGTGCGACTCGTTTTTTTTGCTTCAATCAATCGAGGGTCTATCGTATTTGTACTTGGGTCGATATCCACAAATATTGGCTTTGCACCCGTTTGGGAAATCGTTTCGGATGTCGAAATCCAACTCGCGGCGGTCGTGATTACTTCATCGCCAGCGCCAATTCCAAGCATTCTCATCACTATGTATATGGCATCGGTTCCGTTGCCTACGCCAATCACATGCTTTGCACCGTTCAAGGCGGCAAACTTCGTTTCAAAATCCTTTATCGCTTTGCCACCTATGAAGTTGGTGTTGTCTATGACGCCTTGAATCGCAGCGTCAATATCTTTTTTGATCGAGAGGTATTGAGCTTTAAGGTCAACGAAGGGGATATTCATTTAGATTTTTGTTTTCAAAGTTCCTTAATAAATCTGGCTGGATTTCCCGCATAGACACCGGGCAGGACTATGTCTTTCGTTACCACGGCGCCAGCCCCGATGACGGCCCTGTCGCATATGGAAACCGGAAGAATGGTAGCGTTTGATCCAATTGATACATTATTGCCAATACGAGTGCTCCTCCAGAGCGTTTTGTTACCACGAGCTGGCCCGCCCTGCAAAAAGGGGTCGTTAATAAAGACAACACCATGGCCAATAAAACAATCATCACCAATCTCAACTAATTCACAGATGAAAGTGTGTGACTGGATTTTTGTTCTAGCCCCAATGCTCACATCTTTCTGAATTTCAATAAAGGGACCTATGAAACAATTGTCACCGATCGAGCAGCCATACATGTTCACCGGTTTGATGACCTTAACGTTTCTGCCGAACCTTACATCTTTAATTCCACTATCAACAATAGATAACTCGCTCATAGCTTCTTAGCAGCGGAATAAATTTTGTCGATGATCTCGATTGTTTTCAAGCCTTCAAATCCATTAGTGGCAATAACACCTTTATGGTTGAGTACATCCACCACGTTCTCATATACTTTGTCATGGTTCGACATAGATCCCTGGTATTGGCCGTAGTTGTTAGGTGGATTACCAGGAGGAAGATCTTTAATTTCGTAACCCTCAATACTCTGGTATTCTAATTCATTCAGATACTGTCCACCAATTTTCACTGTCCCCTTCTCACCAAAGATAGTAAGCGACCCTTCCATATTCTTCTTGTGGCAGTTAACTGTATAGTTGATCGTGCCAATGGTTCCATTGTAGAATTGAAGAGAAATGACACCGGTATCTTCAAACTCAATGATATTCCTATGGTGAAAATTTGCGACAATCGACTGAGCAAATTTCACATCGCCAACCATCCAGTACAACAAATCGATAAAGTGGCTGAATTGAGTGAACAAAGTTCCTCCATCCATATCTTTTGTGCCTTTCCATGAGTTTTCGTAATAAGCCTCGTTTCGATTCCAAAAACAACTCAGTTGCACGCTATATAGCTTTCCAAATCGCCCTTCGTCAATCGCCTTTTTAACTGCAGCAACCGGCGGATTAAATCGGTTTTGCTTAACAATAAACAATCTGCGGTTGGCATTTTCAGCCGCTTTGATCATTTCTCCACAGTCCTGCACGGAAAGAGCCATTGGTTTCTCGCAAAGAACATGATACCCAGCATTAAGCGCTTTTATCGTATGCTCCGCGTGAAGGCCGTTAGGCGAGCATACTGAGACAACATCCAAATCAACTTTGGCTGCGAGCAATTCGTCCACCGACTTAAACGTTACCGCCTTGTTCCCCGCGTTAAGCTTTTGCGCTTTCGAAATTTCTATGTCGCAAAGGGCCGCAAGCACTCCGTTATTTCCGATATGCTCGGCATGCCGCGCGCCAATTCGTCCACATCCTACGATTCCAAATTTTAGATTTTTATTCATTTTTTGACCCTTTTTGAAAAAATTCCCTGCAAATGAAGTAAATAATGACAAGAAATGGAGCAAAAAAAACTCCTTTTGTGAAGGTTGCTGGGCCAAAGTGAACTTTAGCTCAGTGGAGTTTTTGAACCCAACCGCAATCAACTGCAAACTGAAAGTCGTTCGGGTCGTAACTCCGAAATAGCTAAAAGCCTGCAAAAGCTACGTATTCCCGCGATGCAAAAAAGGGGAGCAAGCTATCGCGACTAGATTGGTCCGTGTTAGTGTCCTTAAGGGTTCTAATGATTTTTTGCTGAAATTCTCTTTCCAAACTGGACAATAGGTTTTTCAATAAGCCTATATGAAAGCAGACTTGCTACCAGGGTTGTTGTGATTGAGAACCAAAAGACCCAACTGGCGTGTAGCCCCAGCGTAAGTTGATTGCCGACTTTCAATACACGATAAACTATTGGGTGCAATAAATAAATAGAGTACGATGTCTCTCCAAGAAATGCAAAAAAAAGATGAACTCGCCCGTTTAACACTACCTGACTAGTGAATACGAAATGACATATCAAAAAACACACGGAAGAATAAAGAATACGTTGCCAACCAGTCACAATTGAAATAGGGTGGCCTGAACTTGGGAAAAAACAAAAAAGCAAAGCCAACCCAAACACTACAAGGACAGACAAATTGAGGTTTGTTAAAGCTCTCACTCGGGTCTTAGCGTGGCCAATTAATACACCCCCGGCAAACAAAAAGAGTTGGTTTAAAGGATTCACATATGTGCCCACTGTACCGATAGTGAAACATTGCGATCTAGAATGAAAAAGGCAAAGTAGAAACCAATGAAAAAAATCATAACCGTAGCGATGTAATACGCCGTGACATGCTTCTTTCCAAGAAAAACAAGAGGGGAAAAAAGGCATAAAAAAATAGTTCGTTCCCAATCGACCAAACACCCGTACCTATATACGCGCTCGGTGTAATGAATCCAAACAATCCCGTTAAGTTCAAAAAAATAAGTTTGATATCTGTGACAGAATTGCCGACCGCGGTTATGATGGTGACAAGCCACAACAGCGGATAGATTCGAAATGCCCGCTTGATTACAAAATTGCGCAATGACGTCGTCGTAACCGGATGGTTGTTGTATACAGTGTACAACGTAAGGCCACTTAAAATGTAAAAAAAAGACACTCCATATAAGCCAATACGACCGAGGACTGTCGAGGAGTCGAAATCACCAAAGGTCCAACTGGCGTAATGAAAATGCCATGACGGAACATGCCATAAATCCTCGGAGGTAGTCTAGTGAATTTATACGGGGTGTTCCTTGCTGCATTGTATTTTTATCGTTCGTACCTACTACTTAGAACTGAGATTCGAAAATACTGCCGGAAAAAAGGTGAGCTTCATGCCATATCGTTTTGGACCTACAGCGTCACTTCATAGAACCGCGTAGAAAATGAATTAAATGCTTTGAAGTTGACATTTTTGTCAATGAGGATTTTATCCACCTCACGGTAGTCAAAACCAAAATGAGTTCCCCAGCCAGGTCTTTTGTCCCTGTAAATGGATATGGTGTTCTTTCCCATCAGCGTTCGGGCATACTCTGCCCAACTTGGACTACCTGAAAGCTCATCCAGCTGGTACCTAAAAATCGTTGTTTTCACTAAAAACTTCATTAAGCCTACTATTCCGATTTCAATGGGAACAGACATGAGTATCTTTGTGCCAGTTTGCCCAAAGGAAAGTATATTTGATACTGCATTTGGCAGGTCCCCCACATGCTCCAGGGTTTCGAAACAAGTAACAATTTCATATTTCTGTGAAGGTTCTGGGGGGAGCAAATTGAGATCAATAAACTCAAAACTGATGCTTGGATAAGCTTTCTTAGCTATTTCGAGATTTTCAAGGGTATGATCCAAACCTTTCGCCATTAGTTTAAAACGAGTGGCGATTATCGCCGTAATGTAGCCATTGCTGCACCCAATATCTAGGTATGAAGAATCCGGCTTAATGGAGAAAGAGTCAACGATTCGCAAAATCTTATTTAAGCGAAGTTGGTGGGGAAGGTTTCTGAGTTTCTTTTTTCGATAAGTAAGAGAGTGGTCTAAGGCCATTAGCAAAGGTTTGTTACTAGAATCTGTTAATTTGAAATTACAACAAGAAATCGCGGGTTAGCAAAGCGACATTCGATGTTACTTATGCTAAGTGGTAACATTTTTTCGCAAATTCAATTTGCCTGCAAAAGAAGCAAATAACGAGTAGAAAAAGGAGAAAAACACGACGCCTTTTTGAACCTGGAGAGAAGATTCAGTCAAACTAAATATGCCAAAAAGTATCGCGAATAAAAAAAAGAGCGTTTCACTTGTTCTTAATCTCGATGGAGCGATCATTAAGCTACATAGCACTAGGAACCCGAAAATTCCAGCCTCCAGCGTTGCCTGAATATACTC
>JBMOKS010000484.1:0-10029 GCA_049324355.1 Bacteroidota bacterium
TATCATACCGCCAATCGTGATGGGTTCACCAATGTTTGGAGTTGCACATTTTACGCTTAGCGTGTGAGCATGTTTCACAGCGCGCTGAACCGGATCTTTCCATGTATGGTTGGCAAGTGTGAATTTTCCCCAATGTACCGGCACAAACACATTTGCGCGGAGGTCGAGGCTTGCTTGCACGGTCTCTTCGGGCATCATATGAATATAAGGCCAGTGCGGGTCGTATTGGCCGCATTCCAATAATGCGATATCAAACGGCCCGTACTTATCACCGATCTTTTTAAAGGCATCGTCATAGCCGGAATCGCCGCCGATGAAGATGTTGGCAGATATTGTCTTCAGTACGAAAGAAGCCCACAACGTTCTGTTGCCACGGAAGCCGCGACCGGAAAAATGCCGTGCTGGCGTGGCGATAAGATCTACGCCAGGCATTATGGTTTCGCCTTCCCACCAATCAAATTCTTTGATGCGCGCTTCGTCTACACCCCAGTAGGTAAGATGCTCTCCAACACCGAGTGGCACACAGAATAATTTTACCCGGGATTTCAGTTTTGTAATCGTATTATAATCGAGGTGATCGTAGTGGTCATGCGAAATGATCACCAGGTCGAGATCAGGAAGATCATCTGTAGTATAGATCATCGTGCCGGGATAACTTTTCGAGCCCGCGTACTGAACAGGAGAAGGACGTTGGCTGAATACAGGGTCGACCAATATTTTTTTTCCGTCGGCCAATATGAGATAAGAAGAATGACCGAACCAGGTGATCGTAGTTTTTTCTGCCGTCAGCGTTTTAAGATCTGTTTTAGTAGCTGGAAGCGGGGCGCTGGGGTATCGACCTTGCACACCTTTGCCCAGGTATTTTCTAAACATTGTGAAGTAAGAAACCCCCTCAGCGAGCATTTTTGTCTCCTCTAAATTTACAAAGACTCCATTTTTATACTGTGGAGAATTCTTGACCCGCTCCAGGCGCTTACCTGTGGGAAGTTTGCCAAATGATCGTTGTTGCATAAATAATGCCGTTATGATAGTTATCGAAACTGCCAATAAAACCAAGCTAAGCAGAAAGAATTTAAGCGTTTTTCGCAGCATACTGGAAAGACGCAGTTTCTGGAAAAATTATTTTATAAATCAATGGAATATTCTTATGCCGTGTAAAGAAAGAAGTCAATACGCTCTTTTTGGTCAAAAAATAAATATTATCCTTGTGGCTGATTCCAGATCCATGAAATCGATCAGCAGCCTGTACCCCGCCTCTCCCAGTAACGTGAACAAATCTATTATTGAACCTTCCGAAGCTTTTAAGCGTGAAGTCTTTAAAACACTTGGCGCCATTCTGCTTTTTATAATCGCTTATATAGCGCTTTTTGTCACGGCCATCGGACTGGCAGTGTTGTGTGGCCTTGGCGGCGTTGCGCTTGTGACTGCCTTTCCGCACTTCATTACGCTCATGTTGGGAATTGGTTTGATAGGGCTTGGTGTTATGGTCATTTACTTTTTGTTGAAGGTCGTCGGAAGCACCAACACAGTTGACCGGTCAGATCTGGTGGAGATCACAGAGGCCGATCAGCCTGAGTTGATTGCCTTTATTCGAAGGCTTACGGAAGAAATGCAAGCGCCATTTCCGAAGCGGATTTATCTTTCGACTGACGTGAACGCTTCTGTATTTTATGATTCAAGTTTTTGGAGCATGTTCTTCCCCATTCGCAAAAATTTACGAATCGGGCTGGGCTTAGTGAACGCAATTAATATGAGTGAGCTGAAGGCGGTGTTAGCACATGAATTTGGCCACTTCTCGCAACGCAGCATGAAAATGGGCAGTTATGTCTACAATGTGAATCACGTAGTTCACAATATGCTGTACGATAACCATGGATATGGCGCTACATTGGAACGGTGGGGAAACATGAGTGGGTACTTTTCAATCTTTGCGTCGTTAACGGTGTGGATTGTAAAAGGCATTCAGCGCGTTTTACAGCGCGTATATGTCTTGGTCAACAAGACTTATCTGGGCTTGTCGCGCCAGATGGAATTTCATGCCGATTCTGTGGCTGCCTTTGTTTCAGGCTCAAGTCATCTGATCACCTCCCTTCGGCGGTTAGAGGTTGCTGACTTGTGCTACAACAGGCTCCTCCAATATTACAATATGTGGCTAGCTCAAGAGCTGAAGCCCGATAATCTTTTCGCTCAGCACAGCGAAGTGATGAAGCATTTTGCGGATGATTTCAACCTGAATTTCGAGAATGGACTGCCCGTGGTGACTGAAAAATCGTTTGCCCATTTGAATCACACACGGATAGTGGTAAAAGAACAATGGGCGTCGCACCCCAGCACAGAAGATCGGGAAGCCCACCTGAACAGCCTCAATGCCAAAGCCGACACGCTCACGCTCCCGGCATGGAGCATCTTCAGGGACGTGGAGACGCTTCAACAGCAAATGACGCAGAAGCTTTACGAAACAGTGACCTTTAAAGAAGAGCCCAAAAAATTGGACCTGTCAACATTTCGATTAAGATACTACGAGGATGTTGAAAAATTCAAACTTGATAAAGCGTACAGGGGAGTCTTCGACACCCGGAATGTCACCACATTCGATCCAACTCAGGTAGCGCAGGAGATTTCTGCAACCAACATAGAAACGCTGAATGATCTCCTGACCGACAACATGGCGATGACCCCTCAATTGATAAGTGGTCTCCAGACAGACCTGAATGTTTTGGAAATGATCGGCAATGGAACCCTGCAGGTTAAGACCTTTGAGTTCGAAGGGCTGAAGTTCGGGAAAAACAACTTGACAGAGATCCAAGACCGCTTGAAAGAAGAACTTAAACAAGCTGAAGACCGACTGGCGTCGCTTGATAAACAGCTGTTTGTTTTCTTTCTGACGAAAGCCAAAAAGCAAAATAAGGAAGAAGAACTAATACGGTGGTATCAGCACCTGTTTGCCGCCACGGAAGAAACAGCCGCCGATATAAAACGTTATACTGATATGATGTGGGAAGTTAATCCGATTTACGGCCAAATGGAGATCGCAGCAGCTGAATTGGTAGCGGCCAATATCAAACGTCGGGAGATCGAGATCAAAGAAAGGTTAAAGACTATGCTCGGCGATGAAACCTATCTGGACCTCATCGAAGTGTCTGATCGAGAAACTTTGAATGAATATTTGGCAAAAGACCATGTTTATTTCGTGAAGCCTGATTTTATGAATGAGGCTTTAAAACTTTTTAATGAAGCCATGGTTATATATCACAACACAGCTTATCAGCGAACCTTCACGCTGAAAAAGAAGCTACTGGAGCAACAGCTTCAATTTTTGTCGTAGTTGCTTTGTCATTACAAATAGCTCAGCCACCATTGGTTATGCGTGCTTTTGTAGTAATTGTACCACTTACAAAACGGATACAGGAATATAACTACGGCAAGCCAGCCCACGTATGCCCACGCCAACGAATAACCACCTTCTGATGTGATGCCGCCAAAAGATTGGTTAAAATGAAAGTCGATCTCCGATAAAGACCTTCCGGTTTTGTTCATAAACAGAGCCAATGAGACGGCATGGATCAGCGTGAAGTGCAATACATAATAGAATAAAGGCACGCGGCCGAATATTACGAAGGGACGAAGCGAAGGCAGTTGAATTTTTTCCATCCACGACAGGACCATCAACACCGGCCCAAGCGTCATGAGCGTGTACTGCAATGAAACGGGATATTTTGCGCAATTCAGAAAACTCATCACGGTGTATATGAGATTTCGTTGCGTACTCCAGGGCGTCGGATCGCCATAGACATTGACAAATCGGAGTATAATAAACAATCCTATACTTAGGAGTCCAATGCGCAGCAAGAGTTTTTGCCTGGTCTCAGCGCCAAAATCGACATACAGCTTCCCGAGGCAATATCCCAGAATCATAATACCCAACCACGGCAGGAGTGGATACAGGACCATCAGCGAATTCTGAGGGGTGAGATTGACGAAGCCTGTTTGACGTAGAATAGTCCAGGGTAAATAAAAACTGTCGCCAGCTTGCAACTGGATGGCTTCACCAGCATTATGTCCGAGTACGATAACCAATCCGATGCCAAGCGTCCAGCGGTAGGGCAGATGGATCAGCAATGCCATGCAGATCATCGAGGCGCCGATGACCCAAATCACCTGGAAAATAATGATATCGAAGTAGAAATTAAATAAGATGGCGAAGCGCACCACGATGAATTCCAAAGCGATAAGCCAAAATCCGCGGGTGAGTAGAAATTTGGAAAGTTCTGCCTTTGATTTCTTTTTTGAACTTATGAAAATCGATGTGCCGGCCAGCATCACAAACGTAGGTGCGCAGAAATGTGTTATCCAGCGCGTAAAGAACAAGGCTGGTGTAGTGGTCTCCATATTCGTGGGATCTGACGTTAACGCCCCCTGATGGAAAAAATCTCGCGCGTGATCAAGCGCCATGATCACCATGACAATGCCACGCATCATATCGATAGAGGAAATTCGCGACTTTTCAGTTAATACGTTGGCAGGTGCGGTCATAGGCGTGGGCTTTAAGTTCTTTTTTTACGTTCTTTGCAGCAGGAAAGTTGACCGCTGAGACGTGAATCTTGAACAATTTAAGCTGCAATCTAAAAATAAGGAAAAGGAAATTCCTTGCGAATCTCAAGAAAAAAGACTCCCGCAAAGTGGATGATGCTTTCCATACAACACATCAAGAGGTTTTTGAAGAGATTGATTGTTTGATGTGTGCAAATTGTTGTAAAACTACCAGTCCGATCTTTTATCAAAACGACATCGAACGGTTGGCTAAATCATTTCGCATTAGGCCAGGCGAGTTTATTGAAAAGTATTTGCGCATAGACGAAGACCATGACTATGTGTTGAAATCTTCGCCTTGCCCCTTCCTCGATGCTGACAACTACTGCTCAGTGTATCACGATCGGCCCAAAGCCTGCCGGGAGTATCCACACACCGATCGAAAAAAAATGGTCCAGATCACCACCTTGACATTTAAGAACACCATGGTTTGCCCAGCAGTGCTGGAAATTGTGGAACGGCTCAAAAAGGTCCTGTAATACCGATTTGTTAAGAGTTTAGTAATTTTTTTCACACAAAATGAAAAACTGAAGTTATATTTCAGAACTGCGTACTAATCTCGTATAAAAAACGAAATAAGTATGCAAAATCTCTACCCTTCAAACCTCGAAGATTTGCTTCGGACAGATTTGCAAATCAAAATCTATGAGTATGTGATGAATCAAACCGGGGTGTTTAACCCCCGGGATGTTGTCGAAGGCCTTGAGCGCCAAGGTATCTCCATACCATTAGGTTACGTTCAAAAATATTTGCGTGCGCTTAATCTGCGAAACCAAATCAACAGCTTCTTGCACAGAGAACGGAAGCGACGGGGGCGGTCCTGCATTTTTTATAAAACCAAAAAATCATTTGGTGTTATAAAAACGGCAGGCAACAAAAAAGGTACTTGAATTACAAAGTACCTGGTGTGTATAAAATAGCAGCGCGATGTCGCTGCTTTTTTTGTTGATAACAGTTACGCCACCTGCGCTTCCAGCTTTTGTGCCAGAACAGACTTCGGTACTGCGCCAACCTGTTTGTCAACAATCTGACCACCTTTGAAAACCAGTAGCGTCGGGATGCTGCGAATACCGAAACGTGCTGTGACATTAGGGTTTTCATCAACATTCAGCTTGCCTACAACAGCTTTTCCTTCATAATCGCCGGCCAATTCTTCTACTACGGGGCCGATCATTTTGCAAGGACCACACCACTCTGCCCAGAAATCGACCAATACAGGTTTATCGGAATTAATCGTTGCGTCAAAATTGTCGTCATTAAGTACAATTGCTTTGCCCATTGGTATAAATATTTATGTTTTTCTATGTATCGAACACAAAGGTAGTCTGTTAAGTTCAAAGTTCCATGTGATTGTTCCCGGTTCCTTGTTCCTCGTTCTTCGTTCATCGTCCTTCTCCACTTGGCATTCGGCGCCTCGTCCCTTGCTCCCTCGTCCCTTGCTCCCTCGTTCCCTCGTTCCTTCGCTCCCTCGTTCCCTCGTTCCCTCGTTCGTTCAGGATCTAGCGCATAACCTCGTAGTCTACTTTAAGCACTTTTTCGATCTTGTTCAGCAATTCTGTGGCCGGGCTTATTCGAAGATTTCGGGCAAGAATAGGTTCTGTTGTTATGTCTTCGACAGAGTCTTTCACTCTTAGGTAAAGAGAGATGCTTCCGGAATGTTCTTTACAAATATCCTCCACTTTTCCGATGAAATCCTTTGTTATTTCGTGTGCATTAAGGTTTAACGTGATGCCCTTTGTTCTCTTTCCGGCGATGTCGTTCAATAGGTCGATATTCCTGATCTTGAATTCAAGATTCTGCTGACCCCACGTGTTTTTAACCACAACTCCTTCTATGAACAGGAACCAGCCAATGGTCATAAACGCCTTGAATTTGAGATAGTCTTCTCCAAAAAGTACAAAATTGGCGTTTCCGCTATAATCTTCGATCGCAAATTTTCCAAAAGGTTTTCCGGTCTTGGTTGTGCGATGTTCTACGGTGGTCACGATTCCCCCGAGCTTGATCTCCCTGCCGAGCATGCTTTCGATCTCGGTGAGCTGATTGCACGCCGAAGTACAAAAAGTCTCCATTTCAAAACGGAAGTTATCAAGTGGATGCCCGGAGATGTAGATACCAACGACCTCTTTTTCGAGGTTTAGTTTCTCAATTTCACTAAACGGTTCAACCACCTCGATCTTTGGTTTGGGCATGGCCGTGCCACTGGCTCCGCCGAACAAGCTGGCCTGAGCACTTTGTTCTTCCTGCTGCGTTTTGGCAGCGAACCGTATCGCCTTTTCGATAAGACTGATGTCGCCTTCGCGGGCGTAGATATATTGGCGGCGGTGCAGGTCTTTGAAACAGTCGAACGCGCCTGACAATGCAAAGCACTCGAAAGTTTTCTTATTTACAGCGCGTTGGCTCAGCCGCTTGGCAAAATCAAATATGTCGGTGAATGCGCCCTTTGCATCGCGCTCCTGAATGATCGCCTCCACCGCTGAGTCGCCGGCGCCCTTAATGGCGCCCAGGCCAAAGCGGATCTCGCCTTCTTTGTTTACTTCGAAATAAATTCCCGACTCGTTCACGTGTGGACCCAACACCTTGATACCCAGGTTACGGCATTCTTCAATGAAGAAAGTGACGTTCTCCAGGTTGCTCTGCGAATGGGTAAGAACAGCTGCCATGTACTCCGCAGGATAATTGGCTTTTAAGTAAGCGGTGTGATAGGCCACGAGCGAGTAGCACGTAGAGTGTGATTTATTGAACGCATACTGCGCAAAAGCTTCCCAGTCGGTCCAAATCTTTTCGCAGATCGCCTGATCGTGGCCATGCTTTTTACATCCTTCGATAAATTTGTCTTTCATTTTATCGAGAACTGCCTTCTGCTTTTTTCCCATCGCCTTACGCAGTACGTCGGCATCACCTTTACTGAAGCCGGCGAGTTTCTGCGACAGCAACATCACCTGCTCCTGGTACACGGTAATGCCGTAAGTTTCCGACAAGAATTCTTCCATCTCTGCCAGATCGTATTTGATCGGCTCACGACCATGTTTACGATTTACGAAAGCCGGAATGTATTCCATCGGACCGGGTCGATACAAGGCGTTCATCGCAATGAGGTCTTCAAACTTATCGGGTTTCAGCTGACGCAGATATTTTTGCATCCCCACACTTTCAAACTGGAAGGTACCCGTAGTTTCGCCGCGCTGAAAAAGCTGATACGTTTTCGGGTCGTCGAGCGGAACTGCTTCAATGTCAATTTCTATGCCTTTACTTTTTTTGATATTCTTCAGTGCCGTTTTGATGATCGACAAGGTGGTAAGTCCTAGGAAGTCCATCTTCAACATCCCTGCGCTCTCCACCACACTGTTATCGAACTGGGTAACCAGCATGTCTGAATCTTTCGCCGTCGACACCGGCACAAAGTTCGTCAGGTTATCAGGGGTGATGATCACACCACAGGCATGCACACCGGTGTTTCTAACGGATCCTTCTAATATCACCGCTTGCTGGATCACCTGTGCTTTCAGGTCAGATCCCTTTTTGATATCGGCGAGCTCCTTCACTTCCTGGAACGCCATGTCAAGCGTGGTTCCAGGTTTTTCAGGAATCATTTTGGCCAGTACGTTGGCATCCATCAGCGGAAGTTCCATCACGCGGGCACAATCGCGAATCGATGACTTCGCCGCCATTGTGCCATAGGTAATGATCTGCGCCACCTGTGTTTTTCCGTATTTGTCAATCACATATCGCAATACTTTATCGCGTCCTTCATCATCGAAGTCAATATCGATATCGGGCAGCGACACGCGGTCGGGATTTAAGAAACGCTCGAACAGCAGGTCGTACTTGATCGGATCCACGTTGGTGATGCCAATACAATAGGCAACGGCAGATCCCGCGGCAGACCCGCGCCCCGGGCCCACGCTCACACCCATTTCACGCGCCTTTGATGTGAAGTCCTGAACGATAAGAAAATATCCCGGGTATCCGGTCTTCTGAATCGTGGCCAATTCAAAGTCAAGACGTTCCTGAATCGCGGTGGTGATCTCGGGAAATTTTTTCTTTGCGCCTTCATAGGTTAGGTAGCGCAAATACTCGTCTTCGCTATTGAAGTCTTTCGGAATATCGAACTTAGGAAGCAATACGGGCCTTTCGAGCGTGTAAGCTTCAATCTTGTCGAGTATCTCGCTGATGGTCTCAATGGCTTCCGGCAGATCGCGGAAGGTCGATTTCATTTCGTTCTGCGATTTAAGATAATATTGATCATTCACCAGTCCATAGCGATGACCCCGTCCATAACCTATCGGCGTCGATTTGAATTCACCTTCCTTGATACATAACAATACATCGTGTGCCGGCGCTTCTTCCTTGTCGAGGTAGAACGATTCATTGGCAGCGAAGTATTTTACACCATAGGTTTTTGCAAGGCGTAAGAGTACCTCGTTAACGTGATCTTCTTCAGGTACGCCATGCCGGTTCAACTCCACGTAAAAATCTTCTCCGAATAAGCTATGCCACCACCTGAAAGCTTCTTCGGCTTGTTTTTCACCCACATGCAGGATCAGGTGTGGTATTTCACTGAAAAGATTTCCGGTGCTCGCGATCAGGTCTTGTTTGTATTCTTCGACCAGCGCTTTATCAATACGGGGATAAATTCCATAGAGGCCTTCGGTAAATCCAAGCGAGCTTAACTTTGCCAGGTTGTGATAGCCGTTTTTATTTTTCGCCAACAACACCTGGTGATAACGCTTGTCGGGATTGTCTTTCGTGAATTTTAATTTTTTACGTTCGTCGGCGATATAGAACTCACAACCTACAATCGGCTTGATCTCCTGGTTAAAAGCTTCGCGCACGAACTTGAACGCACCATACATGTTGCCAAGGTCGGTGAGGGCGAGTGCTGGCATGCCCAGCGCTTTGGCCTTGCTCACCATATTTTTCACATCGGGCGTTGCTTGCAACACGGAGTATTGGGAGTGTGCGTGGAGGTGAACAAACGGTTTGTCAATCAGGACCGCCTGGTCGTCAGTTAACGAATAGCCGGCCTCTTTTTTCTTTTCCCGTTTGGTGAAGTTGGCGGCTTCCAGATTCGGTTCTTCGTATACGATCTCTTCCAGCGGGGCGGCGTCAAAAGGGTTCACGACTTTTTCTTGGATCAGCCCGAAGAAACATCGTGCCGTGGCCGCCACATCGTAGGAGGCATCATGGGCATCGCCGAAATCTTTTCCGAAAAGTTTTTCGTGGAGTTCTACCAGCCGGGGCATTTTTAGTCTTCCGCCAATGCCGCCGGAAAGTTTACAGAATTCGGTGGAGACAATACCCGTATCCACTTTATCTAACTTCAACAAATTTTCGATCTCGACCTGCTGGCGCAGGAACTCAGCACCGAGGATGCTGATATCAAATTCAATGTTATGTCCAACCAGAAGTGAAGTCTTACTGAGATCCTGGGTGAAAATG
>JBMOKS010000485.1:0-10016 GCA_049324355.1 Bacteroidota bacterium
AGACGGAAACGGATCTACCATATCACAGCAATTGTCGACTACAGATGCTACTGATGGACTTGTTACGTATTCAATTACTCCAACTGCTAATAGCTGTGATGGTCCAATTACTGTTGTTACAGTTACTGTAAAACCATTCGTTACAGTTGATGCGGGTGTAGATTTTGAAGTTTGTGAGGATGTTACAATGCCGATGGCAATACCGGTGGCTGGCAAGATTGGCGGCAGTGCAACGGGCGCAACCTGGTTTATAAAATCAGGAGCAGGTGCCATCTCAGCTTCTACAATTTCAGGCTCTGACGTATTCGCCACTTATACAGCGACTACTGCTGATGTTACTGCAGGTTTTGTTAAGCTATATTTAGTCACCAACGATCCGGCTGGTCCTTGTTCGGCTAAGGCTGATACTATTAGAATTGACGTGAATCAAAGAGCTAGAATAACGCCTTTGGTTGATCAGGATGTCTGTGAGCCTTCGCAAATAAACCTAACGGGTACAATAGGAGGTGGTGCGATTTTCGGAGCGTGGAGCATCGTGACTGCGAATGGCACAGGGCTTTCTGTAAGTAGTATTACTGGTAACGTTGTAACTGCAAACTATACAGTCGTACCAGCTGATATTACCAACACATTGTATTTCCGTTTAACAGCTAACGATCCTGATAATTCAGGTCCATGTACTTCAGAATCTGCAGTGATGTCTGTCATCGTACGGGAATCACCAAAGGTAAATGCTGGAAGTGATTTTGAGGTGTGTGAAGATCAGGTGGTGAATCTTGCCGGCTCCTATTCCGGAACTACCTCGATGGTTACTTGGAGTGGTGGAAGTGGTTCCGCGCAGTTCTCCAATGTAAATGATATTAATGCTGACTATACCCTTACTCCGGTGGATATAGCCGGTGGAACAATTCTGTTGACGCTGACCACGGATGATCCTACAGGACCATGTTTGTCAACCAGTGATAATGTTTCTATTAAGATCAACAAACTACCTACACCACTCATATTCGGGCTTGATGCTGCATATGCAGAAAATGATCCAATCGAAGAACTTAGTGGTGTTCCTAGCGGACCAACCGGAACATTTACCGGCCCAGGTATCGTAGCTGGTACGTCATTCTTTGACCCGGCAGATGCGAATATCGGATTGAATACTATTACCTATACTTATATTGACCCAATAACAGGTTGCCTTGGCTTAATTACTCAAGATGTAGTCATTAATGAGACCACAGAAATTAACTTCAGAGTTGATGGTGCTTCAGAAGTATTCGGAGTCATCTCTGTTTGCGCTAATAGTGGTTTGAAAGAATTGATTGGTGATCCGATTCACACAGATGGTTTACCCCCGACCACAGAGTTTGTCAGCACTACTCCAGGGTTGGTAAACTTTATTGGAGGTAGATGGTATATCAATACGAATGGTATGGCTGATGGAGAGTATCTGGTTAAATACGTATTTACAAATGCTTTAAATGCTACATCAGAGCTGACCAAAGAAATAATAATTAACCCTGACCCGGTTGCACAATTTAGTGTAACAAATGCTTGCGTTGATGCTCCTGTTCAATTCACAAGCACATCTGGTGTCACGAACGTAAGTGGTGCAATTGCACCTAGTGTGATACAAGATGACTATTGGAACTTTGGTTATGGTGGTACCGTAAGAATGGCTCCTCCTTCAGACACTTCAATAGTTTATACGGCTGATGGAAACTATTCTGTGTGGCTGGCTGTAACTACAAATTTTGGATGTACTGATACTCTGGTTCAGAATTTGACGATAGGAACCTATCCAAATCTTGATTTCAACTGGACAAAGATTTGCAGCGGGCAAGCAACTGAGTTTACTAATTTGTCAACCGTTCCTGCTGGAGTAATTACTGAATTCGGTTGGGACTTTGGCGATGGTGAAATCTTACCACTCTTACCTAAGAATACTGTCGTGTCAAGTTCGCAGACTTCAGGAACACATGAGAATCCGATGCATACCTATAGCGCTTATCAAAAATATGACGTGTGGTTATCGGCACGGACTGACGTAGGATGTGTTGCTACAATTAAGAAGAATGTATTTATTCTCGATTATAACAATGCGCTTCAAGTAGGCGATGGATATTTCACAAGTTTTGAAGCAAACCAACCAGGTTGGATTCAGTTTAAGGAAAACGACACGGATAATAACAGTTGGGTGGTTGGTTCACCATCGGGTAATGTGATTAACTCCGCAGCATCACAGAGCTCATCGTGGTGGACTGGCGCAGACCCTGCACTGACTGGTCAAAACGCTACTTATTACAAGAATGAACAGTCTTCTGTATTAGGTCCATGCCTTGATTTTACCGGAATGGAGCGGCCTATGATTTCAATGAAATACTGGTCAGATTCCCAAAAGGATTTTGATGGTGCGGTACTTCAGTATTCTCTGGATGGTGCTCAAACATGGAAAACGATAGGAGACAACTCAAGCGTGGGTATTAATTGGTACAATGGTTCAAATTTAAGTGGTGCGCCTGGTGGTCAGGATAACTTCGCCTGGACGGACAGAACGAATGGATGGAGAACTGCCCGTTACAACTTAGACAGCCTCATTGGTGAAACCAATGTTGTTTTCAGAATAGCATTTGGAAGCAACAACGACAACCCATCAGGCGAATACAATGGATTTGCGTTTGATGATGTTTTCATCGGTGAAAAGAAGCGCAACGTTTTGGTTGAGCAATATGTTAATGAGTCGGATATAGCAAGTGCAACTGCTCGCAGTTATGTTGGCGGCTTGGATACACGAAACATTATACCGATCCAATACCATTTAGCTAATCCAAATGCAGATCCGTTAAATACTGATAATCCGAATGATCAAGCTACAAGAGCTTATGTGTACGGAGTAACTAAGCCACCAGTAACGGTAATGGACGGTGTTTGGGGTCCATATGAATATAGTGATAACATATTCAACGGTGACCACCAGTTGATAACAGACATCGAAATTGATAAACGCTCATTAGAGGATCCTTCCTTTGAAATAAACATTACCGAAAACCCGCTTACCGCTGATGTGCTCGATATTACCCTAGACTACACCTTCGTTGACACAGTTAATTCTTTTGCTGCACCGGTGTTTTTACAGGCAGCGTTGGTGGAAACAGGTATCAATGGAAATGTTAATTCGCTGCGCAAATTACTGTTGTCTCCTGAAGGGGTTGTTGTGAACACTGCTTTGGTGGCTGGAACAACTTTCAATTATAACACCACTGAGAGTTATCCAATTACGATGCCTATCGTGGATGGAAATAATTTGGCTGTGATAGCTTTTGTTCAGGAGAAATCAACACGGAGAATTTTGCAGGCGGAAATTTTGCCCATCTCACCTAAAGTGAAGCAGACTCCGGTCGGTGTGCCAGATGATCCGGCATTCGCTGCAATTCAGTCATTGAAAGTTTACCCAAATCCAGCTTCGAAAATAATTAACCTGGAATTAGATGAGTTGCTGACAAGGCCTTATTATTGGAAACTTCTTGATCAGCGAGGGGCAACTGTTATGGCGGGGAACTTGAACCGAGATCTGACAACGCCACAAAAACTGGATATCAGTGAGTTGTCAAATGGAATCTATTTCCTTTCCATTCAAACAGAAGACCGAACCCTGATCTATTTGAAGGTAGCAATCATGAACACCAACTAACGAATAGTACACAATAGAAGAGCAATCGAATTAGGGAAGAACAAAAGTAAAAAAGCCGGCACTAAGTTGTTGCCGGCTTTTCTTTTGAATCTTGTCTGATCTGGTTCTTACTTGATGAGTTGCTTGTATGCTTTTAGATCCTGAGTTAGGTCTATTTTGTTATTCTTGCGCTCAACATCGGCCATACGCAAAGAAGGATCAATTTCGAATGATGCGATGTCTTGTGCTTTGGCGTTGACCTGGATGGTGTAAGTGCCATTTACCCAAGGCCATGCTTGCAAGTCAGTGCGCTTTAATTTTTTGTCGTCCGGTTTGCTACCGAGTGTTTCGTTAGTTGGAATGTAGAATAATTCCTGTGAACCATCCTTATAAGTAACCACCAAATCAACAGGCATAGGGAAATCACCTACACGCTCCAGCGTCACAAAAACACCTTCTTCTTTTTGAATCAGGTTCTTGATGCTATAATCAATTTTTTTGTTTGTGTTCGTCATGTAGCTCAGGTACCACTTTAATTGCATGCCGGATACTTTTTCCATCACACGGATAAAGTCATTAGGTTCGGGATGTTTAAACTTCCAGGTGTTATAATACTGACGCATTCCTTTATACAGATTGTCTTCCCCGATTACATACTTCAACTGCTCTAACATAACAGTCCCTAAGCTGTAAGACTGGATAGAGTAGGCCCTGTTGGTATTAAAATGATCCGAGTGCTGGTTGGCAGGTTCTACATATGGGCTTTTCAGCAACGATATGTAAGCCTGATAACTTCCACCATGTACATTTTTTTCACCGAACAAAATCGGCATTGCTTCCTGACTGGCGAAATCAGCAAACCCTTCGTCAAGCCAAGGATAAATTGCCTCGTTAGATGCCAGAATCGCCTGGTACCAACTGTGACCAATTTCATGGGCCATGGTTCCTACCAGACTTGGCAATGAACGCTCACCGGTAATCAGTGTACACATCGGATACTCCATGCCGCCATCACCACCTTGCAAAATAGAATAGATGTCATATGGATATTTGCCGAACGTGGTGTTCATAAATTCAAAGAACTTGGATGCATACTCAGGAAGTTTCTTCCAGTTCTCAGAAGTCTTATCGCCAGCCTGATAAAGGAAGTGAACTTCAGGCCCATTGGGTACCTGAATTTTTTCGTGAACATAATCAGGGTCAGCTACCCACGCGAAGTCAATCACATTTTTGGCCACAAAGTGCCAGGTGAGATTTCCTTCTGGTCGCTTTACTGCGGTGCCTGCCTTTTCGTATCCGTAGCCAACCTTGTCGGCATTTTGCAATCTTCCGGTTCCACCAAGGATAAACTTAGGGTCAAGGGTGATTTTCACATCGAAGTCACCCCATACACCGTGAAACTCCCGGGCCACATATTGGTATGGATGCCAGCCCTGATGATCATACTCAGAGAGCTTAGGGTACCATTGGGTCATGGAGTAGGCGATACCCTCTTTGCTGTTTCTGCCCGACCTCCTGATTTGGATTGGCACCTGTGATTCGTAAGTCATGTCTAACACAGTCTTTGTGTTGGGCAGAATTGGTTTGGCAAGGTTCACTTCCAGTATGGTGCCTTCAACTCTGTACGTAGTGGCTTTGCCATCCTGAGTCAGGCTTTGCACATGTTGATACCCAATTTCATCGTCTTTCAATTTTGAAATTCTTTCGCCAACGCGTGAATCCGGATCCATGATGGATCGTGAACGCACATCCATCATGCTGCCAGGCTGGAAAGCATTGAAGAACAAGTGATAATACACTTTTCGCAACGTATCCTTCGAGTTGTTGTAGTAAGTAAGCTTTTGTTTACCGGCAATTTTGTGGGTGGTCACATCCAGTTGAATGTCCATTTGGTATTCAACCCGTTGTTGCCAACGATAGTCTTGCGCCTGAATTGAAAATGCCAGCAACACCGCAGCCAGCGAAAGGTAGGCTTTCTTCATAGAAATGGTTAAATGAGTTTATGAGGCAAAATATCGATTGTGTTGCACTTTACAAACGTAATTTTTTCGGCACGATGCTGATATAGTAAGAAACACTGGCTGCGAGGAAAGTGCTTTCACTAAAGGTGTCGGGTTCTCCCGGAAGCGCCTTTGGGATGCTATAATTATACGTGAAAGTGAAATGCCATTTTTTGAACGATACGCTGACCGGGGTGCTAAAAGTGTAGTTCATGATGCCAAATACGCGCTTTTCAGTAATGTCATACCAAAGTTGTCCGGCTCGGATACGTCTCACAATTTCGCGCCATGTGTCTGGATAGGTGATTTCGACAATAGTTTCATCCCCCCAAAGGGCATAAAAGGAGGGAGTTATGGCAATGCGGCTAAACCCAAATTTGTTTCGGGCTTCTAGGTTGACACCGACACCAGGCATGAGGCGATGAGCGTTGGCATCACCAAAATAGAACGAGTAGTTAAAGCTAAAAATGAATGGTTTAAGATCAACAATAGGAGTGACCGACAGCGTATTGGTATAAGGTATGTAAACTTCATCATCGTTAGCGGAATAGAAATAATGATCATATCCGCCCATGACTGAGAAATGTTTCGTGAAGTCGTGCATGTAGCCAACAGAAGCAACAGTCAGATAATAGGAGGGATCAAAGTCATTGCTCCAATATCCGGATAGATCTGCATAAAGCCCTGAGCGATGATAAAACGAGATGCCTGGCGATAGTCCGAAATTCTCAATTCCCAACGTGCGCCCAGCCGATAAGACATTGCTGTTGTAGCCTGCTCGGAGCACGAGTTGTGAGCTTCCCAAGTCATCCAAAGTAAGCAGGCTGTCTATCATGTTGAAGATGGAAAGAGAATCTTCAAAAGTAAGGGTTTCACTGGTCTCTGATAAAAACGACTCAGCGTCCTGGGCGAAAACCGAGGACGCTGATACAAGAAGAATAATCTGGCTTCTTTTTAGATCCGGCATGAATCAGGAATGACCTGTTTAGTTATTACGCTGTTGAAGTTTTTGCTGGGAACGATCTTTCATCTGATCTTTCCGTTCCTGTTGAAATTGGCGCCTTTGGATCTGTTCCAGAATCATCTGCCTGAATCGTTTTTCTGCCTCGGGCAAGCTTCTGAGTTTCTGTGCGGAGATTACTTTAAGTAATCGGCCCGAGTAATCCTTTTCGAGATCCAGTTCCTGTTGTTTGAGTTTGAATCCTACGTCTACCAATTCCTTTTCATTTTCTTCGGTGGTTTTGCTAGGATCAGGGTTTCGCTTCATCTCCCGATATTGTTTCTGTAGATTTTGCCGCTTTTCAGAAAACTCGCGATAAATAGGCCAGAACTTTTCTGCCTCTTCAGGAGTGAGCCCAAGTTGATCGGTGATATAAGCAACGCGTGCGGCCTGTATTCTTTCCTTCACCTTAGGGTCTTGCTCATGTTGTTGGGGTTGTTCTTCTTCCTGCGCCAGCATTGGGAAGGCAGCTAAGGTAAAGATGATGATGTAGATGAGTTTCTTCATGATTTACAGGCTGTTAATGTCGATTTCATCAAGTATAGATTCCATGGATTCTTCGCTCAAGTCCAGCTCGTAAGCAGAGCTTTGAATGGCATCAGCATCCGAATTATCTAACGTGACACTGTTTAATACTTCTTCTGTGGTTAAGTCACTTTCGTTGATATAGGCGATCAAGTCTTCAGTTGCGATGTCTGCCACCAGATCTTCAGCTGTTGGCTGGGGCCCGGAAGAGGTGATCCAGAACCAGGCAATGGTGCCAACCAAAAGTGCAGGCAATGCATATCGCAAGGCCACTTTTAAGTACACAGATGATTCTGCCTTACTCGTAGTGACACGCGATTGGATAGTGCCAGGCAATCGTTCAAAGTAGCCATCAGGTACCGTGAAGATTTCTTTTTTTGGTATGTCTTCCAGTTTTTTCATTTATGTTTTCTTTGACTTGGTTTGACCAGTCGGGTTTAATGTTGGGTGAGATAATCTTCAATCTTTTTTACTGCATGGTGATAACTCGCTTTCAAAGCCCCAACGCTCGTGTTGGTTATTTCCGAGATAGCCTCATACGATAGGTCATCGAAGTACTTCATATTGAACACTATCCGTTGTTTGTCAGGTAACTGTAGCATTGCTTTTTGGAGTTTTAATTGAATCTCATCTCCATCCAGGTGGTTGCCGCTATCCAGTTTCCCCGCCAGTTCTTTTGCAACGTCTCCAATGGGTAAGAAGAACCTGCGCTTTTTGCGATCAAGAAAGGTGAGACATTCGTTGGTGGCAATCCGGTAAATCCAGGTGTAGAGCTGAGCATCTTCCCTGAATGTGTCGATATGCCGGTGAATTTTAATGAACACCTCCTGGGTTACATCATCGGCATCATCATGGTCTATTACCATCTTTCGGATGTGCCAGTAAACTCGCTGTTGATACGCCCGCACCAACAGATTGAAGCCATAGTTCCGGGTTTCCGGATTTCTGATCTTTGCGAGTAATTCCTGATCTTCCGACAAGCTATGTATCGATGTTTGAGGGTTTAGACAAATATAATGGCTGAGGGTTTAATGAGGATGAAAGTTTTTTGTAGGTAAAGAGTCCGGTGTCGGGAAGTCCGAAAGTCGGAAGAGAGCGAGGGAGAAATCCAGTAGCACAAAGGGCACGAAGAGGACACCAAGAGCACTAAGTTTATATTATGATGCTTTGTGCACCTTAAAAAGTTAGTCTGATGATCATCGTGAAATCAGGCAGACCGAAAATAGATCGTCCTTGATTCTTTGTGCCCTCTGTGTAATGGATTTTGGTTTAAAGATTTACAGATTTTCAATCACGAGAGCCGAAGCGCCACCGCCACCATTGCAAATGGCAGCAACACCAATGGCTGCGTTGTTCTGTTTCAATACATTTATCAGTGTAGTAACAATGCGGGCACCGGATGCACCAAGTGGATGACCTAAGGCCACGGCTCCACCATTTACGTTAACCCTGGAAGGAGTTAAGTTTAGTTTGATGTTGTTAGCCAAGGCCACAGCTGCAAAGGCTTCGTTGATTTCGTAGTAGTCAACATTCTTTTCGGTGAGCCCAGCATGTTTAATGGCTTTTGGTATAGCAAGTGATGGTGTTGTGGTAAACCACATCGGGTCTTGAGCAGCGTCCGCAAAGCCTTTGATTTTCGCAATTGGTTTAAGTCCTAACGCCTGAGCCTTTTCCTTACTCATCAGTACCAGTGCGCAGGCTCCATCATTAAGAGTTGATGCATTGGCGGCAGTTACAGTACCCTCTTTGGTAAAGGCAGGCTTTAGTCCTGAAATTTTATCGAAGTGCACATTCTTGTATTCTTCATCTTCGGCAAACAAGGTAATGTTGCCTTTGCGATCTTTTAATTCAACAGGTACCACTTCATCTTTGAATTTTCCGGCAGACCAGGCTGCTGCTGCTAACTTGTAGGATTGAATGGCATATTCGTCCTGGGCTTCGCGTGAAATCTTCATTTCTTTTGCGGTGTTATCCGCACATACACCCATGGCGCATTGGTTATAGGGATCAGTTAAACCATCGTATTGTAATCCGTCAATCAGTTCACTGTTTCCATACTTGTAACCAGTGCGGGCCTTCAATAAATAGTAGGGGATGTTGCTCATGCTTTCCATACCACCGGCCACCACGATATCATTATCACCCAGCATAATTGATTGAGCACCAACCATTACCGCTTTCATTCCACTGGCACACACTTTATTGATAATGGTGCACGGAATTTCGTAGCCTAAGCCAGCGGCTACCGCAACCTGAGTAGCCGGTGCTTGGCCTAAACCAGCGGAAATAACGTTTCCCATAAAAAGCTCCTGAACTTGTTTGCTGTCAATACCTGCTCTTTTAACAGCTTCTTTTACAGCAATAGCACCCAATGCCGTGGCCGACAAAGAGGCAAGACTTCCACCGAAGCTTCCAATAGGAGTGCGAACGGCAGAGATAATGTAGACTTCTTTCATTTTGTTTGGTTGTATGAGTTATTCGAGTTGTTCTGGTTACTGGTCACACGTAAATACTTCAGTAGAGGCCCTCGTCCTCGTACCTCAATCCTCGTCCCTCGTAAAGCTACCAATCTGGCTTGCCTTTATCCTTTTGTTTGGTGGCTTTGCGTTTGTTTTGTTGCAGGTATTGAACTTCCTGATTTTTCATCGCTTCAAGAATCATCTTGGCTTTTTCCGGATCAATTTTCATCTGCTCCAGCTTTTCTGAGACCTCCTGAGGCATTTCTTTCTTCTGGTCTTTTTGCTGTTGCTCCTGCTGCTGTTGGTTTTCCTGCTTTTTCTTTTCAGCGTCTTTTTTGTTTTGGTCCTCTTTGCTCTGCTGATCCTTT
>JBMOKS010000486.1:0-765 GCA_049324355.1 Bacteroidota bacterium
GCACGGCGCCTAGTACTCTGCCGAGATATAAATTACCTTTTTCCCAATAGAATTTCTCCCAAGGAAAATCAGCCGGATTTAAAGAGAGCGAGGCGGCTTCCTTCCAATCTTTGCGCTCCAATGCATATCGCGTGGGTATGGCGGCGAAAGAGTACGCATCTTTAAAGTTTAAAGGAAAAACATTGGTGATCGTTTTGAGGTATTGAAATTGTTCGCGGGCTTTATCATCATCAGCTTTTTGCAGATAGGCATAGATCAGATAGTCCAGCCCATGCAGTTCTTCATCCCAATGTCCTTTGAGCTGAGTTTTTTCGGCATAACATTGCGCAGCCGAAATTGAATTTGTATTAGACGTTATGCTTTCATCCCAGAGCCCCAGCCTGGTGAAGATGTGCGACGGCATATGTTGTGCATGGGCTGAAGCCGCAGCAATGGTGGCATATTGACGTGCTGCAGGCAAAGCCAACGTAGCCAATTCCGGGTAATCGTAAGTATGGATGATATAATGAGCAATTCCCGGATGATTGGGTTGGTTCAAAAACAATTTGTTTAAGATTTCGCCGGCTTTTTTTTGATTCTTGAAGGATTTGTCGGCGGGATCGGCTGCTGCGCGCAAAGCCAGAGCGTAAAAGATGGCGGCTTCGTTGTCTTCCGGGTATCGTTCGTAAATTTTCTGTGATGCTTGCAGATATTTTTGAAGCCTCGTGCCATGATCAATTTTAGCCCAATCATCGTAAATGGCGGCAATGGCTTCTATGTACGCCG
>JBMOKS010000486.1:775-9979 GCA_049324355.1 Bacteroidota bacterium
AGATCGTGCTCATTGGGAGGTTCCCAAAGGGGATGAAAGCTGCACATGGCGGCGCCCCAATAGGCCATCACACACTGCGGGTCTTGATCAATGACTTTAACGAAAACTTTTTCGGCTTCGGGATACTCGAAGGAATGCAACAGTGCCGTGGCCAGATTAAAATCGTTGCGCACCTTTTCTGAGCACGAAAGACTAAATGATACAGTTCCAAATTGGTCTTCCCCGGAACCACACAATGTGATTTCGCCACGGTTGAGGTCCAACGACTGAAGTTGACTTTCCAGTTGCTGTTTGTTTCCGCTGCAAGATAAAAGAATCAGGGCGATCAGGTAGAGTGATGATGCTTTCATGGTGATTGCTGGCTTAGGTTTTCATTGAATATTTTTTGTGTCTATGACGTTTTCAACTAGCGTGAAGCAGGTGACGCGCAACCCAACTGGCATCGAATTTAACGAACTTGAACCAAATTGTCAGTACTTCCCAGCCAAAGCCAGTGCGGCAGGGCGACTTATCTGAGCATGAATGCTGAGAAACAATACAGTGCGGGTAAATTTGGCATTCATAAAGAGAATCCATCTCCTTCTAAACATAAATCATGTAGATCCGCATAGCGCACGAGATCGCCAATGTTAAAATGATCCGAAAATTTCGCCGCAGGAAATAATATACGTTGTCTCCCCTTCCGGTAATTTCAATTTTTGGGCTCCATAGGGAGTAAGGGAGTAAGGGGAAAATATATTTGTTTAAGTTTCTTTACTGGAAAAAGCTTTTGTTACGAGCACGACAATAATGAGCAACAACCAAGACACACCAGGTGTGATCAGAAAGATGGCAGCGGGCCTGAAGTTAAGCTGAAAGACCTTGCTGTACATAGCCAGCGAACCGATAGCAACGATCAGCATGAGCCAGTGTAAGGCAGGATTTCCCAATGCGGATCTGCGCCTGAAAAACCACGCTGCCAAGAGCATGGCCAAAAATGGTGATGATACCCAGCCTATAAAAAGTATGAGCAGCAGAAGTGGTGTGTGCCGGCCTTCCAATAGCAAGAATCCGAGTGAACCTGCAAGCCCAACCAGCGCAGCGATTGAGCCAATAAGCCGGGTAGGTTTCGGGTCGCGGTTGCTCACGGTGCTTGCAGCGATATAAAGTTGATAAAACCTTTTTATCGCGGCGTAACTAAGGTAAGAAAATGATCCGGTATTTCCGGTGAATTAATCGCTTGTTTTGCCCCGGAAGTATTTCTTTTCGCATCGCTTTTCTATGACAGCCAATAACCTGTCCTGGAAGTCTTTCAGAATAAGGTTGCCCCAGAGTTTTCCGTACAGGTTGATTTTGGAAGTTAGCTGATAGCGCGATGAAAGTTTAAGACTCACACATCCATCTCCAAGATCGGTCAATTCGTAAGTTGCGTCAACAAACGTGAAGTAATTGCCATTCAACACATGCTGATCAAAAACATTAGGCCTCACTGATTTTGGATCTACCTGGATAGTAAACGATACTCTTTTCTCGGGATCGTAGTGTGTTATGGTCTCCGTGAATTTCAGTCCGCCATCAAAATTTCCAATGCGCTGTGCTCCCGGGCCTTTTTTGTTTACCGTAGCACTGATGGGGCGGGGAATACCGATTTGATTAAAAAAGCCCGCGTCGTACTCGTTCTTTTCAATCGGTTTTACTTCTACAATATTATTCCAAATGCTTGCAGGTGACGCAGAGATCGCGACTTCGCTCTCTGTGGTAAAAGTTGCCGAGGGACTTTTTATCATATCTTCAACGGGCGACAATAGGAAGGGAAGCAGCACGATCATCAGAAGTTTTCCTTTGCGCTTTCGTTTGTTGATGACAATTAATCGGTAAATAAATGCGCCAAGAGTGGCTAGAATGAAAAACGGACCTGCCAGGATCAACAAACAAATGAATTCCTCCAGTCCGAAGACAAACATGGTCAGGAAGAACGTTGTGATGGTAAGCCAGGGAATGAAGATGATATTCTGGTAAGACCTGAGTTGCTCGTTGTCGGCAAACATTAAAGGAACAATCCCCAGGATAGTAGGGATGACGAACAGATAGGTTATTGATGCTAACGTTGCGCTTCCTCCGAATGCCATTCGTGTTACAAGCCCATAACCGATCCCAATCAGTATGCCGATCGAAAACAATGTGTACTTTTTATCAAAACGCATCCGGATGCTTATTTCGAATATCTAATTTCAGATTTCTTCTTCGAAATTTGAAGTTAAGCAAGAAGTTTAGCATTCATTTTTTCTCTTCGGTGTTCGGGGCTGACGGTGATCATGGTGAGGATGAAGGCCGTCAGTTTTATTTCGTCGACGGTGATCTGACCCAGAGATATATTTAATTCCTGTGCCCCGATGCGTTTGCTTAGGTTTGACATTGACTTTGCGAATTTCCCCTTTTTCCTTGAAGGTTCGTAGTGCTCGTCTACCACCAGGCATACAAACTTCTGTCCGGAGATATCGATAGGGTAGGCGTCTTGAATGACTTCCCAATTAATAAAATCTGTATAGGTAGTGCGGTCAAAGATTCCGATCTCGTTGATAATAATTTGAGGCCTCCGGTCAAACAAATGAAATATTCCCACGGGATAACCCAGTCCAAAGAAACCTATACTCATCCAGCTGATCCATTTGGGAGCGCCGGCCTGCAGCATAAATATTCCACCGAAAACGAATATGGAACTCAACAGGATCAATTTGATAGCTCGCCAGGGTGATTTGTATAGTTTGATATCCACAGGATTCTAAATCAGGCTTAAAATAAACTCCGCCGATCGGCGTAAGATCTTTTCCGGTGCTTCTTTGTGTGGAGAATGCGAAACGTTTGGGAGTATAAATTTATGAACTGCTCCACTTACCTGGTTCACAATCCCATCAACTTGTTTTAGCGTGCCATATTCGTCGTTTTCTCCCTGAACGATCAGCGAAGAACAGGTGATCGAAGGCAGGAAATGTTCAATGTTCCAGGCGCTGAATTCTTCTGTTGTCCATGTATTTGCCCAGGCCCTGAACATAGCTTCGGTCTTGTCGCCGTGATATTTTGTCAGCTTTGTTTTCAAGTCTGTTGTGTGATATGCAGTGATTGCGGCTTTAATACCCTTCACGGTGACTTCTTCAACGAAGATGTGTGCACCTTCCGTAACGATGGCTAAAACCCCTTGTGGGTACTTTGCCGCAGCGATTAGGGCTATGGAGCCTCCGTCGCTATGCCCGAATAAAATAGCCTGATCGATTGAACATTTGGCTAATATTTCCGGTAAAATATCAGCTTCTCCTTCCATGTAGGAGTTGTCTCTGACAGGGTTGGAAAAAGGGCTTGACTTACCATAACCTTGGCGGTCATAAATCAGAATATTACACTGTGCGAGCTCGCCAAGTTTTTTAGGAAAGTCGCGCCAGAGTTCAATGCAGCCCAGTGAGTCGTGAAGGAAAACCAGCGTAGGGCGGTTGGGATAATTCTGGTGATGATAGACTCTTATTTTACCTATCGATATTTCTATATCAAAAAACTCCATGCTTGCATCTATCACGGTTCAGTTATTTCTTCGAGCAATCTATGGTCTCCATCGTACCAAGTTCGATCACACCCGTTGTCGTAATCTTTCCACGTCTTACGTATTGGGTACATAAAGTGTCTGAGGTGTCTTTGGTAAGATCGGATTCGAATAGGAGTTTAGAATAATAATTCAGGGTCAGGTCTGGGTTGATGGTGGTGAACTCCCGGCAGTATATGGCAACAAGGTCCGCACAACTCTCATTCGTTAAATATTCCACGCTTATCCTTTGTCCTTGCTTGTCGATCGTTATGATGCCCGGAATGGCCGCAGCTGCTACGGCGTAAAACACAATGCCATAATACCTGCTGGTATCGGGCAGAAAACCGACCATATACGGATCCCCTCCCAGTCTTCCGAATTCTTTCATGATGAGAGAATCTTCGGTATGGTAATACAATCTGTAATTTGGGGTAATGGAGCTATCATAAACAGCTTTAAAGGGAAGCGCAACAAAACCTAAAGAATCTCTTATAGAACGAAGGCGTGATAATTTACTTCGAGGTTCTGGTTTGTTTGTGTCAGGCGTTTCATTTATGGTGTTTTTTGGAGCACAGGTGGCGAGGAGCATAATCAAGGCTAAAAGCCAGTTCGCCGATTTTGTCATCTTCTATTGTCGTTAGTGAGGGTTGTCAATTTATATGATTTTCAGGTCAAACCGACTGTCCGTTCTTCTAATTATTCTACTTTGATGATGGTTGCTTGCCGCGCCACTATGCTCCAGTTATTATTAACATTCATCCAAATATGTGTGAATCTCCGGGCCACAACTTTGCCTGCATTTGGTTGTTTGCCCTGGGGCTTAATCACTTCGCCACCCATCACAATGGCGATGTTGTTGTTGAAAACTATTTTTTCAATAGTCCTTTCAAACGATAAATACCTGAGACCGCCGGACCTGAAAATGGCCTTGGTTCCTTCTACAGTCCCTACTACATTGGCGGGAGTATTGACAACCATGCTGGGCGACCAGATCTTGTCAAACAAAGTCAACGAGTCGCCCTTTAAAACTGATTCCCTTTCGAGTTGCTCCAGTCGCCTGATTTCAGATTCGCGAGGATCCTGGGCCATTAGCATTGAAGCCGATGTTACAAAGAGTGTTGTCACCAGAAGCTGTGTTAGGTATTTCATAGAGAAGGTGGTATGGGGTTGCTGATGTCTTCACCAAAAACCAATTCATAACCATTATTGTCGAGTATGGAAAAATCACGCATCAAATATTCCCGGTCTGCGATCGGCGACTTGATAGTAGCTTTATTTTTCACCTTGATCCACAAATCATCTACCTGACTCGTAGTGATGAAGAGACTGCCTGTCAGTAACGGCTTTGTAAAAAATTGCTCCTTGTTATTTGGTTCTTTGCAATCTTCGGGCTCGTCCTGCGGAACAACAAACATGATCTCAATACCATCCTTGGTGAGTGAAACAAAGTTTGGAAAATTACTTTGACTTTTGAAACCTAAAATTTTTTCGTAGAATGAAATAGTTTCAACGAGGTTTTTGGTCCATAAGATCGGACTCAGGCTTTGAAGTTTCATGGCGATTCTAGTCGTTAGGCTTTAAGAAAGTTAATGTTTTGCTATTGAATACACTACCAAACATCCTAGCTCCGGAACAGCAAATAGAATGAAGCCCCTTCACCTGGCTTAGACTCCGCCCTGATCGTGCCTCCATGCAAACTCATGATCTGTTTGGATAAGCTCAGTCCTATGCCAGAGCCGTCTTTTTTCGTTGAAAAGAAGGGGACAAAAATTTCTTTCATTTCTTTTTCTGCGATGCCTTTGCCATTGTCAGTCACCTCTAAAACAATTTTGTGATCTCCTTCGCTATAGGCCTTGAGAGAGATCTTTTTTTCTCTCAATCCTTCTAAAGCATGCGTGCTGTTGGTGATCAGGTTGATCAGCACCTGCTCAATCAACTTGGGGTCGAACGAGCCCTGCAAGGTCTCCTGCTGGACATCGGTGTTAAATCGAACGCCCTGGCGTGCCAGCTCGGGTTCCATTAGATTTTTCAGGTCGGCAATGAAGGTTTTGAGATTTACCAGTCGCGTTGAGGGTTTCGGTACTTTGGTGAGTTTCCGGTAGTTTTCGACAAACTCCAGCAGCCCTTCGCTTCGTTTGTGAATGGTGTTGAGTGAAAACCGGATGTCGGCGGTGGTTTCGTCGGTAAGCGATTCGCCGCTCTTGTTTGCGAGCATGCCCTGCATAGTTTCCGTGAGCGAAGCGATAGGGGTGACGGAATTCATGATCTCGTGGGTGAGGATGCGGATCAGCTTATGCCAGGCATCAAATTCTTTTTGCTCGATCTCAGAATTGATATCTTGTATGGTGATCAGCTTGTATGGCCGATCGAGGATCACCGATGTACCTACATCCACAGAAAGGATACGTGTTTCGCCGGAAGTCTTAAGTTCGATCAGCTTGCGTCCCCGGTCGCCGAGTTGTTCAAATTCTTTTGCCAGTTTGGGATTCAATTGTAAAGCGAGTTTCCAGTTCTTGGTTCCGGCAATATCCAGCAAACGTTCTGCCGTGGGATTGATCAGCACAATGTCTTCGTGTTGAATGGAGATAATACCCACTTGAAGTTGACTTACCAGCATCTGGAGAAACTGGTACTGTGCTTCCTTTTCAATTTTTACCTGTCGATAGGCCTTGATGATCTCGGCAAAACTGTTTTGCAACTCTTTGAAAGAGCGGCCAGCGGGAGCTTTTTGCTGGAAACTGATCGAAAAGTCGGAATGACGTATGGACTCAAAAAGTTTGGAAAGCTCGCGATTGGTGTGATTCACAAAATGGATCAGTTCAAATATTTGTAAGACAAAGATCAACGCCAGCACCAGCTGATTAAAAAACAATTTTTCATTGCCGAAGATCCAAGCCATCACAAAGATGGTGGTAGCGAGCAATAGTACTCTGAAAACAACCAAAATCGTAAAACGCTTGTAGACCATGGATTTATTGAATTCCGTGTTTTTTCATTCTTCTATATAGAGCCGTGCGTGTCATGCCCAGCGTGCGTGCCGTGTTGCTCACGTTGCCTTCGTGCTGGCTGAGCGACTGAACGATAAATTGTTTCTCCATTTCATCCATTGTTAATGGCTGCCCTTCTTTTTTACTGACGGGTGTGGCTCCGCTGACCAATAACTCAGCCGATTCAATGACCCGTCCTTCATTCAAAATGACGGCGCGTTCCACGGCGTGCTGCAGCTCCCGCACATTGCCCGGCCAGGAATATTTCTTCAATTTTGCCATGACGCTTTTATCGACCTTCATTCCGGGTCGCTTGTACTTTTGCCCATAGCGGTGAAAAAAGTGCTCCACCAGGGTGGGAATGTCATCGACACGCTCGCGCAATGAAGGTACCCTGATCTCTACGGTGTTGATGCGGTATAAAAGATCCTGCCTGAATTTTTTTTCGAACACCATTTCCGACAGGGACATATTGGTGGCGCAGACGAGGCGAAAGTCTACATTGATCTCTTTGTTTGAACCGACTCGTTGTATCTTCCGGTGTTGTAAAACGGTGAGCAGTTTAGATTGGAGGGGCATCGACAAATTTCCGATCTCGTCCAGGAAGATGGTTCCGCCGGATGCGATTTCAAAACGCCCGGGTTTATCCTGTCGCGCGTCGGTGAACGCGCCTTTTACGTGGCCAAAAAGTTCGCTTTCAAACAAGGTTTCTGTGATGGCGCCAAGGTCGACGCTGATAAACACTTTGTCATGCCGTGACGATTGCCGATGAATGGCTCTCGCTACCAATTCTTTTCCTGTTCCATTTTCACCCAGTATCAACACGTCTGCGTCGGTTGCGGCAACCCGGTTGATCAGCTCATGTACACGCTGTATGGCAGGAGAGTCACCGATAAAATCCGTGTAGGGCTGATCGATGTCACCGCTCAGTTTTTCACGAGTGACCTTAAGTTTTTCTACTTCCCGCCTCGACTGGCGTAGTTGTAATGCTGCTAAAATGGTGCCCAGCAGTTTTTGATTTTTCCACGGCTTCAGCACAAAATCTACGGCGCCATTTTTCATGGCTTTCACGGCGAGGTCAACTTCCCCATAGGCCGTGATGAGTATAACGACAGCTTGTGGATCGATTTTCAGGATTTGCTGAAGCCAGAAAAAACCGGCATCCCCGTCGTTCACGCCCTTTTTAAAATTCATGTCGAGCAGAATTACATCATACTCCGTAGCTTTAATCAACGCGGGTATGCGCTCCGGATTTTCTTCGATCTGAACGCTCGAAAATTCCTGCTTCAGAAACATCCGCGCCGTCTCCAGAACGTCGGCGTCGTCATCTACGATGAGTATTTTGGTAGGGATCATTAAACTGTGAAATTGTGGATAAAAGGTAGCTGTTATTGTATCATAAACAAACATATTTGTGTAGCGTTTTTGATACAGTTTTGCGATGGACCATAAGTCTTTTTAATTATAAGTAATAGATTTTCAGTGCTTTATAAAAATGGATCAATTTTTACTAGACAAGCCTAAAATTTGACTCATGATCAGGACCTATTGTACCATCGCATCCCGGCATTTGCTCAAGGAAAAATTCTTTTCCCTCATCAATATCATGGGACTTGCCATCGGCATCGCGGTTACGCTGCTGATCGGCCTTTACATTTCTCACGAACTTCAATACGATCGCTTTCACGAGAAGGCCGATCGGATTTACCGTATCGCCATGCATCTAGAGATGGGTGGCAATGCTACCGATCTCAATTCCACATTTCCACCGCTGGCCGAGGCGATGCAAAGCGATCTTCCCGAAATTGAACATGCCATTCGCCTGGCCGAGTTAGATGGATTTTTTAAATATGATGACAAGGTCTTCGCCGAAGAAAATGTGCTCTATGCCGATCCCGATTTCTTCAGGGTATTTAGTTTTACACTTCTGGCCGGCGATAAAAACAAAGCCCTTGAAAAACCCTATCAGATACTCTTGACACCTGGCTTGGTGCGCAAGTATTTTGATACTTCCGATTACGGCAGCGTTGTTGGCAAATCGATCTACGTAAATCAGGAGCTGCATGATATTACCGGCGTGATTGCCGACGCACCCGAAACTTCACATATGAAATTTTCTTCGGTGATCTCTATGCGGTCTATAGGCATGGGCCGTGATGAGAGGTGGGACAACATGAATGTGAGCACGTATGTGTTGCTGCAACCCGGAGCATCCATTCAGGGTATTATCGAAAAGATTCCCGCGGTAGTGGGCAAGCGAATGAAGAATTTCGACAAGATGACCGACCAGGGCGTGGTGATGCAACCCTTTCCTCAAGCCCTGACCGACATTCATCTGTATTCCAACATCCAGGGTGAATTCGAACCCACCAGCAGCATGAATACTATTTACGTTTTTGCTGCCATTGCACTGATCGTGTTGCTGCTGGCATGCGTTAACTTTGTGAACTTAACCACGGCACGCTCGGCCAACCGCGCCAAAGAGGTAGGTGTGAGAAAAGTGTTGGGTTCAGCTACTCAGCAATTGATCCGCCAGTTTACGTTTGAATCCATACTCACTGTTTTTGTTGCAACGCTGATCGGGTTATGCCTGGTAGAGCTGATGCGTTACCCGTTCAATGAGATCTCGGGCAAACAATTGTCGTTTGATCTGCTGTTGAATCC
>JBMOKS010000487.1:0-9978 GCA_049324355.1 Bacteroidota bacterium
GTTCACCGGAACGGCTTCGTCTTTTGTGCCAGGTTTAATCACTTTTAGCGCATCGAACTTGCGGGTAGATTGTCTTAAGATATCTTTTACCTCGGTCGCCTTCAGATCGGGGAAGTATGACATCACCAACGCCGCAACGCCTGCAGTTGACGGGCTGGCCATGCTGGTGCCATCTTCATTTTTATAGGAGTTATTAGGGGTGGTCGAATATATTTTTACACCGGGAGCAAACAGGTCGACCGATTTCTTTCCATAATTGGAGAATGACGCCACGAAGTCGGCATCACTGCCCCATGCGGAGGCACCGATCTCCAGCCAGTTTTTGGCTTCCTTGCCGTCCTTGAAAAAACGGTTAGGATAATTTTCGTCAGTATCGTTGTTGTCGCCATCATTGCCGGCGGCGTGGATCAACAATACATTTTTAGATTCTGCGTACTTCACAGCTTTATCCACGGCTTCTTTTTGAGGCGAATAAGATTTTCCAAAACTCATGTTGATGATCTGTGCTCCGTTGTCTACCGCGTAGATGATCGCGTTGGCTACATCCTTATCGCGCTCGTCGCCGTTAGGTACGGTGCGTACGGACATGATGCGAACGTTGTCTGCGATACCTTTTATGCCAAGGTTGTTATTGCGATTGGCGCCTATGATACCGGCCACATGTGTGCCGTGCAAGGGATCGGGACCTTCAACATCGCTGTTGCCGTAACCTTTCTCATACAGATTCGCATAGTTGTCGCCCACGATCTTGCGGGAATCAAATTCGGGATTATAACCGTACTTCACCTGTACTTCGAAATAGTGAACTACTTCTTTCAGTCCTTCGATCATCGCGTCAACGTCAGCATCGGGTCCTACGTTTTCGAAAATAATCGATACCGATTTTTTAGCCATTTCAACAATCTCGTTGTCGGTTTGCAGTCCACCGACGACCGAGGCATTCAGCTTCTCAACGCCGAGTATTTTTTTGAGCGTATCATTTCCAAAAGAAATGTTCGTGAAGATGGTGCTGTAAAGATTGTATTGTTCTTCAGCCTTCTTGGCCGCCTTTTCATATTTGTCTTTTATCTTTTTCCAATGCTCGAACTCTGCTTTGTTTTTCTTGGTCACCTTGGCTTCGTCCATATTTTCATACTTGGGTTTCAGGCGAGCGAATTCGCGTGTAACCTCATAGGTGTCTTCTGCGACGTTGCCATTTTTGCCACCAATAAAATTCCAACCGTGGATATCGTCTACATATCCGTTCTTATCGTCGTCGATGCCGTTTCCCGGTATCTCATCTTCGTTTACCCAGATCACGTCCTTGAGGTCTTCGTGGTCAATGTCGATTCCGGAATCGATCACCGCAACGAGCACGGTGCGGCTGGGTTTGCCTTTTAATAAAGTTGAATATGCCTTTTCGGCACTTACACCTTGCAGCTGGTCAGATTCAGGATCTCTTAAGAACCAATCTTTGGGAATTCCTATCGTGTCCTGTTGTTGCGCGTAATAAAAGGCCTGGACTGGCAAAGCTGAGAATCCAGCCACGACCATCAACAGCATCACCCTTACACCTAGTTTCATCATATTTATTTGGTTTATACTATAGATCTGCAATATAATGCCGTGCCAAAAACTATTCAGAATTAATTATTTAAGGGGTTAAGCGTTAAAACTGACAAAAGCCTGTGTAATCTTACTTCTGTGCCTCCCGGGTCATCTCTGCAAAGCGGGTGTTATGGCGACCGCCCATATTTGTATCATAAACCTTCACTTATATGGTCTTCGTATTCGCCACCGTAATATTCTTTTTCTCGATGCTTTTTTGGCAGGCGGAAAAATTGAACAGGGTCAACCGTTTGGCTGAAGAGCATCAGCATTGACTAAAGGCGCAAGATAGCCAGAAACCCCCATCCGCACCGGAATCCTAGTCCTCGGTGTGTTCGCACCCACCCAATAAACAGCGAGTTTTCATTTTTCGCTTTCCGGGGTAAAATCGATAACTTTACCTACTGATCCCAATCCTATGTTCATGTCAAGGCTTAATTTTTGTCTGGGCTTAATTTTTCTTGTCCTTACTATTTCCAGCAGGGGCCAGGCGCCACGGATCGTTATCAATCCGATGGGCCACTCATCGAAGGTGCATAATCTCCTGTTCACTCCTGACGGCCATAAGATCATTTCAATTTCTGAAGACAAGACGATC
The DNA here is from genome assembly GCA_049324355.1 of Bacteroidota bacterium. Taxonomy (GTDB): domain Bacteria; phylum Bacteroidota; class Bacteroidia; order Cytophagales; family Cyclobacteriaceae; genus Chryseosolibacter. Next base: position 2,186 of record JBMOKS010000487.1, read on the forward strand.
AGAATATGGAATGCGGAAAACGGAGAAATGATCAAAAAATACGAGTCACAGATCGGCGACGGGCCGGAGGGCATGTTTTATTCTTCCGCGGTTTCTCCAAATGGTAAATTACTGGCCGTAGCCGGCTACCCCGTGAGCTCCGAAAAGGAGAACTATATCATTATTATCGATCTCGAAAAAAATGTTCAGGTGAGCACGGCCATTGGCCACACCAACGTGATCAACAGCCTGGCTTTTAGCGGCGATGGAAAATATCTCGCCAGCGGCGCTGACGACAACACGCTCAGAATATGGAAAGTAGAAGACGCCAAGTTGCTGCCGAATGTCCTGACCATCCCCATCCCTTCAAAGATCTCGTGCATTTCATTTAACAATAAAACCAACGATATCGCGGTTGCGCACGAGAGCAAAGATATTCTCGTCTATTCCGTGAACGGTCTGGAGAAAGGTATTAGCAAACCTGCGCCGCGGGTTTTTAAACATCACAAAGGTATTATCGACAAAGTCGTTTATTCTCCTGAGGGCTCATATCTTGCCAGCAGCAGTTTTGAAAACGAACTGATCCTGTGGCGTGCCGATGGCAGCGTAGTAAAAGAATTTGAAAAACTCACCGACCCGATCAACGCTATTGCTTTTTCTTACGACGCTAAAATTCTTGTTGGTCTCGATGTAGCCGGCAAGGGTATGAGTTGGGCTGTGCCCGGCGGAAATAAATTCACCGATTATTTCAGTCATGACAACACCGTGTTCAGTGCGGTATTTTCACCATCACTCGACGGCAATTACGTCGTTGCTTCGGCCGGCGGTATCAACAACGAAATACTGATGTGGAACCCAATCAACGGTCGCGATCTGAAGAAGATCAAAGGAAAGGGTGGTGCCATTCAGGATCTTGCATTCGGCGAGGGCATGGAACTTTTCATTTGCAAGGATTTCACCAAAAATGGAAAACCCCAATTTAAAACGAGTTTCAATTTTGCATCGCTCACCGTTAATCGCAATCCCGGACAATTCAATAGTAACGCCAAAGATCTGAATAAAAGCATTAGTCAGACCGGCGTAAACGTGCTGGAACTTCCCAAAGGAAAATCTATTCAGACCGACGAAAATGTTGATGGACGTATTCTCGATTTCCAGACCCTGCCCGATGGCAGCGTATTGGTAGCAAGCGATTTTTCGCTGAAGATGTTTGATAAAAATGGCTTGATCAGCAAAGAGTTTATCGGCCACTCCGGCGCCGTGCGTGCGCTGGCCGTGAGCGCCGATGGAAAATACATTGCGTCGGGCGGAGAAGATCAATCGGTTATCTTGTGGAAGATTGCTGAAACCGGGTACGCGCCAAGCCTCCGCAAAGCATTTGAGGATGAGGAATGGCAAAAATTCTTCGCTTCATTGCCGGTGGATTCACTCACCAAAGAGCCCACGAAAAAAGCATGGAAAACAGTAATTGATTTCCTGAAGAGCAACGGAAACAAAGCTTATCGTGATATAGAAGAAGTATACAAAGGCCTGGGTGAGATCGTGATTCCCTTTGCTACTTTCTTCATCTCTGAAGACAACGAATGGGTATGCTGGACGCCCAGCGGCTATTTCTCGTGCTCTTCTGACGGCGGCCAGTATTTTGGATGGCACGTGAACCGTGGAATTCATCAATTGGCAGACTTCTACGCCGCGGAACAATATTTTGAAATTTTGTATCGCCCGAAAGAGATGGCGAAGAGTATTGTTGAGGGGAAACGTGTTGAAGATATTCTGCGCCAAGCGGGCGAACGCATTTTCGACCTCAGCAAACTGCACCGTCCTTCTGTCGGTTTCTTCGATATTACCGCCACTACCCGGTCGACCGACCTGCTGCGTTATGACAAAGGAAAATTCTTAACGCAAGCCCGGACTATTCCGATCACCGTTGAAATATTTGATGGCGGCGGTGGCGTAAAAGAAGTGAATATCTACCAGAATGATAAACTGGTGATCAGCGACAAAGAAGTGAAAACTTCCGGCGAAGGACAAAAAGTAGTGAAGACCTACGCGGTTGAAATGGCTAACGAAACCAACGAGTTCCGGGTGAAAGTTATCAACTATCAGAAAATTGAGTCACGCGCCGATGTTCTTGCGATCGAATATACCGGCGAGGTGATTGCCACGTCAACACTGCATGTGCTCGCGGTGGGTATCAACAAATATCAGAACTCGGCATATAACCTGAACTACGCACAGCCCGATGCCGAAGCATTTATCGAAAAGATCAAAGATCACGGCAAGACAATTTTCAAGAGCATCAACCCGATCGAGATCTACAACGAAGACGCCACCAAGGATAATATTGTGACAGGATTTAAGTCCATTATCGCTCGCGCCAAACCAGAAGATGTGTTCTTATTCTACTACGCAGGCCACGGCACGCTCGATGAAGAAAAGAACGAGGAGTACTATTTGGTGCCGACCGACATTACAAAATTGTATGGTGACCCAACACAGTTAACGGCCAAGGGCATATCAGCTACCGAACTCCGTGGATTCCTCACCCAGGTGAAATCGCAGAAACAGATAATCCTTATGGACGCCTGCCACTCCGGCGGTGCCTTGAAATCTTTGAACGTGCGTGCTGCCGCCACCGATGAAAAAGCGATCGTTCAGCTGGCGCGAAGCTCAGGTGTAGTGATGATCGCCTCCAGCGGAACGAAGCAATACGCCACTGAGTTTGAGCAACTCCAACACGGCGTATTCACATATGCGCTGCTGGAAGCGTTGGACGGACGTGCCGACAATGGCGACAAAAAAATCACTGTAAACGAATTGAAGTTCTACATGGAAGACCGCGTGCCGGAACTCACCAAGCAATACGGCGGGCAAGCGCAATATCCTACCGGATACATTACTGGGAATGACTTCCCGATCTCGGTGATCGAAAAACAATAATGGGTAACAAAAAAAGAGGCTCCGATGTGGTAGCCTCTTTTTTTGAACTCATCTTCTTCTTGACTTTTTCTTATGATTTGATTTTTGACGTTTCTTGACGCTAAAGCTATTCTTCTTCGAACCTTTGGTTTTAACTGACAATTTTTTAATGTTCTGATATCTCCGGTTTGGTGAGTAAGGCGCCAGCTTCTTTTGCTTTCGCTGCAACTGTTTAGGACTTCTGGCTCCAGACTTTCCAAGTGGTCCGCTCAATGTTTTTTTTCTGTAGGCCAATGACGATTTGTAATCTGAGCTGAAGCGCTCTTTGTAACTCTGGTCGTTGAAATCCAGCCTGAGGGTAAATTCATTGGCAGCGCCCACGAAGCCGCCTACGTTGCCCATGATCATCTCGCGCGAATACCCCAGCATCACATATTTAGTGAGCTTAAAACCCAACGTTCCGCTTACTACGTTGCCACTGCGCATGGACGCTCCAACAGTGAGCTTGTTGTTGTAAGTATAATACAAGCCAAAATCCAGGGTGCTGTTTACTTCGGAGAGCTTGCGGTATGCGATGTAGGGCTCCAGCAGGTCGTCGCCGCCTCGTAACGGGATCAAACCTTGCCCAAAAACGGAGTAGTAATTAGATAATACCGCTTTGCTGGAATCTTTGAGCCATGTTGTTGCCAAACGATTGGCCGCCAGACCCGCTTTTAAGAATCTGTTTTGAAAATGAACGCCGAATGAAAAGTCGTAATCTTTTACACCCCCGCGCTGCAGGTTGTCGTAATCAACATCACTTTTTGTGGGGTCGATGGTAAAATTCAATGCACCATTGGTGGCGATCGAGTTATATTCACCGGAGAGTCCGAATGACAATGTGGTTAGTTTGGACAGGGCCACGTGGTAGGCAAATGCTGCAGAAGCATACGTGTTGCGCAGGAAAGTCACGTCTTCCTGGTAAATGTTTGCGCCTATACCGAACCGATGCCCGGCAATGGGTGTGTGAATGCTAAGGAAGTGGTTCTGGGGCGCACCTTCAACGCCGCTATAGTTTTGTTTGAAGGAATACGTCAGCGATCCGAAAGTGTGGCCAGCAAGCGCTGGATTAAAAATAAATGAGTTCGTCAGCTTCTGACTGAACAGTGGAATATCCTGGGCCAGTAATACATTTCCTGAAAAAGCGTTCAGGAATAGATAGAGTAAAATCCTTCTCATGCGCGTATCAATTAGTTTTCAGGACAGTTACCATTTGCGAGACCTTTTGTGTTGTGCCGTCGGTATCGCCGAATTCAACAATGCAGATGTAGTTGCCTGGGCTTAGGGTACTGAAATCATAGTCGAGGTCATTCTTAAAATTTGTCCACTCTTTTATTACCGTTCCCCACCGGTCAAGCAGTGTTACGCGATTAAAGTCAAACGCCTCAAGGGATTCGATGTACAGCTTGTCGTTGTCATCGCCAAGGTTGAATGGGGTGATGAGGTCGTGAACCTTAACGATCACTTCCTGCACCCTGCCAATGGCAATGATCGGTGCAGTAACATTGGTAGAGCTGGTAACACTCTGATCTGTTTTGGACGAAACACCCAGGTTGGTGGCTTGCATGTTTGTTTGAGCGGCTTGTACCACTACTGGTGATCCTTCCGGGAATGGAGTGATGCCGTTCAAGCTCACGGTGACTCTTGTATTGATGTCGGCAGCATTGGAGGCTGTGGTAATTTGCCAGTAACGCTCGGTGTTGACTTCTACCAGTTTTAATCCATCGGGCAGCAATGATGCACTGCTTTTAAAAGCGCGCACACCGATTTCCTGCGTACCGGTGATGTTTTCGAAAGAAAGCGGAGCGAAGTCGCTGGTGCCCGTGCCTACCGGGAAGGCGCGAACGCCGGTGCCCGACTGGTAAAAGGTTCCGCTGACAAAGGAAGCTGAACTTGCGCCAGTTATTCCATCAGATGATCCTGTGAATAAGATTTTGCCACTGGCCTGCGGAACCAGCACACCGGTATTGAACTCCAGTGTCTCTGAGATGGAAAGTTGGCCGTTTACTCTTTTATTTACGCCCGACATCAGGGTGAGCTTTTTCACGCCCCAGTTTCCGGTGAGGTCTTGATCGCCGCTGGTGAGCAAAACGTGAAGATTGGTCGATGAAAAATCAAAAGTGCTATTGTTTACCAGATTGCCGCTACACTGGATCACAATCTCAGTGCCCGGATTGTTGCCAAACTGAGCCTGCGATCCGATGACCACCTGGGCATAAGATGCGCAGGGAATAAACGCAGGAAGGTAAGCGGCAAACAGTACGATCAGTGGATTTCTAATGCTTTTCATACTTTACTTTTCTTTTTTAGAAGCCTTCGCTTCGGTGCCCAACATTTTTTTGATCTCTGCAATCTCTGCGCGCAATTCGTTTTCTACGGTGGTCTTTTCAGCTTTCAACTGAGCATTCTCTTTTTCAAGCTGCTCAACTTTTTCGGCGAGCTCCTGTATCGCTCTGATGGTAACAATGCCCGCGTCGTAAGTATCGATCTGTAATATTTCTTTGGTGTCGCCTTCAATATATTCGCCGCTTCCCTTCACCGCATCGGGGAACACCTGTTGGTATTCCTGGGCAATGAAGTTGTAGTAGTACCGGTCTTTGATCGAAGGATTTTTAGCCAGCCAGTAGTCGGTGTATTTGAATTTTACCGGGCGCAGGCTCCTGATAGTTTGCAACGCGTTGTCGATTGAATGAATATCCGTTTTGATGCGCCGGTCGGAGTTGGCGATCCAGCCACCGGCAGTTGTTTTTGATGCCTCTCCGTTTACTTCCAACTTGTTAGTGGTCACCAACCGGCCTACGCCGAGCGAGCCTTGCAGGTAGTTTTCATCTTCCCCTGATATATAAATGCCGTATTCGGTAGCTGTTGTTGATCCGATAGAAGATCCACGAACCACGTATGAGTTGCTGGTGCCATCGTTGTCGGAAGTTACATAAAGTCCGTAAAGTGTTCCGGCGATACCACTGGGCTTATTGGCGTCTACGTACATGCCATAGGTTGTACCGGTTCCGGCATTGTTGGTGAGGTTATAGATCCCGAATACAGAACCCGACGCGCCTGATGGTTTATTTGCATCTACGCGCACACCGTAGCTCGCCCCTGAACCAGCGTGGTCGGTGTAAGCATACATGGCGTAGATCGCCTGGTTGTTGCTGGCTGAGGCTAATACAGAGTCATAAGTGCCATAACGATTTCCGGTGCCGTTGACGCGAATAAAATTAAAAGTTCCGAAGGCATCCCCGGTTCCGTTGGGATAGAACGAATTATATGTTCCGTAAATATTGGAAGCGCTTCCGCTGGTGCCATATACGGTTAAGTAAGATCCATACTTCTTTCCGGAGCCAAGACTTGTGATGTAGGCGTTGTGCCCATACTGTATGCCACTGCCTGAATTACCCACATAGGTATAGTTTCCGTAAATACTTGAAGTGTTCGATGCTGTAGCGTTTACGTAGTTATAAGTTCCAAAGCGGCTGCCTGTACCCACGCTGCTGATGTTGTTGTAAGTGCCGAAAGTAGATCCGCTTCCGTTAGGAGCGATCAGGTTGCTGACGCCAAACACGTTGGATCCTGAACCGGAATTTCCATTGACCGAGTTTTCGATACCGTATCGCTGGCCGGTTCCATCTAGGGTCACGGAGGTTGAAATGCCGGTCTTGGTACTGGCGCCATTGTAGGCATTCACCACTGTCAAGGCGTCGGGATTGGCAACACCTCCTGCAACATTCACATTCAGGGCTGAAGTGCCCGGAGCGTTTGTTCCGATGCCGACATTTCCCTCTACGATCATGCCATTCGTCGGTGCGGCGGTCGTGCCCGAATAGGCTGCACCGATGGCGACGCTACCTTCAACGTCAAGCAGGTTGGCAGGTGTAGTGGAACTGATACCAAATCTTCCATTGGGATCGAGTGTCAGATATTTGTTTGCGGTTGGCGATGTGTGTGTGCTGATCCAAAGCGTGTTCGATGAAGGGTCGGTCCATATTTTGGCTTTGAAAACGTCTGTGAGAGTTTTAAAGTCTATGTCAACCGGATCGTTTGGTAGAGCTGTGCTTCCGCTGAGAATGAGGTTGCCGTTCTGAAGTTCCAGTATACTTCTTGGCGCGGTCGCGCCGATACCCACGTTCGTTCCATCGCTGTAGATATTGGAGCTTACAAGCGTGGTGCCATTGCCACGAGGCACCTGGTTGAGCGTGTTGAAAGTGGCTGGCAATGTTCCCCAGGTTAATGTTCCGGAACCATCATTGGTCAGCACTGTACTTGCAACGCCTTGTGTAGTGGGCCATGCATACGTTACGCCGGCGATCGAGGCGAGGTTGGTGGCGGTAATGGCACCACTTGATAGGGTTCCGGTTGTTACAATATTTTGTGTGCCAAATGACGGAGAGATCTTTGTTCCGGCAATGGCTGCTGATGCGCTGACATCCACGTCGACAATGGCACCGTTGGAGATCTTAAGCGAGTTGACAGCGTCATTGGCCAGTGTGACTGCGCCGAGATTGGAAACTGTGCCAATGTCGCCACTCAAAGCTCTATTCCTGAATTCTGAAGTAGTGTTGTCATACACCAGCATATGTCCTGCCAACGGTGAAGTGATGTTGGCATCCGAAAGATCTGTAAGACCGGTAACGCCGCCGGAAGGAGGCGCCCAGGTCAATACACCCGATCCATTGTTGGTGAGTACAGTGTTGGCTACACCCTGAGCATTGGGCCAGGTATAAGGCACGGCGTTAATGGAAGCCAGGTTGGTAGCAGTGATGGCTCCACTCGAGAGTGTTCCCGTAGTAAGTATGTTTTGTGCGCCGAACGAAGGTGTGATCTTGGTTCCGGCAATAGCCGCAGTACCGCTAACATCG
>JBMOKS010000488.1:0-9977 GCA_049324355.1 Bacteroidota bacterium
AAAAATAGGAGAATACTCGATACTGAATGCTGTATTCCGGATACTTGTTGCTCGATAACTGTATGCTTTGATCCTTGATGCAGGATATTTCACCGCAATAAAAAATGCTGGACAGGGACATGCCCCATCCAGCATCTGATATCGAGGATCTAACATCTAGAATTTCAACGTAATCATTCCCATAAAATTCCGGCCTGCCTGAGGATAGTAGTAGTTTGCGCGGTATGCCGTAGGTCCCATGAGATAGCCCCAGGTGTAGCCGTTGGCCTCATATTCTTCGTCAAAGATATTGTTGATCAGCAAGCTGAAATAAATTTCTTTGACAAAAGAAGGCTTCCATGCGTATCCAAGTCTCAGGTCGTTGACGGTGTAGGCGTCGATGCGCCGATCGTCGTTAGAAGTATTGTCGAGATATTGCTTGCCGACATATTTGGTCATCAGCACCACCTCGGCATTTTTGAACGGCATAAACGACAGCGACGAGCCAGCAATAATATTTGGGGAAAAAGCTATGTCTGAGTCTGAATATTTATTTTCTACCATGTTGTATTCGTCGAAGTTCACACCATAGTCATAGATAACTTCAGTAAATTCGTTGATCTTGTTTTGACTCAAAGTGAGATTGGCATTCCACAATAATTTATCTGTGAGTTTAATGGCGCCGTCTACCTCAATGCCCATGCGATAGCTCTTGTCAACATTGGTTCGTACAGGAGCGCCAACGTCATTTACTTTTCCGGTAAGAACCAATTGGTCGTCGTAGCTCATAAGATAGTAGTTTACATTCAATGTATGACGATTGCTTGTTGCGCGATAGCCCAACTCCAGGTTCTTCAATGCTTCGTGCTTCGGCGATTTGCCCGGATTGTCTGCGAAATCGTCTCTGACAGGTTCGCGGTTGGCAATAGCATATGAAGCATACAACTGCTGTTTGTCGGAGAGCGAGTATGTTAGCCCGGCCTTCGGGTTAAAGAAGGTGAAATCTTCCTTGATACTTAGCAGGTTTTGTTTGTTCTCTTTACCGAAGGCTTCAAATGTGATGCCGCGGAACTGTACATCGACAAAGGCATTGAGCTTATTGAAGAAAAAGTAATTGAACTTACCGTAGACATTAAAGTCGCGTTTGTCGCCGTTGTTGAAATAATATTGATATTCGGTTGGTACAGGAGACACCTCAGACCAAACGATCTCGCCAAAGTGATCACCGTCGTAGCGGTTCCAGCCTCCGCCGACAATCAGATTCCAATTGTTCTTATCTACGTTGACGGAGGAAGTAAATCCGTAAAAGTCGTTGTCAAGCCAACGACGACGGATAATGTCTGCTGCCGTGATCACAGAATCGCCAATGGTCACGTCAGGCAGTCCGTAGCTGCTGAAAGAATCTTTGTAGCGGTATTCCTCATAATATCCCTTGCCTGGTGTGTAATGCAATGCGGCATTCCAGGTTAAGGCGTCGCCGAAGCGTTGAGAGAAATGAAGCTGGAAATTATCCTGCTTGTAATCATCAACCTGGTTTTTGTACAAGTAAGGGTTGAACGTTCTGTTATTGGAGTTCAAGAGATTGTTGGTTTGGTCCACTCCCCATCCTTCATTGATTGCCGTGAGGTTCAGATCCTCCTCGCTGGCATTGTTGAGCTTAGTTTCGGGTACGCCATACCACGCCTGGTAGGTGCGCTCCTTTCCACCGAAGGCGATGGCCTTCAACATGGTGTTTTTGGCATAAAATCCGGCAGAAAAATAATACGATTTCAGATCGGCCGAAGCTCTGTCGATGAAGCCATCGGATTCGATTCTTGATACACGGCCATCTACTACCCAATATTTATTAAGCAAACCAGTGCCAAAGCTCAACGTGTGTCTTCGTGTACCAAAAGAGCCGAAAGAGTTGATCACTTCGCCATGTGCGGCATCCTGCCGCTGATGGGTTTGAAGATTGATCGTTCCGCCAAAAGCGGCGCCGCCATTGGTAGAAGTTCCTACACCACGTTGTATTTGTATACTCTGCGCGGAGGAAGCTATATCCGGAATATCCACCCAATACGTTCCTTGCGATTCGGCGTCGTTGTAAGGAATGCCATTGATGGTAACGTTAATGCGTGTAGCATCACTTCCCCGAATACGAATGCCTGTGTAACCAACGCCGGTCCCCGCATCTGAAGTAGTGACTGCCGATGGTGTCCAGTTCAGCAGAAAAGGCAGGTCTTGTCCGAAATTTTGTTTTTGAATAGCCTGCTTGTTTACATTGGTAAACGTGGTCGGTGTTTTATCGGTGGCTCGTGTGGCGCTTACCACAACAGCGTCAGTGAGAATGGAAGTTTCTTTAAGGTTGATAGACGTCTGGGTATTGGCCGACACCGAAATTTTTTCCTGCCCTTCGGCGTATCCAAGATAAGTTACGCGCACGGTGTAGTCGCCTGCCGTTACGCCCTTAAAACGAAACACTCCAAACTGATCGGTGATGGCAACGTGATCAGTCTCCTCCAGCGAAACACTGGCGCCACTTAACGATTGGCCGGCCTCATCACGCACGGTTCCCGTAACCGTATATTGTGAAAGTGCGCTCAACGACAACAGCACAAAAGCTGCTGAGTTAATAAATTTTAACATCATGATTTTATGGTTTAACAACCGCAGCGCAACAGGGGAATGCACTGCTTTATTTATTCCAAATTAGACTTTTAAAGGCTAGTTGGAATTTGCCTCCCTTCGACCGCATTACCGGTATCAGGTTCAATGGGTATAATCTCAGCCCGTATTTTTCAGGCACCCCTTTTTTAAATAGTCAACTGCTCCGGCACAAGCCGCAGATGGTTGATACAGCAAATTTATAGCGTAATTTTTTAATTATTCAAATTTGTTTTAAAAGCGCCAATTTCAGCGCTGGCGATCGATTGAAATGCAGAATAATCATCAGAAATATTGCACTTTTACGCACCAATTACCTATTACTATGTACAAGGCCATTGTCAATCAACGCGCTTTTGAGATCGCACCTGTAGCCGAAGGTTTTACCATCGATGGTCAGGTCGTGAACTGGGACAAAGTGAAGATCGCCGATGGATACTTTCACATTCTTTTTGAAAATCAGAGCTATCGGGCCGAGATCGTGAAGGCCGATGAGGCAACAAAAACTTTTTCGATTAAAGTGAATGGCAGAATTTATCCGGTGGAACTCAAAGACAAGTTTGACCTGCTGCTGGAGAAAATGGGAATGAATAGCGGCTCGGCCGGGAAAGTGAACAACGTCAAAGCCCCAATGCCCGGCCTCATCATTGCCCTTAAGGTGAAGGATGGCGACGAGGTGAAAACCGGAGATGCCTTGCTGATCCTGGAAGCCATGAAAATGGAAAATATTATCAAATCACCAGGTGAAGGTAAAGTCAAACTAGTGAAAGTGAAGAAAGGTGATAGCGTTGAAAAAAATCAGGTCCTGATTGAATTTTGAGCGTTCGTGGTTTTTATTACTTCCCTATATTTGCACTGTTAAAAATAACTTGCCCGGTCTGGTGTTGTCTGGAATTTATCGTGACGAATAAGAAGCGGGTGGCCTGATAACGGAATAACCGATAATGAAATACAAACGAATTCTATTGAAGCTCAGCGGTGAGGCGCTGCAGGGTACGTCCAAGAACACCAATATCAACCCTTCGGTGTTGGAACAATATTGTGAGGAGATCAAATCCGTGAAGCAGCAGGGTGTTGAGATCGCCATTGTTATCGGCGGAGGAAATATTTTTAGGGGTGGCCAGGCCGAAACCCTTGGCATCGACCGGGTGCAAGGTGATTATATGGGAATGCTGGCCACAGTAATCAACGCTATGGCCCTGCAAAGTGCGCTGGAGCGTCACGGCCTTTATACACGACTGATGGCGGGTATCAAAATGGAGCAGGTTTGCGAACCCTTTATTCGCAGGCGGGCTATCAGGCACCTCGAAAAAGGCCGGATTGTGATCTTCGGTGCGGGTATTGGCAATCCCTATTTCACCACCGACTCTACTGCCAGTTTACGTGCCATCGAAACGCAGTGCAACGTAGTGCTCAAGGGAACCCGGGTTGACGGTGTTTATACGGCAGATCCTGAAAAATTCCCTGACGCCACTCGCTATGCAAACTTGTCGTTCCAAGAAGCGTACGAAAAGAACCTGAACATCATGGATATGACGGCATTTACCCTCTGCATGGAGAATAAGCTGCCGATCATCGTGTTTGATATGAACAAAAAAGGTAACCTGCTGAAGATCGTAAAAGGCGAGGAGGCCGGTACCCTGATCAGTTAATTTTGCAGGCATTGGACTGATCCTGGCGGAATCCTTAACTTTTTTATATTTACGGACAAAAATTTCAGAACTGACCATGGAGGAACTGCAATTATTTCTTGAAGAGGCCAAAGAACTCATGACTAAAGCGCTTCAGCACGTTGGGCATGAGCTCACCAAGATCAGGGCGGGAAAGGCAAACCCAGCTATGTTGGATGGCATCCAGGTATCATACTACGGCGCCATGTCACCATTAAACCAAGTCTCATCTTTAACGACGCCGGATGCCCGTACTATTTTTATCAAGCCGTGGGAAAAAGGTTTGATCCCTGAAATAGAAAAAGCGATCCAAAATGCTAACCTGGGCCTCAACCCGCAGAACGATGGCCAGCAGGTGATCATCAACATTCCTATGCTCACGGAAGAGAGAAGAAAGCAACTGGTGAAGCAGGTAGGCCATGAGTGCGAACATGGAAAAGTAAGCGTACGAAACATCCGCAAGGAAACCAACGAGCAGCTTAAAAAGATCAAAGGTGTATCAGAAGACGATGTGAAGAATGCAGAAGAGATCGTTCAAAAACTCACCGATGAATTTATCAGCAAGATCGAGGCGCTGATGAAGAAGAAGGAAGGCGAGATCATGACGGTATAGTTGTTCAAGGTTCAAAGTTCTATGTTCAAGGTTCAAAGTTCTATGTTCAAGGTTCAAGGTTCTATGTTCAAGGTTCAAGGTTCAAGGTTCTAGAATGCGCTAACGCATGCGTGGGACAATCTGCGTTGCAATAATATTTCACCCATCATTAACAATTATTCATTCAAAGCCCGGAGGCTGACCTGTTTTTTTAAGTCCGGAGGACTGACCCTGTCTCTAATCCCGGAGGACTGACCTGTTTCTAAGTCCGGAACGCTGACCTGTTTCTATTGTCGCTGGTGTTGTTTATTTTCGAATCACTTATTTAGGCATCATGGAACCACAAAGCTTTGGCGGAAAGGTAAAAAGAACAGCTAAAAAGATATTGAAGCGGATCTTGCTGTTTGTTATTGTTGTGGGCATTGTTGCTTTCTGTATCTCCTATTGGGGTGTTTACGATGAAGGCGTGCGGGCCGGGGTAGTGCTGCGCATCAGTAAAAAAGGCTTTATCTTCAAGACCTACGAAGGACAGCTTAACCTTCAAACTTTTGGGGGGCTGAAAGGTACTAGCCCCTTTATGGAGGCGTTTGATTTCTCGGTGGAGAGCGACCGGGAGGAGGTTATCAAAGACCTTGAATCGGTGGCGCTAAACGGAGAACGGGTTAATCTTCACTACGTGAAACGGTTTGCCCGATTCCCCTGGCGGGGGGATACCAAATATTTCGTCACTAAAGTGGAACGTTTGAAAAACTAACCTTTATATTTCATTAGCCGTTACAAAAACATTGTAAAGCGCAGAAAGGATAAACTCTAGTACATGGCAAAATTCTCAACAGACGTAGAGGCAGCAGACGCGTTGGCGGTCTCTTATCGCAACCTTAAAGCAGAAATCTCAAAAGTTGTTATCGGTCAGGACGAGGTCGTACGTCAGGTGCTCACGGCGATTTTTTGCCAGGGCCATTCCCTGTTGATCGGCGTCCCTGGATTGGCGAAGACATTGCTTGTCCAAACCATTGCCACATCACTGGATCTGCAATTCAAACGCATTCAGTTCACACCTGATCTGATGCCGTCAGATATCGTGGGCGCAGAAACGATGGATAAGGAGCGAAATTTCAAATTTGTAAAAGGCCCTGTTTTTGCCAACATTGTGCTGGCAGATGAGATCAACAGAACACCACCGAAGACCCAGGCCGCGTTGCTGGAGTCCATGCAGGAATATGCCGTAACTATAGCTGGACAGCGCTACGAATTGCCAAGACCATTTTTTGTGTTGGCCACACAAAACCCGATCGAACAGGAGGGAACGTATCCGTTGCCCGAAGCGCAGCTCGACCGTTTCATGTTTAACATCCTGCTGACCTACCCTGCATTTAAAGAAGAAGTAGAGGTTGTAAAAACAACCACTTCCGACGAACCGAAAACAGTAGACAAAGTTTTGACCGGCGAAGAGATCATGCATTATCAACACTTGGTGAGACGTGTGCCCGTAGCCGACAACGTCATTGAATACGCTGTAGGTTTATCTAACAAGACTCGTCCAGGCATAGAGGGGGGTTCATCTATTGCCCGCGAATATCTTGAGTGGGGTGCGGGGCCAAGGGCGTCACAATATCTTGTGCTCGGTGCAAAATGCAACGCGCTCCTCAATGGAAAATATTCCCCTGATATCGAAGACATTCAGGCCATCGCGAAACCTGTGCTCAGACACCGCATTGTTAGAAACTTTAAAGCAGAAGCCGAAGGCATCAGCGTGGATGATATCATCAACAAGCTGATATAAAAAACAGATTCGAGGTGGGGGTCGGATCAGTAATGACCTTGTCTACTTTAAATTGGTCTTGAAAGTCCAGAGCTTACATCTGCAATAGCACGGTAGGCGGTCGTTTTTTGCTAGTCAAATAATCCTTCAAAATTCATTAATACCTCACAGCCGCGACCAGCTCCGTTGTCATTCTACCAATAGATTACGTCGTCAATATTTTTTATTTGTCGTTCTTTTAGAAAAATCCAAAGTGAAGCCTAACGTGTGTTGCATTCCTTGTCAGCTTTTTGTCCAAATAGTCAAACAGGTCATGAAAGGTTTGTTTGTTTGTCCATAGAAAGTGAGTTAAAGAAAGTTTCATTTGCCTTTTCCGTAAGCTGTCTCATGATTTCTTTTCTTCTTTCCTTTTCTGATTTTGAAGGCATGTCACGCGTTTTTTAAATTGTCGTAATGCCAAGTGCGACCTGTGCCGAAGTTGCCCACTTTGTCGTGCGCAGTTTTGCTAGTCCCACTTTTCAAATTGATGAAACACTAAATCTCTCTCTTTCAAGTGAGCCGTCTCGTATTCCTTAATTTCTTTCCATGTCTTTTCAACAAAGCCCTCATTGTCATACCAAATATTGTCAGCTGGATATGAACAAACGCCATTTGTGAGCTCTGTCAAAATTGCACTTGTGAGTGAGGCAAATCTAACTTCAAAACTGTCCATTGCGTGCCATACGGAAGACATTATTTTTTTACAGTCCTTCAGTCGCTTGTCAATTTCACTGTCGACAAGTGGCCTGTCAGGTAGCCTCCTTCCAGTTAGCTTGTTTATGAATCTAGGCTTTGGTTGAGCCTTCTTCCTTTCTTCTTCAAAGTCGAAGTCGTCAATGTACAATTCAAATCCACTCATCAGCGTTTTGTTCCTCAGCTTCTCAAATGGAGGATTTGTCAATTGAAACTTAAATGGTAAAAAGCCGGTCTGGTCGCTGAATGAAAACTTCGGATGAAGCTCACAGATCATCTCGAAGTCGTTTAGCCTCTTTTGAATCTTTGGAATCAAATCGTTACTTAATTCTCTTGTGTAAACTATTATGTCTAAACTCATTTGTTAATGGGTCAAATCGTCACAGAAAAAGTTGCGCATAACGTTGGTGCAGGTTGGCGTGGCGGGTTAAGAACGCTTGTTAATGCTGTAAGGCCCGACCCGTTGCAAAGTGCCCACCGTGACAATACGATAAAGATACTGGAAGTATGAGGACACCGAACCCTACCAATTTGTTTTGTTGTTATGATGTTTCGATTATTTATTGCCCGATTGACTAAGTGCAGCTGTTACGGCTACACAGTTTAGCCAAGATTCGTGGCTCTGAATTATCAACCACCTCCCATTTCTTTTCTGCACAATTCCAGACCAAACAAGCTGTCCATTATATTCAGCTATTCCTTTAAGTTTTATTCTCAGATGAATTGGTAAAGAAAATGCGACTGTATTTTTTGACAAAACGGTGGAGTTCCAACTATCTATTGAATTCTCCAAAATCTCAACTAATGAGCCTATTTGACTATATGACTTTCTCAACTCCCTTAAGGAAAATATTTGTCCGTTGTTGGTATAATAACTATCAGAATCTTCCGAGTAATAATCTAATCCGTTTATAAATTTCAAGTCATTGGAGCATTCAAAAACTTTTTGAACGGTGAGTTTGGCAGATTCTACAATTTCATTTTTCTCCGCTTCGCCCATATTGGTTTCTCCTTTTTGGCAACCCAGTATTGAAATTATTAATCCAAAAAATAACAGCGATAGAAAGACTCTCTTCATTATACTTTTAATTTGGTTTTTGGTATTGGCTAAGTCCGACCGCGTTGCCTACACCGCTCACTAGATCTCAAAGCTCTAAAGCCGGGCCTGTCTACTCGTTTCGTGGCTGTGCGGCCTGCTCCTTACCTCAATCGTAGTTGTATTCGTGTTTCATGTTAATTTACACCTTTACACCAATCTGTCGGTAATTGTTTTTTGAGCACTTGTCCATGCAACAAGAACCAATGCCAATAACTCCACTAGTGTTCGCGCAAAATGAAATGACCACCATTTGTCTCGTAACAATATCCAGTTGTCGGGGAGCTTGTCAGTATGCCAAGTAAGCATTTCTGTCTGAATAGGAAGATTTCCAAACCGTGAAATGAGGATGCATGACCCAAAAAGGGCAGAGGCAATAAGTAAGGCGATGAAAACTGCTTTATTCCTTCGGTTTAGGAATGCGACACCGCAGTCACAAGAGTTGCTAGGATTACCAGGCACACCATTAGTAAATGAAGTGATGAAACGAGATTTTTTTGTTGTTCGATATAAGTTACGGGTGAATAATGTTTTGGATTCAACCCAACCCAAATTCCAAAGCTTGTCCCTGCAAGTAGCGCTGCCAAAATAATGTTTACGAAGCGAATGAAGGCATTTGTCATCGGGTAACAATTTAGGTTTCCGTACTTTCAAAGTCTTATTTATTGCGTGCCGTTCTTCAACTATTCCCTTTCTTTCTGTCAGCTGTTAATTCAATTTCAAATGGATTGTCGACTGTCAGCGAAACCTGACTCCACCAGCGCAAGCTTAATCGAAAAATCATTCATACATTTTACCTGCCATTAACAATAAAGCAAACATTCTCCAATTTGGCTCTTCTTTTATTTCATCACTGTCTTGTCCGTATGAATGCAAGGCATCTAAAAACGCCTCAATTGTTCCATTCTCCCATCCATTTGCTCCGGGTCCGTATGGACTTGATTTCTTGATTTTTCCCTTTTCTATTTCATCGATCCTATCCTGTCTCAAGGCGTCAACAAAATCCAGGAAGGATTGCTTTTATTTGACTGTTACTAAAAGTTTATGCAGTTCCATTGTCAATCTAAAATGCCCCATGTCGTTTGTGCCTGAGCAGTGCGTGTAAAACGGGCGTCACTGTCCCCATTGCAAAAAGACGTATTTTGAAAGATAGCACTTTTACCCTTTTACCTTAAACTAACCCCGCTATTGCTCATGCATTGTTTTAGCGGGTTTATAATACGCCTCTTTATGAATTTCTTAATTATTCGTCAAACGAGTCTGTGTCAAGTTTTCCTTACCAAGGAATTTCTCCAGTTTCAACGTTATTTTCTTCACTAAAGAATTTTCCAGTCGGTCCGTCTTTGTCAATCAAGGCATATTTTATAATTCGTTTTCCGGCATCTTCAACACTGCCTGGCCCACGATGACCATTGAAATCCGTCTTTGTATATCCTGGACAAACAGCATTTATTTTGAAGTCACTATCCCTTAGTTCGTACGCCAACACAACTGTATACA
>JBMOKS010000489.1:0-9972 GCA_049324355.1 Bacteroidota bacterium
TCTTTTACTTCCGGGATGATCTGATTCAGTCCCTGCACATACAAACCTATGGCAAAACCAACTTTGTAAGGCATATTGATATTAGCCTTTGGAAAGGCGGTGCGGAGTTCATGCCATGTTATGTATTTCCTTTCACGGTCGAAGGACTGCGCCTGCAGGCAATACTCGGCATAGGTATCGTAAAATACTTTCTTTTCGAAATCCTGCTGCGACGAGGCATTGATGGTCTGCCGATACGCCAACTTTATCAAAGTACTCTCCATAGTCAAACGACGAATTAATTAGGCAGAAATAAAAAGTGTGTGGGTAAGGTCGTATCCACCCGATGTAGTATTGGCTGTCACCTGGGCCAACTCGTTGTCGAGCGAATCGCGAATAATATTATCGCTGGAATTTTTGGTCGGGTTCTGACCATGGGCTGTGTACAGCGGCGTGTTGTACACCGTGGTATTGATCTCTTCGGGAAAGGCAATTTGCGACGTAAGTTTCAACGTACCTTCGACATACACCTGCACGTGAATGTGCGTTACTCTGCCCGAATACCATCCGGGATAGATCGTCGTAAAATGAACCTTACCTTCGGCATCGGCGTATTGAAGTCCGCGACAAAAAACTTTGCCCGCATTATTTTGTGTTCCCAGATAGCCGGCATTGCTGTAGCCAGAGTAGTATCCATCTTTATCGCAATGCCAGATGTCGACTCTTGCATTCGCCATCACACTGCAATTATCATTTACATTTTTTACCGTGATGGTCACATTCAACGGAAGGCCCTCTTTGCCATCCGTGATATCTGTACGCTGAATGGATGATCCCCGACTATTATACAGTGGAAAAGGACCGTCTGTTTCGGTGTCGGTAACCGTGCAACCCCCGTTGCCTGAACCGGTATCAGCTTGCACACCGTCTTCACCACACGATTTCAGAAATGGCACGATCAATCCAACCATGCCAGCGTTCTTCAAAAATTCTTTTCTGTCCATGCTACGTTATTGTGTTTTCAGTGATAACGCAAACATGGCGCAAAGTAATCATCATCCGCGCGTATTTGAGGTGAAGCCCGGATTTTATGAGGTGAATTTCAATATCGGAAGAGTTTGAAGAAATTTTCTTCGTAACTGCTGCCCACCGGAATCTCCGTGCCCTGAATAGTGATGATCTTATTGCGAACATTTTCGATACGGCTGAACGACACAATGTAAGAGCGATGTACACGAATAAATTCGTGGGGCGGAAGCTTTTGAACGATGGTTTTCATCGTCATCCGCACCACAACCGGTCGTTGGTCTTTGATATGAATTCTAAGGTAGTCATCCAAACCTTCGATGAAGAGAATTTCTGCCATGGCAATTTTTACAAGACTATAGTCTGCGCGAACGAACAGAAATTGTTGATCTTTTTTCTCGTTATGGTGAAGGAAATGATAATAGTCACGGGCTTTATTCACGGCCTGCTGAAAACGTTCCAGCGTAAAAGGTTTCAGCAGATAATCCACGGCACTCAAATTGAAGCCTTCAACGGCGTGTTCGCTATATGCTGTAGTAAAAATAGCCATCGTATGTTGTTTCACTTTTTTATAAAACTCAAGTCCCGTGAGAGATGGCATGTTGATGTCCAGGAAGACCAGGTCAACCGGAAATTTCTGTATATAACGGAGTGCTTCGTTGGGTTTGTTGAACGTTTTTTCGAGCTGAATAAAGTCTACTGTACTGCAAAAATTTTCAATCAGCTTAAGCGCCGGCGTTTCATCATCGATGGCAATGGCTTTGATCATATCAACTGCAACTTAAGTAAGACCAAAAAATCCTGGTCGCTTTCCTCGATGGTCAACTGATGTCTTCCGGGGTACAACAATTGAAGTCTGTTTCTTGTATTGGCGATACCCAGTCCGCTGTGCTCATCTTCCTGATGTTGGGTCGTTACCTTGGCATTCAGAACTTCAAGGCTCAGCTCAGGGCCATCCGTCACGATGCGGATCGTGATCCTGGAATCTTCTTCAGCGTTTACACCATGTTTAAAAGCATTCTCTACAAAAGGTATCAGCAATAATGGAGCGATCTGCTTGCCTTCGGTCTCCCCGAGGATGGAGACATCCAGCCTGACCGCATCGCCGAACCGGATCTGCTGAAGTTCTATATAACTTTGAATATACGCAATCTCGTTCTTCAGGGGTACCCTATCCTTGTCAGCCTCGCCAATCACATAACGCATCATGCCTGACAGTTTTACAACGGCCGGTGCAGTATGATCTGACTTTTCAACAGCCAAAGAATAAATACTGTTAAGCGTGTTGAATAAAAAATGTGGATTGATCTGCGCCTTCAAATAAGAAAGTTCTGCATTCAGTCTTTCCCGCTCGGCCTGTTTCCAGCGGCTGCTGATACGCAACATCAACGAAAACAGAAAAACGATGGCAAAGGCGATAAAATGATGCTCGAGTTTGAACAAAAAGAAATTACCACGCGGGCGCGGCGGCGGCATTCGGGGCAGGTCAGGGGGTTCATGGAATGGAGTGACAAGGTCGGGGAGAAAAGAGATCACAAGATAACAGCCCAATAGGCACAGGAAGAAATAAGGATATCGTTTATTGAAATAGAACCTGGGGATGAGCACCAAAAAATTTACATAGAAGAATACGATCAGCAACACGAAGGCCGTGAACTCGCGCTGAGTTCTGAAGTCCATGAGCGTATCGATAAAACTTCTGCGATCGGGCGCAAAAAGCAGCGGCACTGCTAAAAAAATCACACAACCGAAGATGTGCGTCAGCACCTGCCCTATTCTGTATTTCATATTTGCAAAATACGTTTTTGGCAGCACCTGTTTAAAATAATGCGGTAATAGACCCAATTCTGCCGGCGATCATATCACCAACCTCAAATTTGTATAGGCTCGGGCGCAAATAAACGGCTGTTTTGGCTCAGGCATCAAACACGGAAAACTTCCGGACAGGCTGTTTTCGCGCACTTCGCGCTTAGGCTACGGATACTTAAAATACTTACCCTACTCCTTGTGTTCTCTTGACATAACATTGTCACCTGACCGTTTTTCCTTTGTTGAAAACAAATCCCAAACGATGAAAAAAATCGATCTGACCAAACAGCACGCCGAATACTACACCGCCAAGCCCCAACCGGCGCTGATCGACCTGCCGCCGGTTTCTTATTTATCTGTCACCGGGCAAGGCGATCCGTCGTCGGAAGCATTTAATGAAAAAATACGGGCATTATATCCGGTTGCCTATGCGATTAAGTTCTTATACAAAGCGCAGGGCCAAGATTTTACGGTGCCCAAGTTGGAAGGGCTTTGGTGGTTTGATATGAAAAAATATGGTGGCCTTGCAATGCACGAAGCGCCAAAAAAAATTCCGCGCAACGAATGGAACTGGCGATTGCTCATTCGAATGCCGGAATTTGTTACTGAAAAAATAGCAACACAGGCGATCGAAAATACGCTCCATAAAAAAAATGATCTGCACATCCGGAAAGTTGAGTGGCACACGCTGAACGAGGGCAGAGTAGTGCAAATGCTGCACGTTGGCCCATTTGACAAAGAGCCCGAATCGCTGATCATCCTTCAGGAATTTATGCGCGAAAATGGCTTGGCCCATGCTGGATTACATCACGAGATCTATTTATCGGATTTTAGAAAAATTGCGCCTGAGAAGTTAAAGACAATTTTGCGTGAACCTGTTCGATAAGGTTGGCCTTGAGTGTAGTTAGAAAGAACTAGTTTCCGGGCGTAAAAATTCATCAAAAATACTTGGGCAACAGCCCCATTCTCCATTTGAGATTCGCGCGGTTATGAATAAATTACCCAAATTTTATTTAAACCCTTCGACTAGTATGGATGTACAAAAAGTAGACATGTTCCTGATGACCAATGGAAAGTATTTCGAAGGTCATCAGCTACCCATGATCCGCGAGCGCCTTTTAGCTATGGATGATGCCCGTTTTATTCAATTGCAAGCCCTCAACTTGAAAGACCCTACAACAGTACTGATCGTTTCGATCGTTGCCGGAAACCTGGCGATCGACCGCTTTATGGTAGGCGACACCGGACTGGGCATTGCCAAGCTGCTCACCTGCGGAGGATTTGGTATCTGGGCCATTATAGATTGGTTTATTATCATGGGCCGCACCCGTGAGATCAATGCAGAGAAACTACACAGCCTCCTGCACTAAGCTAAACCGCTATGCGAACCAATAAGAAGATTTATTGGATCCTATTGATCTTATCACTGGCCGGGTATACCTGGATTGGCTTCCAATGGGGTGATGATCCACACGGCGATACAACAACGCTCTGTATGTTCAAAAACATATCAGGACTTCCGTGTCCTTCGTGCGGTATTACCCGGTCAGTGTTATTGATCTTGCATGGTGATGTTGCCGAAGCTATGCTCATGAATCCTCTCGGATTCATTGCCATTCTTTTACTGATCCTGATACCTGTTTGGATCGTAAGAGACCTGATCGCAAGCAGCGATAGCCTTGCAAGCACTTTCCTCCTCGCGGAGCAGAAAATAAAAACTAAAAAACATTTTTACCTTCCGCTGATCGCGGTGTTGATCGTGAATTGGGGTTGGAATATCATTAAAGATCTCTAAACTGATGAGCGAGCCGTTTGCCTATAAACCCGACGAATATGAATGCGAAAGAGCTTCCAACAGCTACCTGATGTCGTTGGTGGCAGTGATCGCGGGACTGCCGCTTCCCATTGTGAACCTGCTGGCCACAGCTTTCTTTTATGTGGGTAACCGTAAAGGAACTTATTTCGTGCGTTGGCATTGTATGCAGGCGTTACTCTCGCAGCTGCTCGTGCTGGTCATGAACAGTGCCGGATTTTATTGGACACTCTCTATCATTTTCGGCGATAACATCGTCACGAATGATTACATCGCTTACATGATCACCATCGTCTTGTTTAATCTTATCGAATTCGGGGCTACCGTGTACGCGGCCGTGAATGTGAGAAAGGGAAAACACGTAAGCTTCTGGTTCTTTGGGCTTCTAACCGAAACGATCTGCAAACCGTAGTATGAACAATAAAATAATATCCCAATTTTTTTTTCTAGTCGTTCCGTTTTTTGCGGTCTGGTTCCTGCTGCGCCAGGTCGACTTTGTGAATGAAGACGACCTGAGGAAGTTTGCCAAAGAGAACGAAAAGAAACTCGGCAAGCTCATCCTGGAAACCATTACTTCCACCAATGAAAAAGTTGAGAACGAAAAACTTCACGCCGTTATAGATTCCATCAAAGTACGGATCTGCCGCACTAAGGTGGTGAACTGCGACGACATCAAGATCCACATTATTCGCAACAGCGATATCAACGCCTTTGCGTTGCCCGACAATCATATGGTTATCTATACCGGGTTGCTGGACCAGGCCCAGAATGCCGAAGAAGTGGCGGGGGTTATGGCCCACGAGATCGGCCACATGGAAAAAAATCACGTCATGAAAAAGCTGGTTAAAGAGATCGGTATGACTATGCTGTTCACGATTGCAGGTGGCGACGCAGGCTTCGAGATCGCTCGCGAAACAGCTAAAATTCTATCTTCTACAGCTTTCGACCGCCAACAGGAACGGGATGCCGATGACTTTGCTGTGACAAGTATGGCCGCCGCAGACATCGATCCGCAGCACTTAAGCAATTTCTTTTTCAGACTATCGCGCAAAAACAACGTTCCTGAAGAACTGGCCTGGATCAGCACCCATCCCGGCACACAAGAGCGTGCATCGGAGATCATCAAGAAGAAAAAGGAACTAAGCTTCAAAAAGGAACCTATTCTCAAAATGTCGTGGAGCAGTGTAAAAAGTCTGGTTACGGACGATGAACCCGATATTACTGAAGAAGGATCTAACTAATACCCACTTTCTACGCGTATACTAAAATGTATACTTTTTTGATTTTTATCCTGAAGCGATCAAGTAGTCAGCTGAGAAACTATCCACAACTGTTATCCGGAAGGACTACCCTACCCAAAATTTTTATCGATAACAAATACTAGTATAAGGGCACAGTTTACAAGCTTCGGTATCGGACGTTTGATCGAAGGGTTGCGCCGGATCGAAAAGATCGTTGAATAATTCTTCCAGGCGCTGCCTGAACTCCGGGAGCAGTGGCTCTACATCGTTGACATGTTGCCTTCCGACTTTAAGCCCAAAAGTAAAGCTGTCATCAAACAGGTTCATCCGGTTGATCAGTCCCGGAATGATCCTGAAACGCGATTCTCCATGCACGGCGTGTGACTTATACAACAATGCATACAACAAGGTTTGAAAAGCGGCTTTATTTCTTCGTCCATCACGCGCGAACAATGATGCTACGCTATCAAAATCAAGTTCGTCCTTCCCGGTCTTATAATCAATGATGCGCAGCAAGTCTTCCTTTCGATCTACACGGTCGATCTTACCTCCCAACACAGCACGATGGGGCGCATGAGCGATGGGCACAGAAAAGGTAAGTCCCTCCTGTTCCAGGGCCTCCATCACAAAAGGCGCATATTTTTTATCCATCTCTACGATACGATGTGCAAAACGTTTCACTATTTCGCGCACCACCAATCGTTGGCCTTCGTACGTGACTTTTTTGTTGGGATCAAGCCGATAGGCTTCGATGAAAACCTCGTCGATCAACGTATCGATTGCTGCTTCGTAACCCATGAAGTCTGCAGTTTCTATCTGCTTGCTGTGCTTCCTGGCTTCTATACGTTTATAAAAACGCTCCATGACATCGTGCAGAAAATTACCGAGCACCCGGGCATCAAGTTCTTCTTCGACAGCATAAGGTTCTTTGATACGGGCTACGTGGCGCAAGTAGAATTTCAATCGACATTCCAGATACGTATTCAATGCCGAGGGAGATATCCCCTTAAAATACATATTGCCGTCATTTAACCTGGCCAACGTCTCGAGCACCTTTTCGTTTTTGTTAATGACAATGGATACTAAAGCCTGTGGCTCCACCGGATTGTGAAGGATCTTTTTCGTAACCGGCAAACCCGACTCATATAGCAGCTGCTGCAGGTAACGACTCATCTCACCCTGACCCAGCAGGTCGGTCTCGGAATTATAAAATAGAAAAATATTCTCGGCCCGTTGGAGCGTGCGGTAGAACAAGTACGAATAGATGGCATCCTGGTGCTCGACCGTAGGCAATTGATAAGCTTTTCGAATGTTATAGGGTATATAAGAACCTTTGCTCGTGATGGATGGGAATGCACCCTCATTGAGAGAAAGTATAAAAACATTTTTAAAATCCAGATTACGCGTTTCCAATACACCCATCACCTGTAAGCCTTTTAAAGGTTCACCAGAAAAAGGAATTTTATGAGCACGCACAAGCTGGCGGAAAATACGCAGGAAAGATTTTAGATGGCGGTGTATCAATTTCAAACTTTCGCGATCGGTAGTCGCATCCGGTCCTTTGGCCAAATTTCTGCCGATTTTGTTCTCTTCGTCTTCCTCGGCTCCCTCGGCTCCGTTGGTTCTCTCGACTCCCTCGTCATATAACACTTCCTCCATCCGGTTCAGGAACTTAAAAAACTGAAAAGCGTATTCCTTATCCAATGCGCTGATAGAATTCAAAGAGCCAATTTCAGTAATGATCGATTTCAGATAATGCATGAGTGCCGCACCCACTAAAGAATATGACGAAAGATCTCCCTGAAAAAAAGGAATAAATATCAGTCTATGAAGCTGAGTCTCGCTCGCCAGATAGCCTCTGGGTATATGAACCCAATTGTGACGAAGTATTTCTTTCCGCTTGTTGTGTGATGAAACCGGGTCAGCGGCCACAACATAAGGATGCCCCAGCACGGCGAGGGCCTGACGATGATTGAAATGATCGTTTTTATAATTGAGCTGAAGATCGGCGAGCAGTTCGATAAAATTAAACATGGGTGTGCTCGCCAGCGGAAAGCCCATTGTAACGTTGAGCTTTTCTACGCTGGAGGAAACGCCGTGCAGTACCGGCAACAAAAGTTTTTCATCGGGCAGCACGATCAGGGTCTCTTCAGGGCTCATGCCCTTCATCAAATTTTCCTGCAACACCTGCGACATTACTTTGCTTTGTCCGATCGGCTGCGCAGCACCGAATATTTTGATCCGGGTTTCTGAACCCGCGCGTCCCTGGTCTCCTTCGTTCCCTTGTACGTTCATGGAATGTCGGCCGGAAAGGTCTTTCCCAAAATAGGGTGCTGTTGATATTCTCTGAAAAATTTCCCAGCTTCCTGAGTGATATTATTCACGTAGTATTCGTCAATATCCCAATGGACGTCGGCAATACCTTTCTCAACAAAGAATGCTATGATGTGCTCTTCTGCGCGGGTGAGCGCGTTGAATCCGGCGAAGTGCATTGACCCCTTATGCATGTCTGCAGTCAATGTTGGATCTGCCTTTAATTTTTCCGCCACTGCCTTGTGCATCATGCCATCGTAGGCCAGCCTTTCCGCGATAAGCTGATCTTTAAATGTATGGTAGACCTGCGCCAGCTTACGCCACACGTGTATGAATTTTCTTTTATTGGCCGATTGGCCTTCATCGAAATTTCCCCAAAAGTCCTTTAGAAATTTTTGTTGCTCTTCTGTGAGGAAATCAAAACTGGCATCCAGCTCTTTTTGGTGGCTGAGGTCTTTGAAAAGTTGCTGAGCATCTATCATATATTTATCGACCTCGTCAAAATCGCGCAACAGCATGTCACCCCAGAAATAAAACTGATCGAAGGATTCTATTTCTTCGGGGTTGCCCATCAAAGTAACATCGTGATAGGCCGTATATAGCCGGTGTATCAATTCCAGCTTATCAGGGATTTTATAGTCAGAAAAATCAGAAATAAAATCTTCAATCGTCAACAAACGGGGCGCGAAAGCAGGTTTAGAAAGAAGGTCATTCAAATATTTCTTAAAATACAAGATGGCCCTTCGGTTCGGAAAAATGATTGTAACGGCATCCAATCGCGGATGTTGTTTGTATATTTTTCCTGCCAGCTCACAAAGAAAAGGCATTGCCGGCCTTGAACCGGAATTTCTTTCCTGGGCAGTCTTGCTATAAGTTTCTCCGCTCACCATTCGTGATCTTCTTAATTTTTTTCCGGCGCACCGAAATTCAGTCCCGGGATCTCCAATTGATTTTCGTTTTTACGTTTTACCACACGCTGTTTGCTGCCGGTTTTCACTTCAACAACTTCTTTATCACGCAGGTATACAAGATACCCTTCGATGCTGATGAAATTCATTTGTCGAAGCACATCCATGTATTGTTGCACCTGTTGCTGATCGTTTTTTGTTTTTGCGCCTGTCTTAAAATCGATCACAATAGCCTTCTTACCATTGATCAGGAGTCGATCTATTCTGCTCTCACCGCCACCCGGAATCAGTATGGGTGCTTCTGTACGTATTTCCCAATCCGGGGTGAACCAAGATGCTACCGACGGATGATTCATTAACTCTAAGATCTCGTTCTCTACGGCATTGCGCTCTTCGGCCGTGATCAGTCCCTCCAGGACGATCTCGTTCAAAACGTGGTTGATTTCACTCGCGTACCTGATCTTCGACAGCACGGCGTGCATATGGATACCGTATGAAATGCGTTCGCGCTGCTCATCGATGGTATCATTAAAATAATCCGACCCTGTATGACGGATGACGAGTTTCTCCCTCCATCCCGAGGCCAGATATTGATTCAATTTTAGCGCGTCAGTAGTTTCTTTTGCTTCGGTGGGGGCGGCCGTCCACTCACCGGCCCTCCACACAAGCTCGGCCTCGTCCCAGTTTGCCTGAAGGTCTTTGTCTTGTTGAATACAAGTATGAACCAAAGCGGCTACCGTTCCCTTTGCGCCACGTGTTTCGGGGTGTGGCGCCAGCGCGATCAATCCGCGCTCCGCCCTCGTAAACGCCACGTATAATAAATTCAGGTTGTCGAGATAACTTCTTGTGCGCTCATGCCGATAGTACTCGGTGAAATATGTCT
>JBMOKS010000490.1:0-4630 GCA_049324355.1 Bacteroidota bacterium
AATTCTTACAGCGTCTTTTCCGTCGTCAGTGCGGTAAACGATAGGTTTAGAGATATCGCCAACCTGCATAGAATCGATCTTGAAAAACACTACCGGGTCTAAGTCTTCCACCATCAACCGCTGGCCGCCGTCCTGATCTGAGAAGAATCCGCCATTACCTTTGGTCTGCATGTCATCAGAGTATTCTTTGGCGGCCTTCTCAAATTTAATACTGTCGTTCACGATTAATGTGCGCAAGCTATCGAGATACCGTGTTGCACTGGCCAGGTCGTCATCCGAAGGTTTAGGTGAAATCAGGATGTGACGTGAATTATATTCGTTACCTCTGCGGTCTACCAGTTGCATGATGTGAATGCCGAATGGTGATTCAAAAGGCATGGAAATTTCTCCCACCTTAAGCTTGAAGGCCATCGCTTCATATTCGGGTACCATACGGCCGCGACCAACCCATCCCATTTCGCCATTGTTGGAAACCACACTAGGGTCGTCAGAGTGTTTTTTTGCTAACGTCGCAAAATCTTCTCCCGACAAGATCCTGGTGCGGATATCCATGAGATGGTTTTTAGTGGCCTCTTTTTGACGGCTGCTGATCTCGGCGATCTTTACGATCTGCGCTACCTCTACCGACGCTGAAAAATAGGGTAAGCTGTCTTTGTGAAACTTATTATAGAATCTTTTCACCTCCGAAGGTGTAACCGTTAACCCTTCTGTGATCTTATCTTCCATTTTGCCAATGATCATCTGTTCGCGTATGCCGTCGCGCAATTCGGTTCTGATCTGTTCCAGGGTTTTGCCATACAGGGCTTCAAGTTCGTCAGGCGAGCGGCCGGATTGGGCCATGATCACATCCATCCTCCTTTGCGTATTCTGATCGACGTCGGCATCGAGTACCACCACGGAGTCGATCTCGGCCTTGGCCAGCATGAGCTTGTTGCGGATCAGCAGCACAAGGTATTGGCATTTTGCTTCCTGTGTGGGGCTACCTCCGTTGGTGAGGTAATCCTGATACGCACGGTCCAGTTCTGACTTGAGGATGATATAATTGTCGACTTTGGCAATGATCTCGTCCACCACAAATCCTTCGTTCTCCTGGGCGCGGAGGGGCATGGTGCTGACAAACAAGATCAGGGCTAGAGTGCCCATTTTCTTGTAACTATCGATAAATCTCAAACTCTCTCTGATTAGCTGCATGGTTATACACTTCATCTTCCAATAACTTCGCAAGTTCTACTTTTCTTTTATTTAAAATAATGTTCTGAATATCATCTTTTACAAATTCAAGGGGCGAAACGTTGTCCGAAATGCGGTATTCCTCCACCTTGAGAAAGTAGGAAAAAGCCTCGTCAGAGGTCTCATAATAGGGATTTGCCTTCAAAAACTGCACTTTATTGGGTATTTCGGCCATCGGCGAGTTCTTCACAAGTTCGTCGAAGATCATCCATGTGGAATCTGAAATGTGGTAAGCGGCCGAAAAACTAAGGCAATACGATTGAAGGTCATGTTTATCCTTTTCCCGGCTAGAGAATATCCATTCTTTGATTTTTTCCGTGCGGGGTGCGTTTTTTGGCACCTTAATGAAGGTGGCCCGTACAATGTTCTGCTTCAGGATAAAATTGTCGATGTTCTGCTTGTAGTAGTTCCCGATCTCGGTATCCGCAATGACCGTATCGAGGTGCTGCTTGATATAGTAAGTCTGATATTCATAGGCGATCAGACTGTAGCGATAATCCAGGATCTTACGCTCTACTTCCGCCTCGTTGATATTGATCTTTTTAGAGGCTTCTTGTATGAGCAGCTGTTTTCTGATCCAGCTATTGATATAAGCATCCACACGGGAAGCACTGTCTTCTTTAGAAACGTTTGCTGTGACCAAGCCCGACAGCTCGTCTTTGTACAAATAGGTATCATTAACCCGCGCTAAAGGCTGGCGTGTTTCGTCGCCCTTGGCCTGATCTTTTTTCATTTTGATAAGGTCACAACCCGATATAAGCAACCCGAGAGAAACGATGGTTACAAGGGAAATAAGGGGTTGGGGAGCGGTTCTGAACATCAAGTAGATTTTTTAATCAGGTTTTCAAATGCTAATTGCTTGCCCTTTTTATTCACTTTTACATTGTATTTTTTCTTGAGCTGCTCAACCCATGTCTTTTCCAGATGATTTTGATAATCTGAAATGACAGCAGGCCTTGCTTCATCAAACGTCTTCCGCCCGGGAGGCAGTATGTCTCGGACCCAGACAAGATAATATAATCCATTATTTTCTGTCGAATGTACCCCCGGGGCCCAGGGTACTTTTGCGAGCACCGCTTTTTCCTGTTTTTCAAAAGTTCCGGTCTCGTGCCGGATATTATTCACCATGGCAAATTCCATCATTTTTATGGAGTCGCTTTGCTGCAACAAGGGCCTGAGTCTTTCAATATCTTCCGCTGACTGACTGGAAAAGAGTCTGGCCCTGACTCTTTCTTTGGCTTCGTAACGGGCGACATTGGCTTCAAAATATTTTCGCTGACCTACCGAATCGTCGGAAGCCTTATTCCATACCTCTTTCTCCATGATATCGAACAACAGAATTCCCTCATAGTATTCTTTCAACAGCCATTTGTAGTCGGGTGATTGTTGGATTATTTTCTCTTCCATTTGCTGCCCGAGCATGGCGTCGACATAATTATTGTACAACTGCTCCAAATATTTTTCCGGTGCGCTGGCATTGGCCCTTTGATTGGCGCGGGCATATTCTAAAAACATATTGCCGGTGAATCTCCGGTTTTGCAATGTAAAGAGGGTTTCGTCGTTAGCAAGCAGTTGAGGCTTCCACTTCCCAAGTCGCAGGGTGGTATCGGCCAACACCATCAGTTTTGTCTTGGTGGCACTGTTTTCAACGAAGCCAAATTCTTTTTTCAACTTGGTCTGCAAGGCATGCTTGGAAATCTGGGTGCGCTCGTCGCGATTCACTCTTGTTTTGAGAGAAGAGGCCATCTCTTCGAAAGGTGGCAATGGGATCTTCCGTTCTAGCCGGATAATGTGCCAGCCATATTGTGTTTTAACAGGGTCCGATATTTCACCAGGCTTATCGAGTTCGAATGCTGCGCGTTCAAATTCGGGCACACCCGCCATCGCGCCTACACCGAACGGTCGCAATTTTCCGCCGTTGTCTTTCGAGCCTGGATCTTCGGAGTATTGTTTACAAAGTTCCTCCCACTTTACTCCTTTCTGAAGCTCGTCGTAAATTTCGAATGCGCGGTTCTTCGATTTCTCGTTGTCACTGTCGTCTCCGGTCTTGAACATGATGTGCGAAACTTCTACTTCACCACGCGCGGGTCGCCGGTCGTTAACTTTAACAATATGATAACCAAACCGTGTTCGTACGGGCATACTAATTTCGCCGACCTTCGTTCCGTAAGCCGCTACTTCGAATGCGTACACCATTTGCATCGCCGTAAAATATCCAAGATCACCTTTGTTTATTCGTGCCGATGGGTCCTCTGAGTTCTGTTGTGCTAACGCTCCAAAATCTTCGCCTTTCAGCGCGCGACTTCTGATCTCAATGATCTTATTATAAGCTTTCAGGGTGTCGGAAGGAGCTGCCTCGGCAGCAACATTGATGAGGATGTGCGAAGCCCTTACCTCTTCTTTCATCCGATTGTATGTAAGCTTAACCAGGCTATCAGTGAGTTTGCTGTCTGGCAAGTATGGCTTTCGAAGTTCCTCTTTGTAGGAGTTGTACTCTCTTTTGAAAGCTGTTGTGGTATCGATACCACGGCGCTGCGCTTCCTTCACTTTGAGCTTAAAATTGATAAAGAGATCGAGGTACTCCTGCACCTTTTGTTCGGTAAACTCTTCTTGTTTGTTCTGATGGTTTTTTTGGTACAGGTAGATAAATTCATCGGCCGTGACCGGCTCCTTATCAATGGAGAAAATGGTTGCAGCTTCCGGCTTGTCTTTATTGCCGGAATTGCTTTGAGACATACCTGCCATATTCAACAGGCAAACGAGTAGAGTGGAGATTGCTACGCGTGTCAAAATCATAACTTAAAATACGAGGGGATTTAATTAAACCTGACTTTTTTAATGAGGCGGCAAACATTTTTGCCGCTGAGATTTTGGTATTCAACTTTATCCATGATCGACTTCACCAGCCTGATACCGAGGCCGCCTTTTCTCTTTTCATGCACAAGATTGCCGAGGTCCGGCTCGCTGAATTGATTGATATCGAAAGCGCTGCCGTCGTCGATGATCTCGAATACGATTGGGTTTTCGTTTTCCACACTGATGTGCAGTTCAAACAGATCATCGGGATTGCAATGATGGGCATGGATCATGAGGTTGGAACACATTTCGTCAAGCGCCAAAACGATCTCGCTGATCTGCAGATCAGGCACATTGTGATTCTTCAGGGAGGTGCGAATGAAATCGCGCACGCCCTTCAGGTTTTCAATGCTGCAACCAACTTTATACTTATAGTTCATTGATCAATTTCTTTGCTTGCGCCTTATCTTTCCCAATCTTAAGCAGCTCATTAAGTCCGAGGATTTCAAAAGTATTGGCCACTTTGTCGTTCATTCCATACAGAACCATTCCGATATTTTTGTCCTTAAATTCCTCGATGTAAGACATAAACACACCAAGTCCG
>JBMOKS010000490.1:4640-9917 GCA_049324355.1 Bacteroidota bacterium
TGAGATGTACTCGAGGGCGCTACAGTCTATGAGGATCTTCGAAAATCCTTCTCCCACACTTTTGGCAATAGCCAGATCGAGCTCGATGGAAGAGCTGGCATCTATTTCACCTACCAGGGCTATAATATCGGTGCCGTCTTCCTGAAGTCTTTTAATGTGGATCATGGGTTATAAACGATTTTTAAAATTTTATGTTCACTATTTAAACTTGACGATCATGGTAGTGTAATCGTCATTAATATTCGGAGTGCCTGAAAATTCATACAACCGATTAATCAGGTGCTCCTGGATCTGCCGTGGTCCCAGTTCCTTCACTTCTTTCACCACATCAGCCAGCCTGTCATATCCAAATTCTTCGCCCTTTGCATCTTTGGCTTCCGTGATGCCATCGGTATACAAAACCATGATATCGCCAGACCGATAGTTAAATTCATTGGCCTGAATAAAATTGCTGTAACTTTTATTTCGAACCATACCCAGAGCAATACCCTTATCTTTGAAATATTCGGTGGCATCCTGAGCCGCGTGGTAATACAACACCGGACAGTGCCCCGCCCGTGAGTAATGGACTTTCTTATCTCTGGTATTGACGATAAAATAAGTGGCGGAAATAAAAGAACCGCGCTCCAGGCAGTAGATCAAAGCCTGGTTGGCTCTTCTCATAAAGTCGTCAGGTTCTATACAATGTTGGGCAAGGCTGTGAAAAATTCCCTTCATCTGCGACATATGGAACGCCGCTGTGGTTCCCTTGCCGGAAACGTCAGCAACAATCAATGACACTTGATGATCGTTGGTGCGAAGCGTGTCGTAATAGTCACCGCCCACTTCATCCGCGGATTCCGAGAAAGCGGCGATATCGAAGTCGTCGTCTTTCTCCAAAACGTCGGGAAGCAGACTTTTCTGAACGGTTTTGGCGATCTTTAATTCTTCCTTGTAGCGTTCGTTTTGAAGGGCTTCCTCCATTAACCGAAAATTCTCGATAGAAATTCCAGCCTGGTTCGCAAAAGTAGAGACGATCTTGGTCATCTCTTTATTGAATCCTTCGGCCAATTCTTTTAGCAGCGCCAAGGTGCCAATATTTTCACCTTTAACATAGATCGGGAACGCGAGAATAGAGCGGAACCGTGAGCCCTTAAGCGACGCCAAATGGCGACTCAGGTTTTTGGTTTTGTCGCTGCCTTGATCCAGCACTCCCTTGATGTTGTGCTCTTTCAAGTGCGCGATGATATCGTGCGCTTCTTTGTCTGTGATCTTGTAGGTGAACAGCCGGTTCTTCTCTCGCTCCGAGATCTTTACCTCCAGCCAGGCTGCATCGGCAAAGACCGTGCTGACCGATGTCTCTAGCAAAATATTATAGACGCTTTCTTCATTTTGTTCGGTCTGGATCGACTGGCTGATCCGTTGAAAGTTTACCACTTCCTCGAGCTTTTGTTCAAATACAGACGTAGTCGGCAGGTTGAACAGTATTACCAGGAAAGAAAAAATACTATAGACCGTTACAAACGTGATGAGCGAGAGAATAAAAATATGGAACCTGTAATTGGTAAAGAAGGCCGACTTGGCCATAATCGCATCAGCCAGCGAGCTGGCGGTATAAAAGCTATAAAGCAGATAAAAAATAGTTAGCAACAGCAGCAGCAGACTGGTCCATTTTTGCCTGAAGTTCAGGTATGCCACCCACTTCATATTGCCCGATAACACCAATGCGGTGATCACAAAAAGCGAAAGCAGGGTGATATACACGGCTTCGAGATATGGGAAGCTGTTATAGATCAGCGAAATCAACAAGCCCCATTCGAAGAAACTCCAAAGCCTCAGCAACCACTTGGACTTCTGGTAAAGGATCAGCCGTTTCCAAGCCGTAAAGGCCATGATCAGAAAACCTATCATCAACCCAAGATTGATCAAGTAAACCAAATCTATAAAGACTACATGCGTGGGGAGCTTTGTAGACCCGAGGAGATATTCAACAAGTTTCAGCGACAGCGAAATAACTGTTGCCACCAGGCCCGTGGCAAAGACGCGCCACAGCAGGTCGACAAAGTTGAGCACGTCGTCGCGTTCAATCTTGAATTTGTAGTAGTAATACAGCGACAGGATAAACAAGTTCAGTATCACCTTGGGCAACCAGATCGGAATGTCTGCCTTGATATTGTTGACCGAACTGAAAACAACTGAGATGTCGGTAAAAACAAGGGCCAGCCATGTGATAGCACTGGCAGTGAAGAATAAGCGTATTATAGCCTTCGCACGCATTGAGCTTCGAAAAACCTTGATTTTGAGTAAAAAATAAGCCAATCCATAAGATTGGCTCTGCAATTATAGGAATAAATAAGGAAGATTAATTAACTACAATTTTACGGGTTAACATCAGCGTAGGACCGGCCTTAATGATGTATATGCCAGGGGCAAGATCTTCGTGAAAAAGAGCTTTCTCCCTGAAATAACCTGGCGCCATTTCCCGTAGAACTTGGTGGTACACCATCCTCCCCCGCTGATCATAGATCTGAACGGGCACCGCGGTGGCACCCTTCAAGCCCTTAAGCTCGATGTTGATCTCCTTGCCATTAAAGGGATTGGGGTAGGCGATCAGAACGGCATCTTTCGGTCCGTTATAATCGACAGTAACGACTTTGGAGTATGTAAATGTCCCATCGAAATCCGTTTGCTTAAGTCGATAATATGAACGACCGGTGTATGGCGCGTAATCGATAAGCCGATAGGTTTTTTGCTCTTGACTATCGCCCTGGCCATCCACGCGACCCACTTCTTCAAAGTGCTCGATGTCGGCGGATTTTTCAATGGTGAAGAAGTCGTTGTTTATTTCCTGTGCGGTGATCCAGCGCAGATCGACTTCGTCGCCTATTAATCTTGCTGTAAAGTCTGTCAACGTAATAGGCAAAGGGTTACCCAAGGCCGATTCAGATCCAAAAGTGAACGGGCTAAAGGTTGTAACGTTTGCCGAGGTGACAGATCCCGCAGTGGTAGTACCTGACGTTGCGGTGCGGCCTACGTCTGTCCAATCTGTGCCATTATATCTGGCAACGATCAGATCACAGCATGTCAGATTATTGATCTGGCTGCGCGTTCCGCTTTCCCAAAATAGTCTCACTGTGCCTTGCGCCGCGGTGTTGGTTCGGTCGAGGGTCCAATATTCAACAGCACTTGCGTGGTTAAATGTAGCATCATTGGAGAGATCAGGATATGCGGAGCCGAAATACTGAGCGTCAAACTGGGTTGTGGAGCCGGCGCCAGTGCCATAGTCCATTTGTATTCTGGCCCAAACTGCGCCGTCGCCGGTAGGAAAAATATATGGATCAGGACTATTTCCAACTTTACGCATGGGGCCGTCAACATAGCTATCGGCATCGCCACCTGTTGTTGTCGCACCGTTGTTGATAACGAGTAATTCATTGGTAGTGGTGATGACAATCCCTTGCGTGAGCGTCAACGTTCCGGTGATCGTAACGTCGGTGCTGTTGGTTTGATCGAGGATCAATGTGCCGCCACCTTTGTTAACCGTGACGTTGAAAAATGTTTCACCATTTGTATTTCTGATGGTCTGGTCTGCTGTTCCGTCGAATGTTACACGGCCGGATGCTTCTGTAAAAGATGCTGTACCGGTTACCGTCCAGTTTCCAAAAAGATTTAAGTCGCGGTTGGAAACGTTGAACATATTCAGCACAGCCGAATTCTGGATGATAAGGTTTCCGTTGACGTCTATTGTGGCAGAAGGTGTTTTGGTGCCGGACGTGGAGATGGAAAGGTTGGAATAGGCATCTTGCGGCGTTATGATGCTCTGATCACCCGCCCGGTTGTAATTGAATGTGTTGGTGCCATTGTTACAAAACAGTCTCACATTGGTGCCGGTGGCACCTCCGAAATTATAAGTCGCCCCAGAAAGGTTATTCACGCTATTGGCAGCATTGGTATTGGAGGGAATGTTGTTGAAAGGGCCGGATTGATTGATCGTACCGGAGTTGTTGATGGAGAGATCTCCTCCTCCTCCTGTTCCTGCATCTACGTTCACAAAAGTGAGCACTGCACCGGCATTATTATTTACATCGTTGCCATCGTCGGTATTGTTATTTACGGCGACGTTTCCACTTAACGTAAGCGACATGTTGTTGTTAAACGTGTTATTGTCATCGTCAAAGAGTAGCGTCGTAGCCGTGAGCGTTTGGTT
Organism: Bacteroidota bacterium; assembly: GCA_049324355.1. Taxonomy (GTDB): domain Bacteria; phylum Bacteroidota; class Bacteroidia; order Cytophagales; family Cyclobacteriaceae; genus Chryseosolibacter. The sequence continues at coordinate 8,827 of JBMOKS010000490.1, forward strand.
GTTGGTAAAAATGGCGTCTGTAATGCCTGTTTGAAATTCGATGCGATCGCCAACTGAGAAACCTCCCGAAATATTGTTAGTGATGGTGGCATCATCCGCACCGATGTAAAAATCATCTGACACGGCAATGCTTCCAGAACCCGTTAAAGTGAGCGTGGCCGCTGCCGTGATGGCAATATCGTCAACGGTTATGGCACCGTTTACTGTAGCTGTCGTGATAGCAGCTGATGTAAAATTGATTCTCGAATCTGATTGCCCATTTCGGTTTACTGTTCCGCCCGCCTGTTGCGACCAATACCCTCTCGAGATATTAAGGTCAACCCCTGTGTTGGTGTATTGAAGTGTTCCCGACGATAACTCGATGCCAGCTGTCGTTCCGTCGGCGTTCATACTAACCGTGTTGCCATTCCCGATAATAGCCCGCGTGAGTGTATTTGGCGCACAATCACAAGACGCGCCGACATGACTTACCGTAGACCAAGTCCCGTTGCCGGCTGTGACATCGTTCCAATTTCCATTTTTGCGAGAGTACAATGTAGTGATGCCGGTCACCGTTACATCATCGAACTCGTAGGTATCGAAAAAGCCATTGTTGAAAGCTCTGACAATCACCGTTAAAGAACTGCCGCTGACGATCGTGCTGGCACCGACAGCACCTGTAAAAAATCCGTCTGAAAAATTTCCGAAGATAGTTTCCGGGCCGCCGTCAACCGAATAGTAAAATCTCAAATAGTCGCCGGTTCCTGCAAAATAAATATACCCGGCAACATCGATCACGGCATACCCATAGGAAGAAATATCGATACTTTCTGATGTCCAAACTCCTTCTGAATCAAGATCGTATACAAAAAAAGTATTACTGGCGGTGGCAAAGTAGCCGCTGCCAGAATAACTCGATGTCCAGGCCGTGGCGCCGGCATCGCTGGTCGTCCCGTCGGGTAAAGTAAAATCTTCAAGCCATAGTACCTGTGCCTTCAGATTTGTTGAAAATAATAATAGAACGACAACGAGGAAGAGGTTTCTCATAAGCAGCCAATAAAGAAAAATAAGCCCAAAGAGCTTTCAAGTTACGCAATTAAGTACTTAAGTAG
>JBMOKS010000491.1:0-1634 GCA_049324355.1 Bacteroidota bacterium
AGCACCATGGACGTAACCGATTTCCTTTCATTGGGAACCAACCTCACTTACGTTCGCGCTTTGAGAACCACATTACCTGAAAACAACGCTAACGGGACAATGTTGTCTGACGCGCTGAACATCGATCCGCTCACGCCGGTCTATGCCACTACAGACTACCGCGGCAGGGGCTGGGGACAATCCGCATTCCCTTTCACAGACCTTACCAACCCTCTATCGAGAAGAGATATTCAGAATAACCGTGGCATCGACAACAAGATCCTCGGCAATGCCTATCTCAAACTCACGTTGTTGAAAGGACTTGAATTCAGGACCGACTTCGGCATGGAACTGAACGACAACAAGTGGAGGAGTTTCACACCCAGATTTTATTTCACCGGCACCGTGAATGATGGTGAATCGAAAGACAAAGATGGTATCAGCAAACTTTCGGCTGGCGGAAGTTATTACGACAAGTGGCAGTGGGAGAATACCATTACCTATACCAAGAATATCGGCGATCACAATATCTCATTATTGGTGGGGACGACGGCATTGAAAGAAAATTTCGAATGGCACTCACGATCTGCCTCAGAACTTCCGGTGGTTGCTGACTACGACGACAGCTGGTGGTATATGGATGCTACCGTAGATTCAACTGCGATTGTTGGTGGAAGCCGCAATCCGGTGCACGCTTTGAGCTCTTACTTCTTCCGGGGCTCGTATAACTACAAAGAAAAGTACTTGTTGAATTTTATCATGAGAAGAGACGGTTCGTCGAACTTCGGACCCAACAATCGTTATGCAGTGTTCCCCTCGGTAAGTTTGGGCTGGAATATTTCCAACGAGCCATTCTGGTCTGTGCAAGCCGTAGATCACCTCAAACTAAGAGTAGGTTGGGGTAAAAACGGTAACGAAGCGATCTCTTCATTGCAATATGCTGCTACAGTAGGTCGCGGAAGATCTTATGAGTTCGGCGGACCAACCGGCGAAGCCATGTACATCGGCGCATCGCCCGACAAACTGGAAAACCCAAATGTTCAGTGGGAAGCTGTTGATATGAAAGACATCGGCGTGGAGATTGGTCTGTTCAATTCTGCGCTTAATCTGGAGATCGACTATTATGTAAAAACCACTACGGGATTATTACTCGTCACCCCTGATCTGACCCTGAAGGGAAATTCACCGCCGTTCCGCAACGTGGGCGAGATCCAGAACAAAGGGATCGAGGTCCACGCCGACTATAGAACGATGATTGGCGACGTGTCTTTCCAGGCGAGCGTAAATGCTGCGCGCAATATCAACGAAGTGATTAATGTTGGGAACGAATCTGGCTACGTAGGTGGTTATGGTTGGCCGGTGAAGAACGAAGAAGTTACCCGCATGACCGAAGGCTTGCCCATCGGTTACTTCTACGGCTACAAGACTAATGGCATCTTCCAAAATATGGATGAAGTTTATGGTTATGTATCGAATTCAACCGGGCAATTGTTGCAACCTAACGCGAAGCCTGGTGATTTTAGATTTGCAGACCTGAACCGCGATGGCGTGCTCGATGACAAAGACCGTACACAAATCGGTTCACCCTGGCCCAAGTGGATACTCGGTGGTTCGCTGAGTGCGGGTTACAAAGGTTTTGACGTTAGTCTTTTGTT
>JBMOKS010000491.1:1644-9860 GCA_049324355.1 Bacteroidota bacterium
TCGTGGCCAACATCGGTCAGGATGTTTTCCGCCAGTATGAGCGCCCGGAATTCTATTCGTTTGGAAATAAACAATCGTTCTACCTCGATCGCTGGCACGGCGAAGGAACGAGCAACTCCGTTCCGCGTATGACCTCGAAAGATCCAAACCGTAACTATCGTGTGTCTGACTTCTTTGTTGAAGACGGAGACTTTCTCAACATCAGAACGATCCAGTTAGGATATACCTTGCCTTCCGCACTCACCGAAGCGATCAAAATCAAAAAGCTTAGAGTTTATGTGGTAGCTGATAATGTTTTCACATTATCGGATTACACCGGCTTTGCTGAAAACGGCATCGGCGACGGATGGGCATTGGCTTCGGGCATCGACCGTGGTTTCTATCCTCAGCCCAGAACATTCCGTGGCGGTATCAATCTAACCTTCTAAAACAGAAACATTATGAAGACTATAAAAATATGCTTAATGCTCATCGGCATAACTATGTTCAGTTGTTCTGATGATTTTCTGGAGAATGAACCGGTGGCCGGCTATTTCCAGGAGAATTTTTACCAGACTAAAGAACAGGTATTTGAAGGGCTGGTGGCTGCCTACGATCCGTTGCAGTGGTCGTTCTACGGCGGTAACTGGGTGAACATCGTGATGATGGGCGAGATCCGCTCAGACAATGCCAACGCGGGCGGTGGCTCGGCTACCGACCAGGCCGGATGGCAAGCGCTTGATGACTTCACCAATACACCCAACACCGGTGAATCGCTCAACTATTGGGCAAGGAACTTCGCTGGCATTTATCGCTGCAACCTGATCATCAATTTAAATAAACCCGAACTCGATATCGCTGCCTACCAAGCCGAGGCCAAATTCCTGAGGGCCTGGTATTACTTCGATCTGTTCAGAACCTATGGCCCCGTGCCGATCGTTGAGACCACAGCTTTCCCCGAAGGATATTCGCCGAAGCGTGCGTCGCTCGATGAAACGTTGGACTATATTGTGAAAGATCTCGAGGCGGCAGCGCAAGCGCTTCCTGAGGTGGATGGTTACGATGCCAGCTTCAAGGGCAGAGCTACCCGTGGCGCGGCCAATGCACTGCTCGGCAAAGTATACTTATACTGGGCTGACTGGAACAACGACGACAAAGCGAAATTTGATAAAGCTGCTGAATACCTGAAAAAAGTTGTGACCTCAGGGAAGTACGCGTTGTATGCGGACTATAAACAACTGTTTTCGCCGGCCGCAGAAAACTCGAGCGAGTCTATTTTTGAGATCCAGCATTCAAATCTTTCTAAAGTAGGTGGAGAGGGCTGGGGCAACGGCGCACTGATCGATGGAAACCTCGCGATACAACTTTGCGGTATCCGTGGATTACAGAACAACTCCCTTTACGTTGAAGGCTGGGGTTTCTGTCTGCCCACCAAGAATCTTTTCGACACCTTCGAACCGGAAGACACCATTCGTCGCGCTGCTGCCATCATCACCGAAGCCGAATTAACCGCCGCGGGATCTACATTCGCCAAAGCCGAAGGATACAATTCTGAAGATTACACAGGCATGTGGCAGAAAAAGTATGCGAACCTGGCAGCCTACGTTGCAATTGGTGGTGACGCCAACCTGAACAAAAGTGGCAACGTGCGGGTGATCCGTTATGCCGACGTATTGTTGATGCTGGCAGAAGCGTTGCACCGTGGCAATGGAACACAAGCAGAAGCGCTGGCCTACATCAACCTCGTGCGCAGAAGAGGTATCGACCACGATAAAGACGGTGTATTCAGAACCGCAGAACAACTGATGGCCAGTAAGGGCTGGGGACTGCTGCAGGTGATCTGGTATGAAAGAAGGATAGAGTTCGCGTTGGAGGGCGATCGCTGGTTCGACCTCGTACGATCAGGTCGCGCGAATGCTACCATGTTCGGATCGCAGTTCGATGATACCGACGTGTACCTGCCTATTCACCAACAGGAGACACAGATCTCCAACGGTTCACTCACTACTTTCCCGGCTAACTGACATGAGCTTATTCACCACTGATAAAAAATCAAACATGGAAAAAATATTCAGCCATAGAGTCTTATTCCTGTTGTTCCTGCTGGGAATGGCCACGGAATTCACTTCGTGTACGGATGATAACACGGAGCCTTATTATAAAACGCCCATCGCCAGCTTTCAATATGCCATCGACGCAGGCGATCCAATGAAGGTGAATTTCAAAAGTTATTCACAGAACTACGACAATCTTCAATGGAACTTTGGGGATGGCTCGGTTTCCAGCGAAGCCAATGTAACGCATACTTTTCCGAAGTCCGGAAAGTTCACGGTTGTTCTCACTGCCCAAAAGAACGGCGAAGCGCATGAATTCAAGAAGACGATGAACATCATCGATCCTGATGACGCGGCATTCTTTCTTCATGGTGGTTCCGAAAAGAAATGGCAATTTCTCTGGGTTAACGGCACCAACACCCTAGGTATCTACGATCCGGCGGCTAATGACAAGTCGCCCTGGTGGTCATTTGGTATCAATACTAAAGTTGAAGACAGACCTTGTATTGTAGACGATGAATACATCTTCACTTTCGACGGAAAATTTATCAATGATACCAACGAAACCTTTTACCTCGATTCAGAAGCGAACGGAGGCCATAAAGCCGGTAGCGGTCTTGAAGGTTGTCAGGAAGAAACAGCATCTGGAATTTTTACTAACCTTAATGGCGTAGACGTGAGCGCCTGGGACCATACACCGGACGACAACTACACCTACACTTACAATGCCACCGAAAGTAAACTTACCATCGACGGACTTGGTGCTTATATCGGCCTGGTAAAATTCTCCAATGCCGGCGATACCCGTGTTCCGGTTCAATCGATCACCTATGTGGTAGACAAGCTGGTTGATACTGAAACTGTGGATACGTTGAAGATCATCGTGAAGTACAACGGTGCCGACTGGCGAATGCTGTTGGTTCACTACGACGATCTGTCGCTGCGTCCGCAGTTTCCCACTAAATCCACAACACCGGCAAAGCAGAAAAAGACGAAAGATCTCTATGATGATTTTACGGGCGCGGCCGGAAGCAGCACGGTGACTTGGAAAACCAACGAAGTGAGTTTATTCGAATTGGGTGCATCTAACCCTTCGGGCCCCCCTTCTTCAAAAGTGGGTCGTTATAAAAAAGGCACCGGTTCAACGGAGAACATTCAATTCGAACTGGATTACATCGTTGATTTCTCGCAGCGTAATAAATTCAAAATGTACGTGTACATTCCGTCAACCAATGACTTCGCGACGGTTGATCCGGCGCCGGAACCCTGGTCGGGCGTGAATACTTTGCAACGTACGGTGACACTGCGTTTCTACGATTCGAAGCACGGCGCGCCGTGGGAAACACAAGCTCAGGTTGTTAAAACACTTACGGCAGGCGATATGGACAAGTGGGTGGAACTCGAGTTCGACTTCAGCGCCTGGGGTACGTCATCTGTGTACGACAAGATCATACTGCAACTCGGCGGCGAAGGCCATCATCGCCCCGGTGAATTTTTTGTATCTGGTTTAGAGTTATTATAAAGTAGTACCATTTGTGATCCTTGGTGCCTTAGTGTCTTGGTGGCTAAAAGAAAATTTATAGCTGCAGGACACTAAGCGCTCGAGGGGACACAAAAAAATATCGAGTCTGTAAAATACGGGCAGGTTGAAAGTGGATGTGAAAAGCAACTAATGACCATTGGCTAATGACTATTGACATCGAATATCGTCACGTGAAAAACTCATTTCTTTTATTTCTGGTGATTAACTTTTTGTGGGCGCACGTCGCCCGGGGGCAGGGCGAAATCCTCGTCTGGAGTGATGAGTTCAACGTAGACGGCACTCCCAATCCGGCGTACTGGGGATATGACCTCGGAACCGGGAACGGCTGGGGCAACAACGAAGTACAGAATTATACCAACAACTCACAAAATGTTCGTATAGAGAATGGCATTCTGATCATCGAAGCCATCAAGAGCGGTGGCACCTGGACTTCCGCCAGAATGAAAAGCCAAGGCAAAAAGAATTTTAAATATGGCAAGATCGTTTTTCGCGCCAAGCTTCCTACGGGCACAGGAACGTGGCCGGCGTTGTGGATGCTGGGCGAAAACATTTCTTCTATCGGCTGGCCAGCTTGCGGCGAGATCGATGTTATGGAACACGTGGGTAAAGATCCAGGCGTGGTGCACGGTTCTTTGCATTCGTCTTCCAGTTTTGGCGCCACCGTAAACACAGGTGTCAAGACCGTGAGCACTTTCAATACCGAATTCCATACTTATGAGGCGCTGTGGACGGAGGAAAAAATTCAATTCTCCATCGACGGGACACCATTTTATACTTACCAGCCAGCAGTAAAAAATAGTTCAACATGGCCCTTCAATACACCTTTCTTCATCATCATGAACATAGCCATGGGCGGCAACTTCGGCGGACCGATAGATGCATCCTTGACGCAGGCACGATTGGAGGTTGACTATGTACGCGTATACGAACCCCTCAGTGGCATCACGCTGGACGGCCCTAACATTGTCGAAAAAAATCAAACCGGTATCAAATTCAAAACCAATACACTTGATGGCGCTTCCTACCAATGGACGCTGCCAGAGGGTGCACAAATAGTTTCGGGAGAAGGAACTTCAGAAATTACCGTGAACTGGGGGCAATTCGAGGGTGAAGTAAAAGTCAAAGTCACTTTGGATGCGCAGGTTTTTGAGAACAGTGTTCAGGTCACTCACGTAGTCAAGCCCCAGGGCTCGGTTTTTCCCATGATGTCGTCGCCCGACTTTGGCATTGAATGGACCGTAAAAGATAATCAGAATTTTTACACACTGTCGTACCCCAATGAGCAGTTGCAGATCAACTACACGTTGATTAGTCCGCAGAGCAACCCGTCACTCGCCGGTAAACTTCATCGCGCGGTTGACCTGACACAACATCCTGTGCTACGCGTGCGGGCCAAGACATTGAATAAAAGCAGCACGCTTAATATGCGTGTGGACCTTGTAGACAACGATCAGAAAGCCACGAACAAATCGCCGGTCTTCAATTTTACGCCGCTGATCGATGATGGCGAGTTTTATGACTACCGCTTCAACTATGAGACCCAGAATCAATGGCAATCAGCAGCAGGATCGGTCAATGAAACGCGCATCACGCAGCTCAATCTTTACCTGACGTCGCCGGATTTTGGAATTGACTCTTTGTGGATCGAAGACGTATGGGTGGAGCAAGCAGGCGCTGCAACAACACCAAATCGCCCGTCTCATCTTAATGGAAATGTCACCAATGGCAAGATCATTTTTGCGTGGCGCGACAATGCTGATAACGAGCAAGGATTTGAGATCCACCGTTCGGCAACAAAGAATGGAACGTATACCTTATTGAATACTTCTGCCTCCGGTGCGACGTCAGCGACCGTTGATTTCCCCGGAGATGATCCTCTTAAATATTTTTATAAGATACTTTCGTTTAACGCATCAGGAAAGTCAATGTTCAGCAACACTTACGACCCTCAGGTCATCACGGCGTCGGAAGCTGAACAAGATCATGCAGCTTCGTTTTATCCCAATCCTTCACCCGGCTCCATGAGCGTTCGGGTGTCCCGCCTGCCGGCGGTGCTCAGAATACTCACTGTTGACGGATCGGAAATTATGAAATTCCAGATCTCCCGCGAGTTATCCGAACTTGACGTTTCATATTTAGCTAAGGGCATTTATTTCGTCGAGATCCTGTCCCGCAGCTCACGATCTGTAGAAAAATTAATTCTTCAATAATGATGATGAATAAAAATATCAAACGCCTGGCAGTGATCTTTTTTCTAGGTGTCAGGGCTTTCAGTCTTTTAGGTCAGGCTACTCCTGAGTCAGAAAAGGAGAAAAGAATAGAAGCACTGATAGCGCAGATGACGGCGGAAGAAAAAGCCGGTCAACTTAATTTTTACGTCGGCGAAACGATCGTGACCGGACCCACGATGCACACCGCGGCGTCTACCAAGTTTGACGACCTGATCCGTCAGGGAAAACTCACAGGCTTGTTTAACGTTCATGGTGCTGCCTACACCGCGCGACTTCAAAAGATTGCCGTCGAGCAATCGAGATTGAAGATCCCGTTACTGTTCGGCGCAGACGTGATTCACGGATTCAAAACCGTCACACCCATTCCCCTGGGTGAGGCTGCCAGTTGGGACCTGTCTGCTATTGAACGCTCGGCACGTCTTGCTGCACGTGAGGCAACGGCTGCCGGCATCAATTTTAATTTTGCGCCAATGGTCGATATTGCCCGCGACCCTCGATGGGGACGAATATCTGAAGGCGCAGGAGAAGATCCATACTTGGGGTCGCTCATTGCTGCAGCAAGGGTTAAAGGATTTCAAGGAGCCCAACTTGGTGATCCTACAACAGTGGCTGTATCGGTAAAACATTTTGCAGCATACGGCGCTGTGGAAGCCGGGAGAGATTACAACCCGGCCGATATGTCTCTACGCATGTTATACGAAACTTATTTACCGCCATACAAAGCGGCCATTGACGCCGGTGCCGCCACCGTGATGACGTCGTTTAATGAACTTGACGGAATCCCGGCTACGGCCAACAAAAAGTTATTGACAGAAATCTTAAGAAAGGAGTGGGGTTTTGACGGGATGGTGGTTTCCGATTACAACTCTATCGGCGAACTCATTGCGCACGGCGTGGCGGCTACAATGCCCGAAGCTACCAAACTCTCCCTCGAAGCAGGGACAGATATGGATATGATGTCGAGCGCGTATCTGAACGACATCCCCGCACTGATCCGCAGCGGCACCTTGGATTTGAAGTTTGTGGACGACGCCGTGAGACGTGTGCTGCGTTTGAAATTCGATCTCGGTCTTTTCGACAATCCTTACCTGTATTCGGATGAGGCAAGAGAAAAAGCCGAGATCCGTTCGCAACAAAATTTGAATATTGCCCGCGACATGGCCAGGCGTTCTATCGTTCTGTTGAAAAACTCGAATCAACTATTACCGCTGAATAAAAACTATAAGAAGATCGCCGTGATCGGACCGCTGGCCGACAACCAGGAAGATATGAACGGATCATGGTCTTTCTTCGGCGAAGCAAAGCATGCGGTGTCAATTTTGCACGGCATAAAAGAACACGTGCGAAACGATGTTAACGTTTTGCATCACAGCGGCTGCGACCTATACACCAATTCAAAAGATAAGATCAGAGAGGCGGTGGCGGTTGCCAGTCAGGCAGAAGTTGTGATCATGGTGGTGGGAGAGAGCGCGGTAATGAATGGAGAAGGTGCGTCTCGAGCCGATATCGGATTGCCCGGAATACAGGAAGAGCTCGTTAAAGAAGTTGTGAATACCGGGATACCGGTTGTTGTCTTATTGGTAAATGGGCGACCTATGACACTCGAATGGATTCATGGTCATGCACACGCTATTGTTGAAACGTGGACATTGGGCTCAGAAGCCGGGCACGCGGTGGCCGACGTGCTGTTCGGAGATTATAATCCCTCAGGGAAATTGCCTGTTACGTTTCCAAGACATGTGGGGCAGATACCGATCTATTACAATCGAAAAAATACCGGACGACCCTACCAAGGAAACTATAACGAGCCTTCCAGCCAACGAATTTACCAATCGAAGTATCGCGATGTGAAAAACTCACCGCTATATCCATTCGGCTATGGATTGAGTTACACCACATTTGAATACTCCGCTCTTACCCTTAGCTCCGATAAGATCAACAAAGAAGGCAAGCTTGAAGTGACGCTGACCGTTGCCAACACCGGCAAATACGACGGAGAAGAGGTCGTACAGCTTTACATCCGCGATTGGGTGGGCAGTGTGACACGGCCTGTGAAGGAGCTTAAGAGATTTCAGAAAGTGTTCATCAAAGCCGGTGAATCGAAAAAAATAAGTTTTACCCTCACTTGCAATGACCTGGCGTTCTACCGCGCAGATATGTCGTGGGGTGCTGAGCCCGGCATGTTCGACGTTTTTGTAGGCGGCAGCTCGGAAACGGAAATGAAGAAAAGTTTTTAGTTGCTAAAATCTCCGTCGCCGTAGGACTCATGGTTCGTTCTTCCTGATTTTTGAGTCGACACCATCCAAATTAACCGTCATCCAAAGCAGCTCGGATAGGCGCGAGGGAGTTAGGGAATCCCATCGTCCACGCCTTCACGAGCGTACGAATACGCAGAACAAACAAAGGACG
>JBMOKS010000492.1:0-9801 GCA_049324355.1 Bacteroidota bacterium
ATAGGCGAGGTCATCCTTCCCGATAGGGCGGCCAGGATTTTCGACACCATATTGCTCAAGTTCTTCCCCGATGGTATCGAGGTTGGTCACGCTGGCGTGTTCGATGGCCGACAATGTTGTGTTCTGCACCAACACGGTAGACACAGCAGCATCTTCCAAAATAGCGTTGATTCTTGTTGCCGGCGTGTCTTTGGTTAGCGATATAAAACCTGCTCCGGTTTTTAACACACCAAGCATGGAGACAATAAAGTGTTCGTTTCGATCCATGCAGATGGCGATCCTGTCTTCTGGAGCAATCTCAAAGTGACGCAACAGGTAGCTAGCGAGCTTATTTGCACGTTCGTTCAACAACCGATAGGTCAGCTTTTGATTTCCACTGATCACAGCGAGGGCATCAGGGCTTCGGCTGACCATATTTTCGAAACACGTCACAAGGTCATGCGAGGGATAATTAACTGATTTACCCTGGATATCATGCTGCAGTTTATTTCTCTCAACGTCTCCCAGTATATTCATTTTGCCGAGCGACACTGATTTCGCCTGGGCAACGTGGCTTAGAATATTCTGATAATAAGTTGCCATACGATTGATCTCTTCCTCGCTGTACAAACCTTCGAGAAAGACCATGTTAACGCGGATATTATCATTCACCTTCTTTATTGAAAATGCGAAAGGCGCCGGATTGTTGCCACTACCATTGACCAGGGGCTCCATAGCCTTGACTTCCTGGGAAAGCTCTTTGGTGATGTAAAAGTCCACATAGTTAAATGATACATCCACGATATGGCTGGACATGCCGCCTCCTTTGCCCTGAAGCCGGAGAATTTCAGGCAATGACAGTTTATCATAGGACTTAAGCTCGATACAACGCTCGTTGACTTCGTGAAGAAACTTGTGAAGTGATTTGTCTTCTTTGAATGAATAAATAAAAGGCACGGTGTTCAGAAAGCAACCCAACAACCTGTCGCTCTCTGCTTTGTCCGGCCTTCCATTCGTTACAATTCCCACGCAAACGTCGTTCGCATGGGTAGTTCTTTTGATCAGGTAAAGAAATGCTGCAAACAAAATATGCTTTAGGGGAATAATATTTTCCCGGGCGCACCGGGCCAGCTGCATGGCCACGGTTTGTTGTATAAAAAAAGTCTTATTGATCGACTGTGTCTTTTTTCCGGGAGGTGGTGCGGGGCGGTTGAAAGGAAGGTTTACGCCGTTGAAATTTTCGAGTTCACGTTTCCAGAATTTTTTTACCTCGGTGGCGTTTTGTTGACGGATCTGATCAATGATATAATCTTTATACGACACCATCAGCGGTGCCGGCCTAAAAGTCCTGTCTCCTTTTAATGTCTGGTATACGTTGCTCAATTCAGTGACAAAGCTATTGTCGCTCCAGCCATCAATAATAGCATGATGGAATGCCAGCAGCATACCTACGTCTGATTCGGTGAGCTTGAACACCCTGATCCGCCAAAGTCCGGGCTTAGAAATATTAAAAGGCTGGCGAATATCTTTTTTCAGATAATGCTTCAAATATTCTTTCTGGCTCGCACGCTGAAGATGTGTAATATCTTCGTAGTCCACATCCATACACGAATCGCTGAAGGCATGAACGATCTGCATGGAGCATGAAAAGTTTTTAAAATCGAAGCTGGTCCTTAATATTTCATGCTTTCCGGCGAGTAGTTCCAAAGCGCGGCAAAAGATTTCATGGTCAAATGACTCGTCGCGTATCTGGTGAAACATCTGGTCGTGGAAAACACCGGCCTCTGTATCCAACAAATTGTGATAGAGCATGCCAACCTGGATGTCACTGGCTGGATAAAAATCTTCCCAATCAGATGGCAATTGCGACGAAAGATCGGCATCGGCCAGTATCAAGCGTTTCAGATCTTCAACTTGCTGTGTTGCCTGTTGAATGGCCGCGTTGTTCTTTTGTCCATGACGTTGAAAATAGGCCGTCAGCTTTTCAACATCAGCGTGATTGAAGATATCTTTTACTTCCAGGTCTGTTCGGAATTGTTTGTTGATCTCGCCAATCAACCTGATGGCCTTGATGCTGTCTCCACCCAGGGCAAAAAAATCGTCGTGAATACCGATTCTTTGGTGTCCCATGACATTCTCCCAGATCTCTACCATTCTTCTTTCCATTTCAGTTTGCGGCGGAGTGTAATTTGCTTTTCCGCTGTACTGAAACGGGTTGGGCAACAGGTTACGATTGATCTTTCCCTGTTTGTTCAGAGGAAAATCATTGACCTGGATCACGTGAGCGGGGATCATGAATGCGGGCAAAACGTGTTGAAGCTTTTCTGTGAGACTGGAAATGTCTACTTCTTTTGATCCGGAAAAATATGCTACTAAAGTTTTCTCGCGGTCGGGGTCATCCAGCGCAATTACCAGAGCCTGCTCTACTTCCGGCAGGTTTTCAATAGCATGCTGGATCTCTCCCAACTCGACACGATGCCCTCTTATTTTAACCTGGTGGTCTTTCCTGCCCAGGTATTCAAGTTCCCCTCCGGGCAACCATTTGGCAAGGTCGCCAGTCTTGTACATTTTGGTTCCGGGTTGAAATGGGTTATCAACAAAAGACTTTGCCGTTAGGTCATCCTGATTGAGATAGCCACGTGAAAGGCCTACGCCCGAAACGCATACTTCTCCGGGAACTCCAACGGGAACCAGGTTATGATCGTCGTCCAACAAGTAGACGGTAGTGTTAGCCATGGGCCGTCCTATGGGTACCGAGTATACCGAACTTTCCGTATGATTTTTTATGTAGGCGTTAACATCCTGTATCGAGACACACACCGTGCATTCGGTGGGGCCATAGGCGTTGAAATATTTTACGTGTTTTATACATTCCAATGCAGTGTCTAATTTGGCTGCTTCGCCCGCGGATATAATTACCCGCAGACCGCTCAGCTCTCGCAGATCTACAGAGGCCAAAAATGACGGTGGAAAGGTGACAATGGTAACATGGTGATGCCTGATGAAATCAAAAAGGCTTTTTGGCTCTTTGATGACCTTCTGCTCAACCATCACCAGCGTGGCGCCGGAAAAAAAGGTCTTGAATATCTCGGAGATAGAGGCGTCGAAGGAACAAGAGGCTAGTTGCAATACATTGTCCGTTGACATCACACCAAACCTACGGATCTGTTCAAGCGCCATGTTTACAGCGCTGCGGTGTTCAATCATTACACCTTTGGGTTTTCCGGTTGAACCCGAAGTGTATATTACGTAGGCGAGGTCAGTTTCGTCAATGTGGTAATCGGTGTCAACTGTAGGAGCTTCGAGTTCCGGCAGCTGGATATCCAGCATCATCATTTCGCCCCGATATTGATCGAGGTCGAACATAAAATCAGACTCGGTAAGCAAAAGTTTTACATTGGCATCGGCGAGGATAAGTTCTTTGCGTGCCTTAGGGAAAGTGCTGTCTATCGGCAGAAAAGCGGCGCCGGCTTTCAATATCCCCAGAATGGCAATGATCATTCTTTCGTTCCGGCCGGCGATCACGCCCACGACCTGGTTATTTTCAACTTTGAACTCAGACCGAATGACATGAGCAACCTTGTTTGCTTCAATATTTAACTGCTCATACGTAAACTTTCTGTTGCCTGAAACGAGTGCAGTGGATGATGGTGTGGTTGCTACCTTGGTTTCAAAAACGTGCTTTAAGTTTGGGATAGCGGGTAATTCTATTGACGTCGCTCCGAAATCTTGAAGCAATGTCTTGCGCTCATGATCATCTACGACATCGATGCCCGACAATACCACCTTCAGATCGGCCAAAAATCCGATCAATCTCCTAAGATGATTGGCGGCGTTCGCGATAAACGCGGCAGAGAATCTGTTTGTAAAGTCAAAGATGAGGTTATACCCTGATTCGACCTTATTGAGTTGAACGACGAGGTCGTAGACGGATACATTTTCAAAATGCTGATGAAAAGCGTCGAATGTAAACGCAATATTAGTCTGAAATTGTTGCTGGTCGCGGTTGTTCCTGATCAGCTCGAGCGGAAAATTTTGAAACTTATACGTTGACTTGATCCGCTCCTGACATTGTTCGAGATAGTCTTTGAGGCTCCAGGCTGAACGAACGTCCAACACCAGCGGAACTTTTCGGGCATAGGTCTTCAACTGGTCTGAAGCTTTGTAAAGAGGCGTATCCAGGATAACTCTCGATTCGCCACTATATTTTTTAAACAACAAACCCAGTAACGACGAAAAGACTAAAAACATACCGGCATCCTGTGCTCCTACCAGTTTCGTTACCGTTTCAAGTTCATTTTTACCAAGCACATATGTGTACGTCTGGCGATCCGGTAGTGTTTGCGCACCGACAGAGCGCTCGTGAAAATAGAATTTATTTTTATCCTGGGTGCTGAGTGCTTCCCAGAAGTCAAAATAGGGCTTATATTCCTTGCCGGTAAAAATATAGCCTTCTACTTTTTCCATCCATTCGAGGTATTGAAGTTGAAGTCGAACGCTGATTCCACAGCTTGCTCACGCGCCGGAGCATCGTCGCCCGATGTATACAGAGAACGCACCTGTTCATAAATTCCATGCTTCAGCGGTTTGTCTTCGTATAGATTCTTAAGATCGTTCCAAGGCTCGAGTTTCAGGTTAAAAATCTGCGGATTAAATTTCCGCGTGCGGTCCATCAAAGCAAGCTTGTCGGGCATCGCGTCTTCGAGGGCCATGACATAGATTGTTTGGGCCAGCTCTTCGAGGATCACTAAATTCTTTTTGTAATCGCCGACGAGTTCGTCAACCGGCTTGCCCGAATATAGATTTCTAGCGTAGATCTCTTTCAGAAAGGGAATCGACAAATAATCAATAAACTCGAATGTGTATCGATCTTTTCTCACTTCTTCCCAATCGTTAAAAAGTTGTCGCATCTGGGCAGAGATCACCGAGAATCTTACCCAATATTCCCGAATGGCTTCATATTTCTCATCGTCAACGATAATATGGTTAAACATCTGCGGACAAATGATCGACCAGCCTACGGCGATATCCCAGATATAGTTGAGCGACATGATCTGATCATCGCCGAAATGGCTATATGCCGAGTGGATTGTATCCAGGAGCCATTCATTATAGGAGATGACAAAGCTGTTGAACCGCTTAACGACATCGGCAGTCAGCTTTTCTTCACGATCCAGTTGGATCATGCGGGTGATCATCGTATTCTCGAAACCGATAATATTCATACCCGGAGAATAGAACGGATCCGGGAACAACGCGGCATCTCCAACACAAGCCCACCGGTTTTGCGAGAACAATTGTTTGGTGGAATAGGCGTAGCTTTTTAACGCTTTGAAGTCAACAAATGGAACGCCGGCAATCCTATCAGCCAGTTCTGGCTCGTGTTTTCGGATCCACGACATAACTTTTTCCGGGCTGGCATGATCGAAACAATTGTGAATGCTGTCGTGTGTCACAACCCCGATACTGGTGTGGCCAGAAGCCAGCGGAATGAGCCAAACCCAATAGCCATGCCCCATCAAATGTATGGTGGAGAAATAACGATTGCGGTCTTTAACTCGGTTATGCCAGCGCTTTTCTTCGCTATCGACCAAATCATCCACCTCTACGCGGCCTTTTACTCGGAACCAGGTGGAGCTACAGTTTTTCTCAAGCTTGGTTCGAAGTTCATATTTTTTTTGAATGATCGACCTCCTGCCCGTAGCATCAATTACCCAGTCACAAGACAAGGTTTGAGTTTGTTTATCGCTGCCTGTAAAGGTCACTTTGTGCTGGCCGGACTCTGACAACTCGATATCAAAAACCGAAGAGTCTTCGTATATCTTCACACCGGCCATGATCGCCGAGCGATAGAGGTCATTCTCTAACACACTTCTGTCAATCTGATAAGAATCATATGGTGGAAAGCGGCTGAGACCAAGTTCGGGCCTGTCTTTGAATTTTTTTTCACCGCCGTTGTAAAAGTAACGGAGCCCCATTTTGGTAAACTGATTGTTCTTCATGTAATCTCTCAGATCCAGCGTTTCTTTAAAATAGAATCCGCTGATCTCCACCGTAGATTCTCCCACCTTCATATCAGACACCGGAAACCGTTCTTTGGCGACAATGGTTAGATCGATGTTTGGAAAATTCAACTTAAGCTGCCTTGCTAACGTCAAACCTGCCACGCCAGCGCCGCAAATAATTACTTCTGCCATATACTTATACTGTATTTATTAAATCATAAAATCATTTTCAGCGAAAGCATACATTCCCTAACGTGATCAAATGATCGCGCAGCCGCATTGTTCAGGGATAGACGCTTTTCGATGGGAGAAAGGAGTATGCCTTCCGATACCATCAATTTATTTAAATCATATCATAGCCCACTTGTGCCTATTATTGAGGTAGCCACAACGTGATTAGCCAACAAAACAAACCTAAAACGCCATCATTGAATGAAGAAGGTGTAGCGTTTCGTTCTTTCTATTTTAACTCAGTTTCGATTTAAAATCATTGGTTCATTTTGAACCTTTCATGAAAATTGGTTTCTCCCCTCCTTGTCCTGGTCATCTGCAATTTATTTAATTATTTACAGCTTCAAAGGAACAAGATTATAAATTTTTGTTTAATTTTTTATCTATCCCAAGGGATGTTAATTTTAGAAACTTCCAGCCAAAAAATTAATGATCATCGTCACTTTTTTGGCTTAAAATGAAAAATTAAATGTTTCCTCAACCGCCTCACCCGGAGCCGCCAGCGCTTCACCTGGCAGGTCAAAGGGTATTTCATCTAACCGCATTAGCGGCGAGGTCATAACGGTATCCATAAGCATGATGAATTTATTCCCCAATTGAGTTATCGTGCTTTCTTTATACAAGTCTTTATTGTATTCGACCAAAAAGGTTATTCCCTGCCTTTCAGACTCGACAAATACAAAACGCAAATCAACGATGCTTTTTCTGAAACCAGTCCGGAGAGACTTTGGGTTTACGCCAGGAATATCTGTCGTTGCCTTTACTTCACCGCTAAAGTCATGGCTGCCCAGCACCGCCACCACATCATACAGTGGCGACCGGCTAAAATCTCTTTTAAAATTGATCTCTTGCAGCAAGAGATCGAACGGGTAAGCCTGATGTTCGAAGGCATTGAGAATATTTTTCTTACATTCTTCAAGGGTTTCTAAAAACGTTGCCTTTTGATCTAGTTTAGTGCGAATCGCCAGATTATTGAGATAAAGTCCCACCTGATCGTGAAGTTGTTCATGGGATCTTCCGGAGACAGGCGTGCCCACAACAATATCATTTTGATTTGTGCAGCGGAGCAACAATACTTTTAACCCGGTCATCAGCACTGTAAACAAACTAACGTGACTGCTTTTAGCAAAATCAGCAACCTTCATCGAAAGATCTACGCCTAATCCAAATCCGTTTGCATCTCCGTTTGTTGTTTTAATTTTCGGTCGGTCATAGTCCGTTGGCAATTCGAGCGGCTCAGGAGCCTCTTCGAAAAGATTCAGCCAATAAGATCGATCGTTTGCGATGTTGTGATCATTGGCCTTGAGCCAGTAAACATAGTCTTTGTATTGAATTTCAAGTGGCGCTAACGGGCTTGGCTTGTTTTGGAGCAAAGCGTTGTACCAAAGCATGACTTCCTTCCAAATAATCTCTTTTGACCAGGCATCGGAGATAATGAGATGCATGTTGTAAATGAAAACATGAAGGTCGTTTTTCGCTTTCACCAGCGTTGCCCTGAATAATGGGCCCCGCACCAGATCAAAAGGTGAATGGCTGTCTTTTTTCAACAGCACAGCTATTTGCTCACCTGTATCTGCGCTTGCCGACATGTCGTGGAGTGTAAGCACTTCGGGAAGAGCGCCCATTTCGTGAATCACCTGTTTAGGTTCATGGTTTACTTCAATGAAGGTTGTGCGCAGACTTTCATGCCGCTGACACACCGCGTCAATTGCTTTGGCAAAAAGCTCACGATCAATCCTTCCTTCAAGAACATAAGCTTTGGGCATGTTAAACACCGATGAATCGTCTGACAACTGACTTAGGGTCCAGATCTGCCGCTGCGCCGGACTCACATCGTAATACACTTGTTGTTTGACTGGCTTGATCGCGGTCGACATTTCTTTTGCTTGCCTATCGATGAATGCCGCAAGTTTTCTGATCGTCAGCATGTCAAATATATTCTTAAGGCTGATCTTGACTTTTAATCCGGTGTGAATTCTGGCGATCAATTTTGCCGCTAATAAAGAGTGGCCACCGGCATCGAAGAAGCTGTCGTCGATGCCTATTTTGTCTCGCATGAGCACGTCTTTCCATATATCGACCAACCTTTTCTCAGTTTCGGTTTCCGGCAATGTTAACCCCCGTTTTTCCGGGGCCGATTCATTGCCGATATGTGACAGCGCGTTACGGTCGACTTTGCCGTTAGCATTCAGAGGAAATTCACGCAAGGTGATCAACAGATCGGGCATCATGTAGGCCGGTAGATATTGCGTGGCATGAGCAACCAGTTCTGTTTCTTTAAACAGATCATTAACCTTCAAATAGGCAACGATCACATGATCATCACTTCTCTCCCGCTTCTCATATTTCACTACACACTTCACCACGGATGTGAAGTTGTTGAATACGGATTCTATTTCTTCCAATTCTACCCTGTTGCCCCTGACTTTGATCTGGTGGTCAACTCTGCCGAGGTAAGACATTGTCTGGTCGGGCAAGAGCTTGACCATGTCACCGGTTTTGTAAAGCCTTTCACCATATTGAGGGTGCTGGATAAATCTCTCCGCGGTAAGGGTCGGGCTTCTAAAATAGCCTTGCGCGAGCCCGTCCCCGGAAATATAAAGTTCGCCAGGCTGCCCGATCGGTACCGGGTTGAGAGCCGAATCCAATACAAATGCTTTGGCATTATATATCGGTTTGCCGATAACCGGCCCCTTGCAAAAAGACTCCAGGTCGACAGCGCCAAATTCGTGCGCTATCGTTCCTATGGTTGTTTCGGTAGGCCCATAATGATTGACAATTCTGATATTTGGGTTCACCTTCATCAGCACTTCTACGTCACCGGTGTCTATCCTTTCTCCACCCAACAAGATCATCTTTACAGAAGACTTTTTTAACACGTTCAAAAATTCACCGTCCTGCAATAGCACCTTCAGGTGACTCGGTGTCATTTTCAAGTATGTGATCGGCCACTGCCTAATTGTGTCAACGCACTGTTCCGCATCCAGGGATTGGTTTTCGCTGAGTACATGAAGCGTACCTCCCGCTACGATCGCAGTCCATAAACTTGAATAACACAGGTCATACGCTATCGAAGAAAGCAGCAACGTTTGATCGGTGGTTTGAATATTGAATGCATGATTGAACCAATGAACATAATTATTCAATCCCTTATGCTGAATGCAAACACCTTTGGGCTTTCCCGTGGTACCGGAAGTGTAAATAATGTATGCTAAGCTCTCCGGCTTTACCAGCGGTAGTTTGTGGTTGGCACGGTCAGCACTTACGATTTGATCTCTCAGGTCCTGCCATGTGAACACGGGACGCTCGCCCGCCCAGGATACGCGGCCGTCTGTAATAATCAGATCGGGTGTGGCGTCTTCCACGATCATCTTCTTTCTCATTTCCGGGGCGTAAAGGTCCATTGGCAAATAGCACGCTCCTGTTTTCAAAATCGCAAGCAGCACACATATCAAATTTTCTGACCTCTCCAGATGAATGGCTACTACGGAACCTACGCCAATGTCCCATTCCTCCATAAGTACCATGGCCATTGCTTGAGCCCGCTCATTAACTTCTTCATAAGTTAACCGGATATCGCCAAACG
>JBMOKS010000493.1:0-9792 GCA_049324355.1 Bacteroidota bacterium
CGGTTTCGGGAAAAATAATCCGTTCAAATTAAAACTATTTCTTTGCCGTTTTCTTTTTAAATACTCCCTGGTAGGCGGCGAGCAAGGCGTCGGATATCAATTCCACTGGCAATTTATTTAATTCGAAGGTAGTCCAGCCTTGATCACCCCATTTGTTTGGAACCGGATACACTGCTTTTTTATCAAATGAGCAGTACAGGCGCTGATCTGCTTTTGAAAATACCATATTCGCCATCAGGGTTGCCTCGTGGAGTGTGGCAAAAATTCTTTTGTTGATGACCTTAAAGGCCGCTCGGTCGAAGTGAGGTTTTTCTTCCGTTCCCGGTAATGAAAGCGCAAGCTCTCTGAATGTATTGATATCAACCATGAGCAATGAGATAGATTTGATTATTTCTTCTTTGTCAGTTGAGCTTGTTCGATATTTTTCTTTGCTCTGAATTTCACAATTTTAGCGATCAGCGCCAAAGGTGTTTGTTCATCAAGGGGGAATCGGGCGGTACTCTTGTTACCTTCGTACGCCGACAGTTGTTTCTTGAACGCTTCGACGCTCCTTGGGACTGGGTAAAACCCAATATGTTTTTTGTATACCGCAAAATGCACAAGGTTCCCATTTAAGGTGAAGGTAGGCATGGCGTATTTTATCGTTTCTTCCGCCTGAGGTGCTGCCTTGCGGATAGTAGCCCTTATCTCTTTTAATTTTTTCTGGATGTCTTTTGGGAAGCCGGCAATGTATTCGTCGATATTGGTGGGTGCAGTGGATTTCATGGTCTTATACTGTTAGTTTTCAAGAACAACACTAAGTTACACAGCAGCATTCAATTCAAAATTGTACAAATGCGACAAATGAAGGGGTAGATCGCGTCAATTCCAGACCTTCCCAGCTTTTTGACTGCCTTGTTTGCTTTTTCACAATCGTTCAAGAAAATAACTGAGAAGTATTTTTCAATGTTTAACCTTTCGCGGCCATCACTTCAACTTCAAGTTTCCACTTCTTTTCCAGCAGTTGGCAGCAGACAACCGTCAGCGATGGTCTATTGTTTCCAAGATATTTTACTCTTAAGCGTACGTTGGCTTCGTCGTATGAAGGATCGGCAAGGTAAGTTCTTACGGAGACAATATTCTGGTAATCCATTCCGGCAGACCGGAGTATTGTTCCGATGTGTTGCCAGATGATATCGCCTTGTTCTTCAAAGGAATCGGGCATGGTTTTGCCGTCAGCGAGGTATCCGTTGAGCCCACTGATGATCAGCAGGCTGGAATTTCCTTTTATTTCTACAGCATGGCTGTAGTTGCGATAAGGTGGGAATAGGGTTTCCGGGTTGTGTTGGATAATGGGCATGGGTGAATTTGTTTGTTGTAATGTGTGAATTTTAAACCAAATTTTGAATTGCTCTTCCAAACAAACATGCGTATACAAATGACGAAGTACGAATGACGAATTTGAAATACCGAGATTTAGAACGGATATCCAATGCCCACGTTGTAAATAACGGGTTCTTTGAAGTTTGAATAAGTGCCGTCGGCGTTTTGGGTGGCGAAGGGGCTGAAGAACCTGGCTTTGTTCAGCACGAATCGATCGCTGGAAGCTCTGCCGGGGTCGTACATTTTAATACCTACGTCGAAGCGGAGGATCAGGAAAGTGAAGTCGAAGCGCAGACCGAAGCCGGTGCCGATGCCAAGCTCTTTGTAAAACGAGCCAGCTTTGAACTGCGAGTTTCCTTCTTGTGGAATGATCTCGCCGTCGGCATTTTGCTTGGGCTTGGGTTCGCGGAAGGACCATACGTTTCCGGCGTCGATAAAAATTGCACCATCGATAAAGCCAACCAGCTTGCTGCGCAATTCAATGCTGCCTTCTAACAATATTTCTCCAGGCTTTTCGAATTGATAGCTGAACAATCCATCCGCTCTGGGATCTGTGCTGGTTTCCGGAGGGATAGATCCCAATCCCAACCGGCGTGGGCGCCATGCGCGCACACTGTTACTACCGCCGGCGAAGTAAAATTTTTCGTAGGGCAGTGAGCGGTTGGTATTATATGAATAGGCCAATCCGGTGTTGACGCGATAGGCTAAAGTGGCCCATTTGGTCAAAATCCTGATGCGTCTGAAGTCGAAATTAAACCTGATGTACTTAAAATATTGAAGGCCCTGACGGTTAATGATATCGGGGTTGATGAAGTTTAAGGTCGTTCCACCGGTTTCGAACTGTGCCCTTATGAAGATCGAGTTTTTATCGAGCGCACCATAATTGCGATTCCAGGTAATTCCAAAGATCATGCTGCTGACGAACGATGGCTTAAAGGAGTTGACGAGATTAAAATTTCCGAGACTATCCAGCCGTGTCAGTACCGAATCGAATCTCGCGGTGGTCGTTGACTTGATCAAACTGATGTTGGTGAGCGCCAGGGAGTACTGGGTTATTCTTTTGTTTTGCCAGGTATACGTGTTTGAGAAAGTTGTACTCACTCGCCTGTATTCGGGTCGGTCGGAAAAACTGTAACCTATGGAAACGCGTGTTTTAGGATTGTATTTGCCAAGTCTGAGTTGCGTACCACCCCGGAAAGGCCAAAGGAACTGTGGAAACACAATAGAGGCATTGATACCCGCTTCTGTACTTTTATAGACGTTGAGTTCTTTTGTAGCAGAGGCCACACCTTCAATGCCAATGCGACCATTGAGTTCAAAGTTTTCGAGCCCCTTGAAGATGTTGCGCTTCTTGAAGTTGATGTTGTAGAAAGGACCTGGATAACCCTGCGTTACGTTAACGCCTATTTCGTTCGACCATTCGTACCGTTCGAGCGGACTGGTGAAAATATTGGCGATAAAGTTACCGGCCGACGTGTCATAATTGATGTTCACAAATTTAAAGGCGTCGAGATTGGCCAGTTGCCGTTGTGAGTTGAAGGTATTAGTGCGGCTGTACAAGTTGCCCGGCGAGATAAAAACACGCTGACTTAAAATTTTCAGGTTGTAGTTATATTGAAAGTAGCTGAACTGGATGTCGCGATACTTTCTATTTACTCTTTCCCGCCCGGCCGATACTGTTCCTGCATCGGTGACAAAATTGACGGAGTCTACCGTGAAACGTTTGTGATAACCTCGTTTGGCGGGATCGCGAATGATGACCATCATGGCCGTTCGTTTATCCTGCATCATGCTGGTATCTACTTCGAAATCGATATATTGTCTGCTGAAGTCGTAATAGCCGTTGTCCTTCATCAGCAGATCGAGTCGCTCGCGTTCGGCGGTCAGATTGTCTTCCCGGTAGCGTTCGCCGCGTTTAATCAGGCTTTCGTTTTCGTGTTGCTTCACCAGAGCGTAAACGGCTGAATCGGATATTCTGTAGAAAAGTGTATCAATGATATAGGGGCTTCCGGTTTCAACGCGGTAGCTGAGATTGACAAACTTTCCGATGGCGGTGGTCTTCGTGGTAACGTTGTTTTGAAAATACCCTTCGGAGAAAAGGTAGTTCTTGAATCGTTCTACCGTGAGCTGGGCCAGGGCGCTGTCAAACACCGTAATAGGCTCACCCCATTGCATGAATTGATTGCCGTTCTCGATTCGCGAATTGTATTTGTCGATCTTTTTCTGTTTTCGGAATTGCAGGTTATTGATCTTCCGCTGCGAAGTGGTCTTGGCGATCTTCGCATCAAACTTCTTTTCGGCTTTTTCTTTTTTACGGACGAATTTTTCTCTGTCGTAATGTTTTTCACCCAGGTAATACATGTACACCAGGTGGTAAATAGGCAGGCCCAGAAACCGGCGGTTGGGGCGCTGGGCGTAGAGATCGCGGAGTTCTTCGCTTTCGATGTTGCCAGGGGCCTTGATGCCCTGCCGGAACAAATGTTTCTCGTTTTCCTTCAGATGCTGGGTGCCCAGACAGCCTGTGAGCAACAGGGGGAACAGGATAACGAGAAAATATTTATTTTTCGTGGTGATCAAGTGTTAAAAAATGCTGTCTAAGACCAATATTAAGTTTATTAAATCCCTGCAAGTAAAGAAATACCGAAAACAGGAGCAATGTTTTGTAGTAGAAGGAGCGAAAAGCGTGCTGGAATTACTGGCTTCCGATTTTGAGGTGGTGATGTTGCTAGGGACCGATGAATTCCTGGCCGGCACCCGCAACCTGCCAGTACAGCATATCCGCGTTACGGAAAAGGAACTTGAAGGTTTGGGCGAGTTTCAAACCAACAATTCGGCGCTGGCGGTAGCCAAACTTAAATCCAACAACCCTATAAGCGTTTCGACAGTAGAATTTGCCCTCGTACTCGACGACATCCGAGATCCCGGCAATCTCGGCACCATTGTTCGCACAGCCGACTGGTATGGCATACACAAGATCATAGCTTCGCCCGAAACCGCCGACATTTATAATTCCAAGGTGATCACGTCGACCATGGGGTCATTCACGCGGGTGAAAATATTTTATACAGACCTTGACACTTATCTCAGCAAAACTGAGCACAAAGTCTATGGTGCTTACCTTGATGGAAAAGATGTGCATCATGTCGCCTTCGGCAAGGGAGGATTGATCCTCATTGGCAATGAAGCTCATGGCATTAACCCACAGCTTAAAAAATACGTCACCGATAAAGTCACCATTCCCCGCTATGGAAACGCTGAGTCTCTTAACGCGGCCATTGCGACAGCCGTGATTTGTGACAATCTGAGACGCGTAAATCCTTAATCAATCGTCAACGGGCATTTGGTTAGCAGGCATAGGGCATTTGGGGAATCCTTCCTCTGCGGCTCTGCGATCAAGACTTTAGAATCTCCGGAGAAGGTATAAACCATTCGGGTTCGAATATTCGAAGTTAAAAGAAACTTTTGCTCCCATGCGAGGCCTGTTCGGAAAGCTTCTCGGCATTTGCTTTTCCGAGGTAGGTGTCGATCACAGAGTGGCCGAAGTAAACCAATGGTGTGAGGATAATGGCTATGGCGAATTTGTAGATGTAGTTGGTAATGCCGATGGCGATGATCTGTTGATTGGAGAATACGCCATAGAAGGCAATGAACAATACGACAAAGCTATCAACGAGCTGAGATACGAGCGTGGAACCCGTGGCACGAAGCCACAACATCTTGCTGCCGGTGACATGACGGAGTTTTTGGAAAATAAAAACGTCTACGAGTTGCCCGAGCAGGAACGCAGCGAGCGAACCGATGATGATGCGTTGTCCCTGGCCCAGGATACGGTTGAATGCCAGGTTCATATTGAAGGTTTTACCGTCTTCATCGGTGATCACTTCCCACCAGTCTGCGGGAGGCAATTGT
This sequence comes from Bacteroidota bacterium, assembly GCA_049324355.1. Lineage (GTDB taxonomy): Bacteria > Bacteroidota > Bacteroidia > Cytophagales > Cyclobacteriaceae > Chryseosolibacter. The sequence continues at coordinate 5,272 of JBMOKS010000493.1, forward strand.
ATGGTAAAAAAAATCACAACAAACGAATAGGCAATAAGCAGTGCTGTGAGGTAGCTGATCCGCTTTACGCCAGGCTTGCCAAAGTATTCGTTGATGAGGTCGGTTGTCAGAAAAACCACCGGCCAAATGATCACACCGGCGGTGAGGTTAAAGTCCATGACGAAACCCATGATGGTGAGATGGGCAGGTTGAAGGCCCACAGTGCTTTCTGCTGAAAATATTTTGGCACCGATGATCTCGGCCAGTAAGGCGTTGGTGATAAATACGCCACACAAGACGATAAAGAGCCTGTTCTTTTTTTGTTCCAGGGTAAGTTCCATCGGCCTAAAATAATAATATTAATCTTCAATGGTGAATGTTGCGCCCTCGGTAGCCAGCTGCACACGGTCGAAGACAGCCTTAGCTTCCGCTATCAAAGGGGTCAGTTCACGGTATCGCGCTGAAAAATGTCCGAGCAGAAGCTCTTTTACCCCGGCTTTTTTGGCGATGGTTGCAGCTTGCGCTGCAGTGCTGTGCAGTGTCTCCAGCGCTTTGGATTCTTCGTCTTTGCAGAATGTTGCTTCATGATAGAGATAGTCCACGCCTTTTATTTGTTCGATCAGGCCTTCATTGTAACCGGTATCGGAGCAATAGGCATAGCTGCGCGATTTGCGGGGTGGGAAAGTGAGGTCTTCGTTTCTGTAGATCACGTTGCCGTTGTCGTCTGTGACGTCATCGCCTTTTTTGAGATTGGCGATCTGTCGGATCAGCAATCCCTGTGGCAACCTGGCTTTATCGATACGACGGGGTTTTAATTTTTCGCGGAATAGGAAGCCGGAACAGCTGATGCGGTGGGCGAGTGGGATGGTTTCTACCGTGAGGGCGTCGTCTTCGAAGATGGTTTCGCGCACGTCGTGGTTGAGTCTGTGGAAAACGATCTTGAACGACGGTGCAGATTGTGAATAGCGAAGCTGGGTGGTGATGATCTCATCTAATCCGCGGTGGCTGTACAAATGAAGATCGTTGGTGCGGCGCAACAAGTGCATAGAGAAGATCAATCCCATGAGTCCGAGGTAATGATCGCCGTGCAGGTGGCTGATAAAAATATGATTGATCCGGTGAAGGTTGGCTTGGAAACGCATGAGCTGCATCTGAGTTCCTTCGCCGCAGTCTACCAGGAAATGGCGGTTCTGAATTTCCACCAGCTGCGAAGAGGTGAACCTGCCGAAGGCCGGAAGCGCGCCACTGGATCCGAGGATGGTAATCTTAAAACTCACTGGTTGATTATTCGTTTTTTGATCGCCAACAAAAAGGCCAAAACGATTGCCGTTCTGGCCTTATATTTAGGATAGGTTAGCAGAGCGATGGATCTTTAATTTCCATCGCTGTCTTTAAGGTCTTTCTCTATTTCGTGCATGAATACGGCGTCAATGGCTTCCTCCACTTTGGGAAGGATATTGAGCACGCTGTCCAGTTGTGATATTTTGATCAGCTTGGTGGTATGATCTGAAAGACAGGCTAACACAAAAATGCCACCGTCTTCCTGAACGATACGATTGCCTACGAGCAATGCGCTGAGGCCCGATGAATCCGTATATTTAACCTCAGAAAGATCCAGGATAATATTACGAACACCTTCGGCATGAAGGGTGATTAACTCTGATTTCAAATTTGGGGCTACGCTGGAATCAAGCTTCTCCTCGTGGAGGCGCAGTAAACTGTACTTTTCCTGCTTATCGATAGTATATTTCATAAGTCTGCAATATAGCTCAAATTCTTACTTTTTCTGCTTTTCTAAAGTAATGGAATTTATGGAATTACGGATGTTTTGCTCGATACGTGGCAGTATAGCGGCATAATCAACGGCGTCGAGTTTTTCACCCCGCACCTGCTGGTAGAGTTCCTTGTACCGTGCGGAGATAGAAGACACGATGGCATCGGTCATTTCGGGTACACGTTGTCCGTCTTTGCCCTGAAAACCATTTTCGATCAGCCATTGCCGAACAAATTCCTTTGAAAGCTGTTTTTGCGGTTCTCCGGCGCGTTGGCGAGCTTCGTATCCTTCGGCGTAAAAATACCGCGACGAATCAGGTGTGTGAACTTCGTCGATGAGGTAGATTTTCCCATGATATTTACCGAATTCGTATTTGGTGTCGACGAGGATCAGGTTGCGTTGGGCAGCCAGTTGAGATCCTTTCTGAAAAAGTTTGAGCGTATAATCCTCCAGCATTTTATAGTCACTTTCACTCACGATGCCACGTCTTAAGATCTCTTCGCGGGAGATGTCTTCGTCGTGACCGATCTTCGCTTTTGTGGTGGGGGTAATGATGGGGGCGGGCAGTTTATCATTTTGTTTTAATCCTTCGGGGAGTGGTACACCGCAAAGTGTACGTTTCCCGGCCTTGTATTCGCGCCACGCGTGACCAGCCAGGTAGCCGCGCACGACCATTTCTACGGCAAAGGGTTCGCATTTAAAACCAATAGTTACATTAGGGTCTGGGGTGGCGATGACCCAGTTAGGGACGATGTCTTTGGTGGCATTGAGATTAAAGGCAGCTATCTGATTCAATACCCGTCCTTTGTCGGGGATGGCTTTCGGGAGGATCACGTCGAAGGCCGAGATGCGGTCTGTGGCGACCATGGCCATGAAGTTATCAAAGTAGTATACGTCCCGTACTTTACCGCTGTAAAAGCCGGTCTGGCCGGGGAAATTGAACTTGGTTTCTTTGATGGCTTGCATAGGGTGAATGAGGGTTCAAATTAACGGTTTATAGGATGAAGTTTAAAATGTTTTGATAAAGGTTTTGGTGGAGGGGTGAGAGTTCCGATCGGAGCGAGGTTGGGTGCGTAGCCATGATCCAGCGTGTGCTGTGCGCGCCGAACGGGCCTCGCCAGATCAAAGCTTACCTGGGCGCGCAAAGATAAAGGGTTCCAAACTGCCCGGTTTCGGGTATTCCCACCAGGTTGAGCCCGCAGTTCGAATCAGAAAGGTGTGATTAGTTGTTCTTAGTATCCTGCAAGAGGCCCGCGCGAAAAACATAGACTTTTTTCAGGTTCCCTTGTTCATCGTATTCTTTCCACTCTTTGTGTTTTTTGTCTGCGATATATTCGCCTTGTTCTTTGATCTTGCCGTTGGGGTGATAGCTGGTGAATAGTCCGTGGCGGCGGTTGGAGCGGTGCTCGCCTTGCGATTCTAAAGTGCCATCGTCACGGTATGTTTTGAAAGGGCCCGTCAATAAGTTGAATTTATAAGTTTCTTCGCTGGCTGTTTTTCCGTTGGGGTGGTAAGTATATCGCAGGCCGGTGAGCTTGCCGGCTTCATAATTTTCTTTGATACGAGGAGTTTTAAGGCCCTCGAAATAAAATATCCACTCGCCGTGGGGCTTTTCGTTCTTGAATTTCTTTTCTGAGAGCAGCTCTTCTTTGTCGTTATAATTGTATTGGGTGAGCTCGGCACCGTTCAACGACGTCGTTTCTTTTACTTTGATCTTGCCATTGCTAAAATATTCCAGGTTGGTGCCTGTCTTTTTCCCTTCCTTGTAATTAAACCGGTGTTGAATGCTTCCGTCGGCGAAGTAGGCGAGGTTGTCGCCGTGAAGTTTCCCTTCGAGGAAGTTTCCTTCGAGTATCAGGTGGCCTTCGCGGTCGTAGGTTTTGTATTGTCCGTTCTTCGAACCTTCGGCCATGGTTGAGACCGTCTCCAGCTGGCCGTTGGCGTAATAGGTTTTATAATATCCTTTCAACACACCGTTCACATAGTTGGCTTCGGTTTCTACTTTCCCTTCTTCGTAGAAAGTGCGGGTAATGCCGTTGGGCTTTCCTTTTTTATAGTTGATCTCTTTTTTGAGCTTTCCTGAAGGGTAATATTCTTTGACGAGTCCTTCGGGTTTGCCTTTTACAAAATAGGTTTCGCCTTTTACCTGGCCGTTGTCGAAAAACAACTGAATGCTGTCGGTGAGAATATCGTTTTGGTAATATGCTTTCTGTACGGGACGGCCTTCATCGTTAAATACTTCTACCACACCATGACGAAGTCCATTCACGTAGGTAAGCTTGCGCGCTGGTTTTCCGTTTTCATGGAATTCGGTGAAGGCTCCCGATTTCTTTCCGTCGTCAAAGCTGCCTTCTATCATCATGTTTCCATTTTCGTAATACCGCTTGTACGGCCCTATCATGGTGGTCTCATCTTCGCTCGATACAAAATACTTCTCCTGGATATGGATCTTTTGCGGATCGTGATAGGTGCGCACTTCTTTCTGCGCCAAAACGGGGAAGAAACTACAGAGGCATAAAAACCATGAGAGAACCTGTTTCATAATATTACTCGGAGGATCAAAAATAAAACAGCCCTGCGAATAAACGCAAGGCTGCTCATATTGTTGTGTTTCAAAAAATTAGGCGTTCTCGAGGACGATTGCCGAAGCGCCGCCGCCGCCATTGCAGATACCCGCCACGCCGAGGCCGCCGTTATTTTGCTTCAATACGTTGATCAGCGTGGTCATGATCCTGGCACCGGAAGCTCCGAGGGGGTGACCCAGCGAC